>JANQKN010000154.1 GCA_028281065.1 Flavobacteriaceae bacterium | reverse complement strand
TCCACTTTATAGTAGCGAGTCTGTTTATTGGTATGGGAATATGGGCTTATACCAATATCTCCCTAGAAAAGCCTTATGCCGTACAACTTACCCTCTTGGGACTTTTAATCTTGGTATGGTTCGTTCTTTACTTTGGCGGGAGAATGGGAAAAGCCACTGGACATGATGAAATGCTTCAACTGTATGCTTTTATGAAGCAAATCTTGCGGGATTAATTATTATAGCCAAACCTACGCAACTGCTTCTCGTTACTGCGCCAATTCTTGTTTACCTTTACGTACAGTTCTAAATGGATCTGTTTCCCAAAGAATTTTTCAAGGTCTTTTCGTGCTTCGACCCCAACCCGTTTTAGGGCACTTCCTTTATGACCAATAATGATCCCTTTTTGGGTTTCCCGCTCGACCATGATCACGGAACGGATACGGATGATCTTTTCGTCTTCCAAAAACTCTTCGGTGTCGATCTCTACAGCATAGGGAATCTCCTTTTTGTAATGCAAGAGTATTTTTTCGCGAATGGTTTCGTTTACAAAAAACCGTTCGGGTTTGTCCGTTAATTGATCCTTGGGGTAAAAAGGAGGTGATTCCGGCAATAACTCCACAATACGCTGAAACACTTGAGAGACTCCAAAGTTTTCGAGTGCTGATATGGCAAACACTTCGGCATTCGGAACTTTTTCCTCCCACAATTGCACAGCTTCGACCAATTTTTGCTCGTCGCCCTTATCTATTTTGTTGATGAGTAACAATACAGGAATTTCTGTGTGGGTGATTTTTTTGAAAAAGCCTTCGTCTTTTAGTTCTTTTTCGCCCAGTTCTACCAAATACAGCAATACATCGGCGTCATCGAAAGCAGATTTAACGAAATCCATCATACTTTCCTGCAACTGGTAGGCAGGCTTAATGATCCCCGGGGTATCGCTCAATACTACCTGAAAATCCTCGCCGTTCACAATTCCCAAAATACGGTGACGAGTTGTCTGTGCCTTAGAGGTAATGATGGAAAGTCGCTCTCCAACAAAGGCATTCATAAGGGTACTTTTCCCAACGTTGGGGTTTCCAATAATATTTACAAAACCGGCTCGGTGCGACATGCTGAAAATTTTAGGGCAAAGGTAACCCTTTTGTTCTTGTATACTATGCCCTTGCTTGAAAATGA
The DNA here is from genome assembly GCA_028281065.1 of Flavobacteriaceae bacterium. Taxonomy (GTDB): domain Bacteria; phylum Bacteroidota; class Bacteroidia; order Flavobacteriales; family Flavobacteriaceae; genus Aureisphaera. The sequence continues at coordinate 6,911 of JANQKN010000154.1, read as the reverse complement.
CACTGCTTAAAAGGATCACCGGTATATTTAAAAATCATCTCTGTTATGGTTTTACCAGAATTTGTTTGTCCCAAAACAATATCTCTCTAGGAAAGAATATTAATATCTTGATACCATTGAAAAAAGGTGTGTGTCAAACGATTAATAATTACCAATTAATGTTTGACCATGCCCTAAATAACCAACCAACTTTTTTTAAATGGCAGAACTTAAATTCTTAGCCTATATTTTTCTTGTGCTCCTGTTTACCAGTTGTGAGGAACCCGAACAACCATTACCCACAGAGCATGCTCCAGCCACCAAGTACACGGCACATACCCATGAGGGAAATGCATCCAGAACTACCAGTATCCCTGATCATATAGATGCACAGTACTTAACGTTCGAGTATACCATCCCTTACATCACGCTTCAGTCCAAAATGGAAAGACGTTTATCAAGGAACAGGAACATACGGTATTGATTAGAGTTTGAATAATACCACTGAACCATAGTAGATATAATTGTATTAGTTAATTAATTCCAACCAAAAGCCCCTTGAGAAATCGAGGGGTTTTTCTCAATACCTATAATCTATTGAATGCAATTTCTGAATAGGAGTCTATTACTTTGTCTGCCAACGAATAATCCTGTTGGGTAGAATGGAGACTACGATACGCAACACAATAAATCCCTGCAGCATGGGCAGCTTTAATGCCATTGGTAGCATCTTCTATCACCATACAATGTTCCTTTGGGGTTTCTGCTAGTACAGCTGCTTTTTCGAAAATTTCGGGATGGGGTTTGGATTGGGCCAGATCGGCTCCGCTTACCTTTCCTTTAAAGTATTGATTAAGATCGAACCTGTCGAACACCCTATTGATGTTTTCCATGGAAGCCGAAGAGGCCACCACCAAAGTAAGTCCGTTAGCCACATAATCCTGAATGAGTTCCAAAACCCCAGGAAGTAATTGTAGGCTGGTATCGGTTTGAAACAGTTGTTTAAAATGCTTACGTTTTATCTGTACCAACTCCTTGGGTTCCCTTTTCAATTGAAACTCGTCGCATAATTGTTCGCAGATGGGTAGGGTAGCCATTCCCGTGAAGCTAGTGTACAAGGCTTCGGAGACTTGAATTCCCACATCCTCGAACATTTTAAAATAGGCTTTTCTGTGTAGGGGTTCCGTATCTATAATCACCCCGTCCATATCGAACAAAACGGCTTTTACCATGCAGTAGTTATTTTTTTGCGAAGATATTGAAAGTATCGCTAGACTGGGATTAAGTTTGGGTTATCTATAAAAAAAGAAAAACCTCCTGAAAATTCATGAGGTCTTACATATTGGATATAGGATGAAATTTCACCAATATGTTTATGGGGATGTTATACGTATACTTCTTATCAAGTTATTAAGCATACCGAATCAAGGATCAATATCACAATTACAGTTATTATTAATAATGCCTTCTTCATCTTTTTTGTTTCTAATTTCTGAATGCAAGCTAAGAAGGTTCAGAATGGAAAACTATAAGGATAAATACGTATTTCCATAGCACCATGTAAATGATAGTTGAAAATCTACTAATGGATTAACTCGCATTCGCTCGTCGGACCTAAAAGAAGAAGCTTTACAATGAAAGCCTTCATTGCTTTGCAATGATCTATTTTATTTTGCTCTTCAAGCTGAAACCTGTTTCATTTGATCGCAAAATAAAAGCTCCTTGAGAAATCAAGGAGCTTTCGTTGTAGCGGGAACAGGACTCGAACCTGTGACCTTCGGGTTATGAGCTTTACCAATACTGTAATGAAATAATAAAATATACTTGATTTTCAATGATTTATGCTTTTTCAAAGATCAAATAAGACCACATAAAACCATATAAAACAGTAAAATGTTTTACCTATGTTTTACCCATTTCTCAGGGTTTTTTCGTACTTTTAATAAAAGAACGAAACCTCATGGCCTCAATAACCATACTCCTTATCAAGCATAAACAGAAAAAGGATGGCACCTTTCCGATTGCCATTCGTATTATAAAAAATCGCAAACCTAGTTACATTTTTACAGGAGAATATATCCTTCAAAAAGATTGGAACGATGATGACAAGTGCGCTCGGAAGTCACATCCGAACTCTAAACGGCTGAATAATCTTATTCAGAAAAAATTGAGTGAAGCCCATGCACAGGTACTTGAAGCTGAAGCGGGTGATAATAATCTTTCGACCAAACAGATTAAAAAGAAAATAAAACGAAGTGGTGGTAACACCTCGTTTTTCCAGCTTGGTGCTGAACGGGTAAAGAACAAATATCTGGCAGGTACGTTCTCGGTTGCTCACTCTGAACTTTCAATACTGTACAACATTGAAGAGTTTATCAACCTCAGCAAAACAAAACCTCGTGAGGATAGTATCCAAGAAATCAAACTCCGTCGCAAAGAACGTATATCCAAGAATCGGAAACAAGGGAGAAACACCCTCAAGGAAGTCGCCTATTTTTCAAAGATGAAGAAGCTATCCTTTGAAGACATCGACACCGCATTTATTAATAAGTACAAAAGTTTCTGTGCCGCCTACCTTGGTCATAAAAAAAGAACCATTACCAACCAACTCATATTCATTCGCACCCTCTACAATCTTGCCATCAAGGAAGGAGTTAGTGACGGGAAGAATTATCCCTTTGCTGATGACAAGGAAAAGATCCGTATCACCTCTGGGAATAAAATTGGGCTTACGAAAGAAGAAATTGTCCGTATTGAAGAACTCGCCCTAGAGGAAAACACCTCTATCTGGCATACGAAAAATGTATTCCTATTCTCCTACTATTTCGCAGGGGTACGAATTTCTGATGTTGTGGAGCTGAAATGGTCTGACTTCGTAGATGGACGCTTATACTATCAGATGAATAAGAATGAAAAACCCGTGAGTCTGAAGGTACCGGATCAAGCACGCGGTATTCTTGAACTGTATGAACAGGAAACGTCGTCTACAACTGACTATGTGTTTCCATTCTTAACCAAAGCCAATCCTGATGACAAAGAAGATATTTTTAGAAAGACCAGAAATGCCACTGATCTTTTTAATAAGTATTTAAAGAGAATTGCTGAAATGTGTGGAATAAAAAAGAGCTTATCAAACCACATATCCCGCCATAGTTTTGGCAATATTGCAGGAGATAAAATCAACCCACTCATGCTTCAAAAACTGTATCGCCATAGTAACCTAAAGACCACCATCGGCTATCAAGCTAACTTTATTCATAAAGAAGCGGATGATGCATTGGAGCAGGTTTTAAATTCATAAGGATATTTCTCATTGAAAAAACAATATCTTTAGGGTATGGAAGTGATCTGCCTGCACGACGAAGCATTCTACGAGCTTATTGAAGTGGTCGTGGAACGGATGAGCGAAAAACTCAAGGTGACTCCTGAGAAGTGGGTCACACCTGAAGGGGCAATGGAACTCCTCAACATCAAGAGCAAGACAACCTTGCAGAACTTGAGGGATAATGGGACAATCAGGTTCACCCAACCTCAAAAGAAAATCATCCTATACGATCGGGATTCGATCATGAAGTATTTGGACAAACACGCTAACGACACTTTCTGATGGGAAACACGATATCCAAAAAATACCTGAAAGGATTTAACAACGCCTATTTCCTGGCACAGCACAACAGGGGATTGATCGATAAGATACTTCTTACCTCTTCCGAAAACGATTATATGCAGGGACTCATTGATGGGCGCAATACCTACGACCAAGAACAGAAACAGAATCGCCTCAAGGAGATACAGAGATTAAAAGGCAAGAACCAAGAACGTGATCTTGAAAGGTAGCTAAATCCATCCCTAATCAAACAGAATAATACCCTAATTCTTGTTGAGAAATAACGTTTATTACATAATTCGACCGTTTATTACTTCACCCCTTGAATATTTCCACAATCTTTCGACATTTGCCGTACTCCCCTTTATACCCATATCATTCTTGGAAATAAAAATTCCTAGGGTGGTATGTTTTCATAGACCAAAATAAGATCATATGGGTCATTGACCCACTGTTTTAGGGCATTCGTAGAAAACAGTAAAAACCCTGTTGGAGAATACGGTGAAACCATATACATTTGTTTCACTTCCCTCTAATAACTGTTTGTTGTTTCTCTACATGAACAATGAACAGAAAATTTGTTTAATTCTTAATATTTACTCCTATGATTCGAAGATCCTTGATCATCTTGATCTTTAGTTTTGTGTGGTCATCTGCTTATCCGCAGGCTACACCAACAAACCCATCACACTTACCGACTATATTCCCAGCTTCCCCGGAAGCTTCGGACTTGGGCAGGTTCGGTGAAATCCCTGTTAATCCCTCTGTGGGAATGGCTAATTTTTCTGTTCCCATTTACACTATTGCCGAACATGGCTTCCAACTCCCAATTTCCTTGAATTATCAGCACAATGGATTGGTGGTAGACCAGATACCCGGGCACATCGGAATGGGATGGTCATTAAGTGCTGGGGGAATGGTAACACGCCAAGTGAGAGGAAGGCCTGATGAAGATAATGCGGGCTACATTGGAAATCTAATGGTCGGTATTGATGTAAAAAAGTTTGCAAACCAACAACTCACACAAGATGAGATAGATGCACTCAACTATGGTATTGTTGAAGGAACACTTGACGGTCAACCCGATAAGTTCATGGTAAGTGTTGGAAGCATGAATGCCTCTTTCTATTTCGACGAAAACAAAAATGTAGTCATCAAACCTTACAAACCATATGACATTGAACTTATTGATCAAAATGATCTATCCCTAGGTTTTGTTATCACTGATGACAACGGCGTCGAATATAGATTTCAGGATCAGGAAACCTCTGGCAGAATAGGCCAGCACTACCCTGAAGAGATCAGTAGTTACGTTGGGGAACACGTTTCTGGATGGAAGCTAACCAAGATTACTCTCACCAATGGAAGTGAGATTGATTTTCTTTACGATGACTATACGTATTATCAGAGGCTTCACAATGTTAGTTTTCGAGAGGCCATTACCACAGGGGGTTGTCTTGATAAAACCACGTATAGGGAAAGGGATTACGAAATCAATCAAAAGATAGTAAGGGAAATTTCCTTTACCAATGGAAAAATCCTCTTTGGGAATGTTCTACAGCTACCAGGGGGAAATAACAACTACAAAGCCCTTTTGGATTATATAGAGGTCCGGGATTCACATAACAACCAAATTAATTGGTTCAATCTCGATTACAACAATAACAACAATACAAGAAAACTGCTTACTTCTGTTACCATTAACCAAGACAGTACCAACAAGTATACTTTTGGATACTACGGTACACCCCCCGAAAACATTCCATACAACGAACAGGATTTTTGGGGTTTTCATAACGGGAATACAGGGCCGCTGATCAACACGGCGAACCCAAATGATCTTTATGGATACCGCCAACCGGATTTTCAATTGGCCAAAGTGGGAGCCCTTGCGAGTATAGAATATCCCACAAAGGGTACTACGGAGATAGAATATGAAGCCAACACCTTTGATCCAGAGGGACAGGAGATCCCTTATTCTTGTAGTACGGCATTAACAAACTCAAATGCAAATGCCTATTCCAGTCTCAATTGGGATGAACAGAATGGTGGCTCAACAGGAGAAGTAGACACAGACACCTTTACGATAGATGCTCCCTACCAATATGCATTCATCACAATGCGGGTAAAGAGACAGTCGCAACCCTATGATAATACGGACGGTGTCCCTGATGGAGTCATCTATGGTTTCGCAAAGGCAGAGATAACAAGAAACGGCACCAGTTCCAATTATTGTGCTGATGAGGATTGTGCGAGCGCAACCACAGATGGGTGCAACGGGGTGATCTTGGAAATTGGGAGCAATCTCCCCATAAACGGGACCCCTGGTGAAGAGGTGTACACACGAAGAGTTAAACTTACTCAGGGGAATTACACCATCCGTACAGAGGTGTTGTATTCACAGGCAATCCCTTATGATACAGGGGATATACTCATTGCGTCTGCTCAAGTATCCTATTTTGATCCCGCTATTACACCACCAACCAGATCGGTGGAAACAGGAGGGATAAGGGTTTCCAGGATAAAGAGTTGCCCTAGTACTGGTTCTAATCAATGCATTACCAAAGAATATATTTATGAAACCGATGAAGGGGTAAGTTTGGGAAGTTTGTTCAGGAAAAGGAATATCACCTCATACAACTTTTTTGTCCATGCAGGAAGCTCTTCTTGCAACTATCGCATCCACTCAAGTAGCAGTAATGTCCCATTGGCCTTTTATCAGGGTTCACACGTGTATTATGGTACGGTTTATGAAAAAAGGGTTGATAATGTGGGAAATTCATTAGGGTACCTTGAACGGAAATACCGTTTTGGTTCGGCAGGAGTTTCAAGTTTTCCGTTCTTGGCAGTTGACAACAGGGAATTCATGAATGGCCATTTACGTTCCGAGAAAATTTATGATAACAACGACGGGCTTTTGAGTGAGGTTTCCCACGAATACGATTTTACTGCTTCCTCACTTAACGGGATAAACGGAGAGGTTTACTCTTTGAATGTTGGGATTTCCGAATCCTATTCAGGGCTCACCTCGATCCCACAGGAATCCAGAGTCTATGCAAATTCCCTAACCGCATTTTGGAACCAATGGGACAAGGTTTGGCTTACAGAAACAACCCGAAAAGGGCGGGAAAACGGTCAGCTCATGGAAACTGTGACTACTAACAATTATACAAATCCTCAGGGGCATTTGAAAATCCAAGAATTAGAGAGTAGTAACGGATCAATAGAGAAAACAGAAAATCTATATCCCTATGATCTAGCCATAGGAACTTATAATGATTTAGTGACAAATAACCGTATTGCAGATCCTGTACAATCAAAAGGT
>JANQKN010000118.1 GCA_028281065.1 Flavobacteriaceae bacterium | reverse complement strand
GATCATAAATTAATCTTCAAAGCAATTAACGGTTCCGAAGCCGTTGTTCCCTACGTCACCCATATTCAATAAAGGAATCCCTGTTATATCACAAATTGAATTTTCCGTAACGGAGGTACCTACAAAAAACACGGTCATCCTTATATCCGAGGGATCATCAGAGTTTGGGTCGTCGTCCGTGGCAGCGAAATAGACCCGTACCCCGGGGGTGCCGATCCCTTGGGAACCCGCCTCCTTTTTGACCAGGCATATGTAATCCTCAAGGTCTTCGATGTCAAAATTAACGGATAGGTTATCCTGTCCACCCATATTCTCATTGATATAAAAATACTGATTTAACTCGTATAAATCACTCATTGCCTGTGCTTCTGCTTCAGAAATGGTTCCCGAGGGTGTCGGATCCGTTGGGCAACAGCACGAATAGACTGTTGCAATCGTTATTGCCAACAAGGTTGTTTTTTTTAATAGCGTTTTCATAATATCAATTTTAATTTGTTTTGTTTCGATCCTATATCGAAGATTCCTGCTTTTGTTACCCCAATGGTCACATTTTTTTGTTTTTATAATGGGGACAAGGGTTTCTTTAAGGCAGATCCACTGCTCAGGCCCCGAAGATGCATCGTGCATAGGACCATTGGAATCAGGAATCCATGAACAGAAGGGCTTGTTGGATCATTTGTTGTTTTGGATCGATTATAGAATGAATACCTGAAAAGTGTCCCTCAGGTAACAAAGGGCCTCAAACTTTAAGGTTTTTAGGGTATATCCCAAGAAGAGGTAGTTATGGGATAGCTCATTGACTAGTTCCCATGTCCCCCGCGATTTCACAAACAAAATTGTTATGGATCTCAAATATCTGGAAAACTTCCTTTCAGGTAAGTAATTGGCTCATGCGTTTCTTATGCCATTCGTCCCGCCCTCCTGACTTTGCTTCGAATACCTAAAGTAGTTAGGTTTGGGGAATTTTAAATGAAGTGGTAAAAGGGAGATAGGACTGGGCACCTCAAAGGCCAGGTATTATCATGTCATCACCATTTACCCTACTGAAATTATTGAATTCAAGAACGCAGAAATCACAAAGGAAAAAGACAGCAACACCCTTCCTTCCTAAAAACCTTCACTTTGGGTGAAGGTTTTTGCAATCCCAATGAAATTAACGGTTCACAGGCCTTTTTGTTAAGGATTCTTTGCATAGTTTCGATGCATATTAAAAACCAATGCATTGAATATTCAACCCATGAAAAGTGGATCGACTGTGTTTTTGATGGTCAATTTTCGATCATTACGTTTTTTTACGGCCAAGGCTATCCCGCTTTTGGAAACCCGTCCCCGTTTGCCCAATGAAACGGAACCAAAACCACAATTCCCGCCAATGGGCGCATTGGGTTGAATTCGACGGCTTGCATAGTATAATGAACACATAAAAACCAGAACAATCATGAAAATAGGACTAGCACAAATAAATGTTGTCTCCGGGGATGTTGAAGCAAACACGGAGAAAATGCTCGGGTTCATCTCAAGGGCCAAGAATTCCTCTTGCGATCTCATTATCTTCCCGGAGATGAGTGATACGGGATATGACATGGATGTCATACTCAAGAAAGCAAATGAATGGGGAGAGGGTCCCGTTCCCATCTTGAGGAAATCGGCAAAAGAGAACGGTATCAATATCATCGCAGGGGTATCCAAGAAAACCCCGAAAGGTGTTTTCAACGGTGTCGTTTCCATTGACCGCGGGGGAGGGATCGTCAACGAGTATTTCAAAACACATCTCATCACTGCAGAGCCCATGTTGGAACATGAATCCCTGGTATCCGGGGAAGAGATCGGGGTTTTTGAAATAGAGGGTATACGGATCGGTATAATGACCTGTTATGAGATAAGGTTCCCGGAAATCGCAAGGACCATGGCGCTCCAGGGGGCGGACCTTATCGTGATACCCGCAGCATGGCCTTTGGTCAGGTTGCCGCATTGGCAGAACCTGGCAATGGCAAGGGCCATAGAGAACCAATTGTATGTTGCTGCTACGGACAGGATCGGGAACGATACCGGGCTCCAGTTTGCGGGGACAAGCATGTTGATCGGCCCATACGGAGACGTAATGGCCAGTGGCACGCAGATACACGAAGACCTGTTGATAGGTCGGATAGACCTTGCCACTAAGCAAATGGTCAGGGACCAGATAAAGGTACACCAGGACAGAAGGCCGGAATTGTATAAACTATAAAAAAGAACCCATGAGATTGGCAGAATTTCAGAACGAATACCTATACAAGCTATATCTGGAGATCGAAGGGGTAATCCCAAAACCTGTTTGCCGGGAGATTTTCAACAAGGCCAAAAACCTGATAGATGAAGGTAAGATTACCCTTGTTAACCACGAGGGGCTTGGAACCGATGAGGAACTTGACGGTGCGGGTAAATACTTCCATTATATCTTCAAGGGTGGTGACATACGGGACCACTTCCCGGAACTTGTTGTACTTTACCATTGCCTTCTACCGCAGATAGCATTGGTTACCTGTTCAAAGGCGGTTCTGTCCCCTTATCGGGATTCGGATATAAACATAAAGGCCTATCCCCCGGGGGGTGGAACGATCGGGTGGCATTATGATACCAATACGATCACAGCACTTTTGTACCTTACATCGAATACCGAGGCACCTCTGGAAATGGAGATACGCAGGTCCCATCCATCCAAACCGGATTGGGTGGAAAAGGTTGACTACCATGCAAGGGAGGGTAGCCTTTTTTTAATGCAGGGAAGGAAGGTCTGGCATCAATCCAGGCCGACTGAAAAGGAATACAAAATGGTTGTGGTACTGAATTACTACACGGAAACGGACCAGTGGCGGCCTTCCCATTTTGATGATTTTGTTTACGGTGGAAAGAAGCAACCATGAAGACACCAGGAATCGAAGAAAACCAAAATGATGCTTTCGAAAAGACGGACTATGTGGTTTCCTGTGACCTGCTCAAAAATTACAGTGGTATGAGGATATTGGCATTGGGAGGGGGGATCACCCTGTTGGTTTCCCTTATATCGATGGAAAGGTCATCGGATGTGATCGAAAACTCCATCCAGAACATCATTCTGCTCCTCAGCACCTATGTCTCCATTAGGGTGATCGGATCGATCCATGCCAACGTTTATGCCAGGTGCATTCATTTGGAATGGATTGAGTCCAAGCTTGGGGTGGTGGGCTTTTTTACCTATTGGAACAAGTATGTGCTGGAAAAGTCACAGAATGCCTCGTCGAATGCCTTTATACTGTCCTGCATCGGGTTCAACTATATCGGGCTAATTACCATACTGATCAATTCATACCGTGTCTTTGTTGAGAACGACCTAGCGCTGGACAAACCGGATCTGTTTTCTATAAAGCTGGCCTCCCTGGAGGATTATTCCAAGGGGCTGTTGATCTCCGCCATAGTACTGGTCTCGGTCGCATCCTTCATTATTAACCTTCTCTATATCCGCGGAAAAAAAACAAGGACACTTATCCCTAAACTGAAGGAGTCCCTTAAACAGGAAAGGGATTCCGTTATCCCGAGCAAATTCAAATTCTAAAAACACTTATACCAAGTATAGATGTTTCCAAATATCCTATTCTTTGGCATGCATTGTAGAATAGCCGATTGGTTCTCACTGAAACCCGGGAAGGATTCAGGTCTCTTAAAACCCAACCTTTTCAAGGTGGAGTACCAAAGGATCAGGTTTTTCACGACCGAGAACGTGGCCAAGAACAACATTAAGTTGGTAACGGTTAGCGGGGAGGTGTTTTACGATAGGGGTTGTCTGCAGGATGTCATTGATGAATGCGGTTACTTTGTACGTATTTCCCGACAGTACGCCGTCAATATGAACTTTATCGACAGTCGCAGGGAATGGACACACCTTTGGAGCGGGGATCATCGATTAAAAATCGGAAGGACGTTTCGGCAAAAGGTAAAGAACAGAATTGAAAAATACTTCGAAACAAAATATCCAGATGATCTAGGCAGTGCTTCATAGTTAAAAATCATCGATTGATTGGTGTAGGCAATTATAGAGGAAATCTTTAAATGCCAAACAAGCATTTAAGGTTGTTGTTTATTTTTTTTAATGTTTCCTGAGATACTTCATTGTTGTTCTTTTCTAGGCGATAGACGGTGTTTTTACTTATGGATAGTTTATCTGCTAGTTCTTTAACTGTTAACCTATTTTCAATCCTGTAGAGTAGAAGTCGGTTTGACAAAGAACCAGAACCATCATCCCAAAAGTTGTACCCCAAGAACTCGTTAACTTTTTTTCTAATACGAATATTGGCCTTGTGGATACCCCACTCGAGGCATTGATAGGCATGTAGACGAATCTCCAAAATGTTTGCGGCCGTTTCCTGGGTTAGACCCAAATCAAGCCTTCTGCGTTTTAGAACTGCTGCAAAGCTAGCGTTTTTGGGGTCTGGGTAAGGTATATAGCAGGGTTTTTCTGTTGTTAACTGGATAGAACAAATGGGGGCAACACCCTTTGTGGTGGTCGCCAGATCCACGCATGGTGCTTTTTCCAGACGAGTTGAAGGTATCTAAAAGCCTGAAGAAGACCATTAAAAAAGAAATATTCAATATTACGTTCAATGAACGTTTTTCAGATGTCATTGCCCACTGTGCCCAAACCACAAGACCGGGTCAAGAAGGCACTTGGATTACCCAGGAAATGATTGAAGCTTACCAAGAGCTTCATGTGCTAGGGCATGCACAATCTGTTGAGGTGTGGTGCAATGGAGAATTGGTGGGGGGATTGTATGGCATAGACCTTCCAGAGCACAGGATTTTTTGCGGGGAAAGCATGTTTAGCCATAGGAGTGATGCCTCCAAAGTAGGGCTGTACCATTGGGTGGAAAAATTGAAAACCAAAGATTACCAACTTATCGATTGCCAAGTATATAACGAGCACCTAGAAAGCCTTGGGGCTAGGGAAATACCCCGAAGCTCTTTCCTTAATATCCTGAAAAATAATAAATAGCTGTAAATCAGCTAGTTAATTAAAATCAGATGAAAATTCGTGTAGTTCATCGAATAAATTTGTTTTTTTAGCACAGTTTCAACACATTAGCATCAGAATTTTCCCAAATTCATACTTATGAGACGTATAGCCCCTTTCTTATGTATGCTATGTTTTTTAGCAACATCACAACTTTTCGCCCAAAACCAAGCCAAAACCGATGTTAATAAAGACATCGACGTCGCCAAAGTTTACGAACAGGTCGTAAAGGAAGGTTACGGAACACCAGAAATATATCTAAAACTGGCTAACGAACACTATTTTCAAGGAAATTATACTTCAGCCAAAAAATGGTTCGAAAAGGTTTTTGAAACCGAAAAACCTACAGACAAAAAAATAGTGTTTCGTTATAAGCAAACCCTAAAGGCTCTAAAAGTACGTTTGGAAGGGAATCCCTATCTGGCAGTCTCCGACAATTAAACCTCCTCGTAGCGAAAACAGCTTTTTATATGGTCATTTACCATACCGGTTGCTTGCATATGGGCATAAACGACCGTAGTGCCCACAAATTTAAACCCACGTTTTTTTAAGTCTTTGCTTATGGCATCGCTTAACGGAGTGTTGGCAGGAATGTCTTTCATCTCCTTAAAGTCATTCTTAATGGGTTTTCCGTCGGTAAACCCCCAAATGTACTTGCTAAAGCTTCCAAATTCTTCTTGAACCTTCACAAAGGCCTGTGCGTTGGTTATTGTGGCATGTACCTTTAGTTTGTTTCGGATAATCCCTGCATCCTGCAACAATGAGTCTATCTTCTTCTGATCGTACCCAGCAATTTTTTTGTAATCGAAATTATCGAATGCCTTCCTGAAGTTTTCCCGCTTTCTCAATACCGTAATCCAACTCAAACCTGCCTGAAAGGTCTCTAGAATCAAGAACTCGAAGAGGGTATCATCATCCCTTACGGGCACGCCCCATTCCTCGTCGTGGTAAGCTACATAGAGTGGATCTTCACCACACCAATCGCATCTTTTTTTCATTTTACATCGGGTTTTTATTCTGAAGAGGGAAGTTAGTAAGATTTCAATAATTTTGCGACTTATTGTACATGGAAATAATGACAAAAACTTCAGATACATTGTCTTTGGTAAAAGACAGCTTAACAAAAGGGACTTCGTACGGCGATTACAGAAAACTGGTCGAGGATCATGTGGAAAAAGGAACCAGTACAGGGCCTAATCAGACCGAATCCCTAACCCAATATACTCTATTGAACCATTCACGGATGAAGCGGTTGGATAAGACCGTAAAGATCCCTGAAGACATTCAGAAAAAATTCGAAAACTTTTCAGGAAAGCAAACCTGGTTGGTATTGACCGAAAGTTGGTGTGGCGATGCGGCACAATCCATGCCCGCCATGAACAAATTGGCCGATTTTTCGCCTAATATCGACTTTAAAGTGTTGCTTCGGGACAAGCATTTGGACCTTATGAATGCATTCTTAACCAATGGTGCCATGTCCATTCCAAAGCTCATTGTTTGGGATCATGAAAAGGAAGAAGTGGTGGCCGATTGGGGGCCAAGGCCTTCCATTGCTACACAAATGGTAGCAGATTTTAAAGAAGCACATGGTACCCTAACACCTGAGTTTAAAAAAGACCTACAGGTTTGGTACAATAAGGATAAATCGCAAAATATTATAGAAGATCTTTCCCAGATGATTTAGGGATTACTGCCCTGGAAAGTGATAGGAAATTGTGCCTATTTGCTTTTCTTGATTGCCCTTGGTGGTGAATTTCGCCTTTTTGGCGTATTCTAGCGCACTTTCTATAAGGCAACCGTTTGTGGTGGTCGAACTCGATTTATTGTAGGAGGTTTTTACAACCTTGCCCAAGGCATTCACTTCAATATTCACCACAATCTTACCACCGCTTTGGCAGGTATAGACAGGATTAGGCAAAGAAAGATCGTTTCTCCCTTTTAGGGAGTAATTAATGGTGGTTTTTCGGGAAGAAGATGAGGTGGTTTCTTTGGAATCATTCTTTGTGGAAGATTTTTTGGAAAGTTCCTCTTTTACCTTTTTCAATTGATCTTTGGCACTACTAAGCGCCAAATCGTTGGACGTTGTATCAATTTCAGAATCATCCGCTTCTTGGGAGGAATCATCACCGTTTTCAGTGCGCTCGTTCTCCAGTTCACGGATAAACTGCTCGGCTTCGTTATAGGCCGAGTGGGTTTCTATCTTAACATGCTCCGTGTCCACAATGGCTAATTCTTCTTCTAGAATGTCTTCGGCATATTCCACGGCCATAGCTTCCTCTTCGGGTTGCTCCTTTTTGTAAAGCTTTACGCTTAACATGAGAAGTACCAAGCTACCTACCATAAGACTGGTAATGAGAAAGGCTCTATAGGAATAGTTGAAATTCATAGCGCAAAAAGACTACTTTTTTGGAAGAAGACAAAGGGTTTTAATGGGATTTAACGCAAACATTAAGAACTCTTTAAGGAAATTTCAAATGCCTCGATGGAAAGAGCATCCTTAACATCAAAATCACCAATCTTAGTGCGGCGTAGTGCCGAAAGGTGTGCTCCATTGTTTAGGGTTTTCCCGAAATCGTGCGCTAAAGAACGAATATAGGTTCCTTTACTGCAAGCTACCCGAAAGTCTACATGAGGAAGATCGATGCGGGTAATTTCAAATTCCGAAATATGTATGGTACGGGTAGGGATCTCTACTTCTTTTCCTTCACGGGCAAACTCATACAATCGTTTTCCATCTTTTTTAAGAGCTGAAAAAACAGGGGGTTGTTGTTGTATGTCGCCCATGAACTGTTTTGTGGTAGCTAGGATGTTCTCTTCAGTAATCCCAGATATATCAAACTCTTGATCTACCTCCGTTTCCAGATCATAGCTTGGGGTAGTGGCTCCCAAAGTGAAAGTTCCTGTATATTCCTTCTGCTGTGCTTGAAACGTTTCTATTTTCTTGGTGAACTTTCCCGTACAAAGGATAAGCAAGCCTGTAGCCAAAGGATCCAGTGTTCCTGCATGCCCTACCTTTATTTTTTTGATGCCGAATTGCCTTTTAATAAGCCAACGTACTTTGTTTACCACCTGAAAGGAAGACCATTCCAACGGTTTGTCGATAAGCAGTACCTGCCCTTCTTTAAAATCTTCGAGCGTCATGAAACAAAACTAACAATAATGGCGGTGATTCCCACCAAGAGGCAGTAAATGGCAAACCAACTTAGTTTGCTTTTCCGTACCAAAGCAATCATCCAGGTACAGGCAAAAAGACCCGCCACAAAAGCAGCGATGAATCCAAGACCCAATGTGGTAAAATTGGCAGTATCGGTGCTAAGGTCCCCACTAAGGATGTCTTTGGCAATCTTTCCGAAAATGAGGGGGACTACCATTAAAAAGGAGAAGCGGGCAGCCTTACTTTTGTCATTGCCCAGTAACACCGAAGTAGATATCGTAGCACCACTACGGGAAATCCCCGGGAGCATAGCAATGGCTTGGGCAATACCAATAACAAAGGCGTTTTTGTAGGATACTTTTTTCTCGGTGTCCTTGGCTTTATCTGCCAACCATAGTAGTATAGCGGTAATAATGAGCATGGCCCCAACAAAACCAACATTACCTCCAAACAAGGCTTCTAACTGTTCCTCGAACAGTACACCCACAATAACTGCAGGGAGCATAGAAACAATAATTTTTAGCGAAAACTGGGTTTCTTCGTTCCATTTAAACTGCAATAAGCCTTTTAGAATATCCCAAATGTCCTTTCGGAATACAACTAGCGTACTTAAAGCTGTCGCAAAATGCAGTACTACCGTAAATAGGAGACTTTCTTCGGGCATGGACTGATCGTCCAAGAGGGCTTTTCCCAATTCTAGATGTCCACTGGAGGAGACCGGTAGGAATTCGGTCAAGCCTTGGACAATGCCCAAGACGATAGCTTCCCAAGTTTCCATGGATTATTTTTGTTTAAGGGGATTTAATAGAATGGCGTATACCTGAAAACCAAAACCAATAAGGATTAAAGCAGGTGCCAAACGGATGCGTCTCCAGTGGTAAATGTCTGGATTAAACACGTTGGGATCGTCACTTCCACCACCAGCCATAAGGATAAAACCCAAGGCAATGAAAGCACCCCCTATAAGCATGAACTTATAGTTTTTCTTTTCGAAAATAAACGATGTCTTTTTAGCTTGCTCTTTTCTTTTTTTCTCTCCCATGGTTACTTAAATTCGGTATACAATACTTTATCCCTGCAAGTAAGTTGTGCAATATGATTGCTGGTTACCAAACCAAACAATTGCTTAGGCAGGTGCAAGGTAACCTTTTTATTTTTAATTTCTTTCTTCATTTCATCGATCGTAAACCCCTTTTCCAGTCCACGGTTTATGTAGTAGGAATCCCCGTTGGGTGCTTGGACAAATAAATCCTTTTCGCCTCCTTCATAAATTTTGGTAGCGGTAATCTCAACCGCTTCGCAATTGTAAATAGTAGGGTTTGTGATGACTCGGTCTAAAAAAAATGCAGCAACCAAAACCACGACAAGAATAACGATATACTTAATCGGCTTTTTCATAACTAGCTAATAGTATAATTCGTCCGTTCTTAGATTCAGGAAACGCTGGGTTGCGAAAAAGGTACTTATCCACGTAATGACCACTCCTACAATCAATAAAAAGACAAACAAGCCCACGATAAGTACCGTATTGTCCAGTAAGCCCAATTGAGGCCATTCCCTATCCAGTAAGAACAGAACGGCAGCTACCCCTATAATAGCCAGGAAGGATCCCAAAATACCCAAACGCATGCTTTTCCATATAAATGGGCGTCTAATAAACCGTTTGGTGGCTCCTACCATTTGCATGGTTTTAATAGTAAAACGCTTAGAGTAGACCGAAAGACGTATGGAGCTGTTAATAAGTAGCATGGCAATGACTAAGAATAATGCGCTGAAGACCAGAACCCAAAAACTGATCACTTTTATGTTCTTATCGAATAGCTCTACCAATACTTCGTCATATTCCACTTCTTCCACAAAATCCTTGGCACTAATCTCGTTGGCGATTTCCTTTAGTTTTTCTGAAGAAACAAACTCCGCCAACAATTCCACATCAATGCTGTTTTGCAATGGATTGTATCCCAAAAACTCCAAATAGTCCTCCCCAATGGCTTCCGAATGCTGCTCCGCAGCCTCTTCTTTGGAAACATAGGTGGCCGATTTGGTGTACTCTGCCATTTCCAAACTTTGCTTGAGTTGGTCGATCTCCACTTCCTTCGCGTTGTCCTTCAAATAAATGGACAAGGGAATTTGTTCCTTGAAATAACGGGACAATTGGTTGCTGTTTATTACAAACAACCCCAGAAGTCCCAAAAGGAACAATACTAGAGAGATGCTTATAACGACACTAAAGTAGGAAGAGATGAGTCTTCGCTTCTGGTATTTTTCGAAAGAGGTTGCCATATTGAGTGGGATAAAAATACAACGATTTTTGTATCTCACACTTACTAACGTACAAACTTTTCTCTTTCGTACAATAGGTGTAAATTTGCCAATTCTTAGAAAGCAAGACAATGAGCAAGTATCACTTCAACGAGATAGAAGCCAAATGGCAAAAATACTGGGCTAAAAATGGAACTTTCCATGCGCAGAACGATAGCGATAAGCCCAAATACTATGTGTTGGACATGTTCCCTTATCCCTCTGGGGCGGGACTCCATGTAGGACACCCACTCGGATATATTGCCAGCGATGTGTATGCCCGTTTTAAAAGACACCAAGGGTACAATGTCTTGCATCCTATGGGATATGATAGTTTTGGCTTGCCTGCAGAGCAATACGCCATACAGACAGGGCAGCACCCAGCCGATACCACGCGTGTAAATATTGAAGGAGGAATTGATAAGCAGGGAAATACCATTGCAGGGTATCGCAATCAGTTGGATAAAATCGGGTTTTCCTTCGATTGGAGCCGAGAAGTACGCACTTCCAATCCCGATTATTACAAATGGACCCAGTGGATTTTTATTCAGTTGTTCGAAAGCTGGTATTGCAAAGACCATCAGAAAGCCTTTCCTATTTCCGAATTGGTAAAGGTATTTTCCGAACAAGGGAATGAAAAACTGAATGCCGAATGCGATGCAGGAACTGCTTCATTTACTGCTGAAGAATGGAATTCCTATTCCAAAAAGCGCCAAGAACAAGTACTCCTAAAATATAGATTGACCTATTTGGCCGAAACCGAAGTAAACTGGTGCCCCGCACTGGGAACCGTATTGGCCAATGACGAAATAGTGAACGGTGTTTCCGAACGTGGTGGACATCCTGTGATCCGCAAGAAAATGATGCAGTGGAGCATGCGTATTACTGCCTACGCGCAGCGTTTGTTGGACGGTTTGGACAAAATAGACTGGCCGCAACCACTGAAGGATTCCCAAACCAACTGGATTGGACGTTCCGAAGGAGCCAGCGTAACTTTCAAAATACAAGGATCTGATCACTCCATTGAAGTATTTACCACCCGACCCGATACCATTTTTGGCGCCAGTTTTATGACCTTGGCTCCCGAGCATGAGTTGGTAGGCGAAATTACCACCATGGAGCAACGCTACGAAGTTGCCCAATACGTGGAAGCTACTGCAAAGCGTAGCGAACGGGAACGAATGGCCGATGTAAAAACCATTAGTGGGGTATTTACTGGATCCTATGCCGAGCACCCTTTTACAGAAAAGCCCATCCCAATTTGGATCGGGGACTATGTATTGGCTGGATATGGAACAGGAGCCGTAATGGCTGTTCCTTGTGGAGATCAGCGTGATTACGATTTTGCCAAGCATTTTGGAATCGATATCCCCAACATTTTCGAAGGGATCGATATTTCTGAAGAAGCCTTTGCCGATAAAGAAAACACCATCATTACCAATAGCGATTTTATCAATGGGCTCAACTATAAAGATGCCACTAGAAAGGTGATCGAAGCCTTGGAAGAAAAGAATCAGGGCAAGGGAAAGATCAATTACCGTTTGCGTGATGCCGTATTTTCCAGACAACGTTATTGGGGGGAACCTTTCCCAGTATACTACAAAGATGGCTTGCCACAAATGATCGATTTGGAACATTTGCCCTTACATTTGCCCGAAGTGGAAAAATACTTACCTACCGAAAGCGGGGAACCTCCCTTGGGAAGGGCTACCGTTTGGGCTTGGGATACCAATAAGAACGAAGTAGTGGGTAATGATAAAATTGATAACGAATCTATTTTCCCATTGGAATTAAACACCATGCCAGGATGGGCAGGAAGTAGCTGTTATATGTTTCGGTATATGGATCCCAAAAACCCTGATGCCTTGGCTTCTGAGGATGCTATGAAGTATTGGGGCAATGTAGATCTGTATATAGGAGGGAGCGAACACGCTACCAGTCACTTACTGTACAGCCGTTTTTGGGTGAAATTCCTGTACGATCGAGGTGTATTGCCTGTAGATGAACCTGCGCAAAAGCTTATCAACCAAGGGATGATTTTGGGAACCAGTGCTTTGGTCTACAGAGTGTCTGGAACCAACACTTATGTTTCGGCTGGTTTAAAAGGGGAGCACGAAGTAGAGGAAATCCGTGTTGATGTGAATTTAGCGAATGCTTCCAGTGAACTTGATTTGGAAGGCTTGAGAAACTGGCAACCCCAATACCAAGATGCTGAGTTCGTATTGGAAGATGGAAAATATATAGTAGGCCACGAAGTGGAGAAAATGTCCAAACGATGGTTTAATGTGGTTAATCCAGACGATATTTGTTCTCAATACGGAGCCGACACGTTGCGTATGTACGAAATGTTCCTAGGGCCATTGGATCAGGCGAAGCCATGGAGTACTGCTGGGATCACAGGGGTGCATTCCTTCTTGAAGAAACTATGGAAACTCTACCACGGCGGAACCGAGGGAGCTTTTGCCGTTTCGGATGCCGATCCTACCAAGGACAATTTGAAAACCCTTCATAAGACCATCAAAAAAGTAGCCGAGGATATCGAAAACTTCAGTTTCAATACTTCGGTATCCACGTTTATGATTGCCGTAAACGAATTGACGGCCCAAAAGTGCAATAGCCGCGAAATCTTGGAACCCTTATTAATCCTTATTTCACCCTACGCACCACACATAGCGGAAGAGCTTTGGAGCAAGCTGGGGCATAATGAAAGTATAGCAACCGCCGCTTTCCCTCAATTCGAAGCGTCGCATTTGGTAGAAAGCAGCAAGGAATACCCTATTTCTTTTAACGGGAAGATGCGCTTTAAATTGGAATTGCCCTTGGATATGAGCAAGGAAGATATTGAAGCTGCTGTAATGGCACACGAACGCACACAACAACAATTGGCTGGGCGAACCCCTAAGAAGGTGATTGTAGTTCCAGGTAAGATCATCAATATCGTAGGGTAATCAACGCTTTTTTGACGCTTTGTCAGGCATCTCCCTTCGGAATTATTTTTGCTATAATTTAGGTATCTTTAGTACACTTAAATTTTAAAAATCATGATGGGATATTATATATTGGCGGGGGTGCTATTCTTAATTAGTAGCTACGTCAGTAATCGTTTAAAGAGCAAGTTCAAGAAATACTCCAAGATCCATTTACGAAATGGTATGAGTGGGGCCGAAATTGCCCAGAAGATGTTGGATGATCACGGTATCCGTGATGTACAGGTGATTTCTACCCGAGGACAATTGACCGATCATTACAATCCACAAAATAAAACCGTAAACCTTAGTGAGGTTGTTTATTCGCAGCGAAACGCCGCTGCCGCTGCTGTAGCCGCCCACGAAGTGGGGCATGCCGTTCAGCACGCCACGGCCTATAGTTGGTTGCAAATGCGGAGTAAGATCGTACCAATGGTGAGTGTTGCCAGTAGGTTATCCAATATCGTAATTATGTTAGGAATTATACTTTCAGCTACCGGAAGTGTTTTTGGTGCTAACATTTTCCTAATCGGAATCGTACTGTTTGCTGCTACAACAGCTTTTGCCTTCATCACCCTCCCTGTGGAGTTCGATGCCAGTAACCGTGCTTTGGCTTGGTTGGAAAAGGAAAACATGGTTACCCAAGAAGAATACGCGGGTGCCAAAGATGCCCTTAAATGGGCAGCACGTACCTATGTGGTGGCTGCTTTGGGGTCGTTGGCTACGCTGCTATACTTTATAATGATATTTATGAATCGGAGATAGATGGTCATCTCAGCAAGATCGGTTCGGTATTTAGTGATTTTTTGCTCCTTGCTAGTAATTGCATGCAAGCAAAAAGAAGATACAGTACCGATTTTTGTTGGTCAGCTTTCTAAAGAGGAGATTTCAAAAATGTCATGGAAGGTTAGGGTTCTGGGCGATACAGTTGCTTACGAAACGCTAAGGGACCATTACCGTGACAGTACCATGAAGTTTCTTTCCCATGCCTTTGAAATGTCGGGCACACATGAATATTCAAGGGCGTATTATGATCTCTATGAAATTTTCAAGGATGCATTAGGTTGCGAAGGTTATAGTTTGGATTGTACAGACAAAAGCACAAAAGAGTATGTGCTAAGGCATTTTAAAGAAGCAATTTATGCTGGGGACCCAGAGGCATCGAAAGTACTCCTGGAATACTATATGAAAGGAGCGTACTTTCCTGAAAAGGTTTTATACGAAGATTCAATTCTTGTGAATACTGCAAGAAGCGTATTGAATCAATAACAATGAAAAAGCTCTCTAAATGGGAGCTTTTTTATTTAAAATGCAGTTTCATCCCTTCGTGGGAAGCTGTAAATCCTAAATCTTCATAAAACTGGATGGCTTTGGGTCGTTTTTTATCTGTGGTAAGCTGCACCAAATGTGCTTTCCGTTCTTTAGCACGCTCTATGGCCCACAAAAACATTTTTTTACCCAAACCCATGCCCCGATATTCTTTTTTAATGCGAACTGCTTCAATTTGAGCTCGGATCCCCCCTTGGTAAGTAAGGTATTGTATAAAGGAAAGCTGAAGGGTGCCCACAATTTCGTTGGTTTCATTTTCAACTGCAATCAATTCCTGGTTTGGATCCCCAATGATTTTTTGAAAAGCGTTTGAGTAGGCTTCGGGAAGGGGGATTTGGAAGTTTTCCCGAGTCTTTCCCAAGGCATCATCGGCAATCATAGCCACAATGGGGATGAGGTCACCTTCGGTAGCTTTTCTGAATTGTATCTCCATCTGTTTGGTTTTTAACAAAGATAGGGTGTTTGCTTACCTTCATCAAAAACCAGAAAAAAAGCCTTTCAGTGTCGAAAGGCTTTTTTGTACTATGAAACAATTGTTTCTTCAAGTGCTCTTCAACCGACTACGTTGTCGGGGTTGTACCCCAAATAGTCTGCAAAGTTTTCTTTAAAAGTGATGCCGTAGTCTTCCAACTCCTTCAAAATAGGTTCGTAGACCTCTTTCGAAATCGGGATCTGCACGCCAGGGGTGGTAATTTCTTTATTCAGTATGCGTAAAGCAGCCATAGCAACAGGAAGTCCCACGGTTTTGGCCATAGCTGTATAGGTTTGGTCTTCACCAATAAGGACCATATTGCTGTCTATCTGCTTCTTTAAACCATTGAGTTCGTATCCAAATTTGTGGTACATTACGATCATGTCCTTGTCGTCTTCCTTCAAACTCCATTTGTCCATCAATATCTTCTGAAGTGCCTTGGCAGGAGTGGCGTCTTTAATTCCGATTTTCTTTTCATCATTAAAAAGATCCAACTCCAAGAGTTTGTACCACATAAGGTCATCTTGATCGATCTTTAATGCGTAGCGTGTTTTTAATTCTACCGAATCCGTTGGAGAGTAGGGAAGGAACAGGTTAATGAACTCCCTATAAGTAAGGTTTTCGGAATTAGGAATGGTATAGCCATCATCGGTCATGCCCAATTGTACAAACATATTCCAAGCCTTACTAAAACCAACACGGCGCATCGTACCCCGATACAGAGTGAGGATGTCGTCCAAACCATAAACACTGCGGTATTTCAAGGAATTTCTATTGGCATAGGCTTCGAAACGGCCATGGCCCTCTATTTCCAAAAATTCGGTTCTGCGAAATAACTTGTGGTAGGGAATATATTTGTAAGTCCCCTCCTGAATAAACTCTGCAGCTCCACCTTGTCCAGCGACCACAACATTTCTGGGATTCCAAGTAAATTTATAATGCCATAGATTGTCATCGCTTTCAGGGGCAATAAGGCCTCCCGTAAACGATTCGAACAGCAGCATTTTTCCACCACCATCGCGAATACGGTCTATCACTTGCATGGCACTCATGTGGTCTATACCGGGATCTACCCCTATTTCGTTCATAAAAACCAACCCCTTGGCTTTGGCTTCTTCATCCAACGCCTGCATTTCTTTGCTAACGTAAGAGGCAGTTACCAAATGCTTGCCGTAGGCAATACAGTCTTTGGCGGCTTCTATATGAAAACGTGCCGGAAGCATGGAAATGACCAAATCGGCATTCTGTATGGCTTCTTTTCGGGCTCCTTCATTAAACACATCAAGGTAAATGCCCTTGGCATTAGGGTGTCCTTGGGTAAATTTCTGTGCATTTTCTTCGGAAAGGTCACCAATGGTGATAAAAAGGTTTTCGGCCTTGGATTTATCCAATAAGTACTTGATAAGACTCGTGGCAGAACGCCCAGCACCGATGATTAAAATATTTCGCATCCGTAGTTATTTCGTAAATTTGTACGTCGTTGTCCGATCGTGGCGAATGTACTAAATAGCGCAATACCTATGAATAAATTCGATAAAAAAATTCTCATCATTTCCTCCTTGTTGGGAGCTCTTACCGTTATTATTGGCGCCTTTGGCGCACATGGATTGAAGCAATTGGCAGACGCAGAGTCCATTGCCAGTTTCGAGACAGGGGTTCGTTATCAAATGTACCATGTTATTGTATTGCTTGTGGTAGGATTTATACCTTATATGACAGAAAATGGCAAAAAATGGGTGTTTCGCTTTTTTTTAATGGGAATTGTGCTTTTTTCAGGCTCAATTTACCTTTTGGCGCTAAGGGATGTATTGCCCGTCCCGTCAAAAGTACTAGGGCCTATCACGCCATTGGGGGGTCTTGCGTTTATAGCGGGATGGTTACGTCTTGCCTATGATTTCAGGAAGTTAAAATCGTAAGAATTCTGAATAATTTTCGGGGCTATCTCTATTAGTTTTTTTACTTTTGCCAACACAACAAAAATTAAAGTATGGTCGATAATAGCCAAACTGCGAAAACGATTTCGTTAGCGCCTTACGGAATCAATCCCTCAAAAGTAAATTATCAACTTACCTCCGAACAACTTCACGCAGAAACATTAGCCAAAGGACAAGGAAAAGAAGCCAGCTCCGGCGCTATTGCTGTGAATACAGGAGAATTTACAGGGAGATCCCCTAAGGATCGTTTTATCGTAGAAGACGATATTACCAAAGACAGGGTATGGTGGGGTGATATCAATATACCGTTTGATCCAGATAAATTCGATGCCCTTTACGACAGGGTTACCGAATATTTAAATGGAAAAGAAGTGTATGCACGGGACAGCTATGCGTGTGCCGATGTAAATTACAAATTGAATATTAGGGTAATCAACGAATATCCTTGGAGCAATATGTTTGCCTATAACATGTTTTTACGTCCAAGCGAAGAAGAGTTGAAGGACTTCGATCCCGAGTGGATCATCGTGAATGCCCCAGGATTTATGGCAGACCCAGAGCGTGACGGTACCCGTCAACACAACTTTGCCATTCTTAACTTCACCAAAAAGATTGCCCTTATTGGAGGGACTGGATATACAGGGGAGATTAAAAAAGGTATTTTCTCTGCATTAAACTTTATTCTTCCAGTTTTCAAGAATACATTGCCCATGCACTGTTCTGCCAATGTAGGGGAAGAGGGTGATACTGCTATTTTCTTTGGACTTTCAGGAACGGGAAAAACGACCCTTTCTGCAGATCCGGAGCGTAAATTAATTGGAGACGATGAGCACGGTTGGACCGCGGAGAATAGCGTTTTCAATTTTGAAGGTGGATGCTATGCCAAAGCCATCGACCTTTCTCAAGAAAACGAGCCCGATATCTACAATGCGATTAAACCAGGAGCCATTCTTGAGAATATCATCATGGATGATAATGGAGTGGTAGACTTTAGCGATATCTCCATTACCCAAAACACAAGGGTGAGTTATCCTATTTATCATATTAATAACATACAGGTGCCTTCTATAGGGTACAATCCTAAGAATATTTTCTTTTTAACGGCAGATGCTTTTGGGGTACTGCCTCCTATCTCCAAGTTAACCCCTGGACAGGCTGCGTACCATTTTATAAGTGGATACACGGCAAAGGTTGCTGGGACCGAAGCAGGGATTACAGAGCCCGTGCCTAGTTTCTCAGCTTGTTTTGGGGCACCTTTTATGCCGTTGCACCCTACCAAATATGCCGAAATGCTAAGTGCTAAAATGCAGGAAGCAGGTGTAAACGTTTGGTTGGTGAATACAGGATGGACCGGTGGGCCTTATGGAGTGGGATCACGTATGAAGCTTAAATACACCCGTGCCATGATCACAGCAGCGATGGATGGTTCTTTGGAAGAAGCCAATAAAGACAATTATCACATCCACTCTGTGTTTGGAGTACAACAACCAAGGGTATGCCCCAATGTGCCTACCGAAGTGTTGAGCCCAAGAACTACATGGAACAACGATGAGGGGTATTATGAAACCGCCTTAAAGCTATCCAATTCTTTTAAGGAAAACTTCAAGAAGTTCGAATCCTATGCTAATGATGAGATTTTGGCTGGAGGACCTTTGCGATAGGTAGCATAAAATAAGAAACAATAAAAAAGCCCTGCAATTGCAGGGCTTTTTTAATTTATGGTATAATCCAGTTTATTTCTTGTTGTTTACTTCCTTGATGTACTTTTCTAAAGCCATGGTCATGGAAGGGGTCTCTGGGGTCGGGGCTTGAATATCTACCCTTAATCCTTTTTCGGTGGCCGCTTTTACTGTGGTGTTCCCAAAGACAGCAATACGAGTATTGTTTTGCTCGAAATCTGGGAAATTTTCGAATAACGACTGAATTCCACTTGGGCTAAAGAACACCAAAATGTCGTAGTATACATTCCTTAGGTCGCTAAGGTCACTCACTACGGTTTTGTAAAAAGTGGCTTGTTTCCAATCTACCCCCAAATCATTCAGGATAACTGGAACGGTTGGTTTCAGTTTATCCGAAGAAGGAAGCAAGAAGGTTTCGGTTTTGTATTTTTTGATCAGTGGAGAAAGCTCTGCAAAGGTTCGCTTCCCAACATAGATCTTTCTTTTACGGTATACCACATACTTCTGAAGGTAGTAGGCCACAGCCTCACTTTGGCAGAAATACTTCATGGTATCTGGAACTTTAAAACGAAGCTCCTCTGCAATTCTAAAGAAATGATCTACAGAATTCCTACTAGTAAGAATAATTGCCGTGTATTGGCTAAGATCAACTTTTTGGGTACGGACATCTTTACTGGAAACCCCCTCTACGTGAATGAAAGGTCTAAAATCAATCTTCACTTTTTGCCTTTCGATTAAGTCAAAATACGGGGAATTCTCAATTTTAGGTTCCGGTTGAGAAACCAAAATAGTTTTCACTTTCATAAGCAACTACATTTGTTAGTATCCTCCTTTAATCTAGTATTTTATATAGAATAACGAAGGGTGCTATTTCAAGTGCGCAAAGATACAAAATAAAATAGAAGAAATATCTTAAAATTAAATTTGCATTTCTTTTGAAGCTGGAAATTAGGGAGATAACAAACAGCAGCCCGATAATAGCGGCGAAAGTCCACAATATCAATGGGTTTGGGGGGATTGCATAAAAAAACAAAATGTTGAAAACCAATACCAGCAACGAAATAAGGCTTGCATAACTCAATTTTTCATACAAATAACTGTTAACAATAGCCTCTATATTGAAGATGTTGGCAATCATTTTTTCTATCACATATTTTCCCAAAACAAATAAGGTGATACCCGATAAAAGTTGGACAAATAGCCATTTATTGTCACTAAACACCTCAGAATCCCCTTGAACTACTATAAAATAAACAAATAAGGAAAATGAAACTACCTGTACTGTAAAGAGGAAAACATTGAAAGGATGCTTTATTTCATACCCTTTTCCCTGCAATGCGAAGTACTTATCGGTAATGGGGAGCATGATAAATTCATAGAACCGCCTTGGGTAGAGCCATCGGGTAACGGCCAGCAAGCCAAAAACCCCTACCAAAATGTAGGTGATCCAATCAAAATGTGCTATGGTTCTGGAGATATAGTCCAAATTGGTTCCTTTGGGGCAAAATTACCCAAAAGCTGGAACTTGCGGGCAATAAATCCCTTTTATAAAATTTTCCCAACTTATAATATTATTGGGAGTCTATTGTTAAAAAAGGGTACTTTTGCTTCAAAATTAATCTTATGGCAGGAGCCTTAGTGGTCGTCCCTACATTCAATGAAATTGATAACATAGAGAAACTGGTTCGAAACATCTTCTCGTTGGAAAGAAAGTTTCATGTTTTGGTGGTAGATGACAACTCTCCAGACCTTACGGGACTTAAGATAAAAGAGCTGCAAGAGGAGTTTCCCGGACAGCTTTTTTTGGAAGAACGTAAAGGAAAGTTAGGATTGGGAACCGCATACATCCATGGTTTTAAATGGGCCCTGGAACGCGATTACGATTATGTATTCGAGATGGATGCCGATTTTTCGCATAATCCCAACGACCTGCTACGGCTTTATAATGCCTGTGATAAGCAAGGGGCAGATGTAGCTATTGGTTCCCGATATGTAAAAGGGGTTAATGTGGTAAATTGGCCCATGAGCCGTGTGCTATTATCCTGGGGAGCATCCAAATATGTAAGGTTTATTACGGGAATGCCTATTCATGATACAACGGCAGGGTTTATTTGCTATAAGAGAAAGGTTTTGGAACAGATCAATTTGAACAAAATCCGATTTGTGGGATATGCGTTTCAAATAGAGATGAAATTCAAGGCCCATCTTAAGAAATTCAATATTGTAGAGGTGCCTGTCATCTTTACAGACAGAACAAAAGGGGAGAGCAAAATGAGCTCTGGCATAATTAGTGAAGCCATTTTTGGGGTAATTTCCATGAAGTGGAAAAGCCTTTTCAATAAAAAGGATATATGACGCATACCATACTTATAAAGAACGCACAAATTGTTAATGAAGGCAACATCTTTGAAGGAGATGTCCTAGTGGTGGACGACCGCATTGCCGAAATTGGGGAGAGTATTAGCGTAAAATCTGCCGATACCATTGTCATAGATGCAGATGGTTCGTATCTCATCCCGGGAATGATCGACGATCAGGTACATTTCCGTGAACCTGGCTTAACTCACAAGGCTACCATAGATACCGAGTCACGGGCAGCAGTGGCAGGAGGGATCACTTCCTTTATAGAAATGCCAAACACAGTGCCACAGGCCACCACCGTGGAGCTGTTGGAAGAGAAATTTTCCAGGGCTGCCGAGACTTCTTGGGCCAATTACTCCTTCATGTTTGGGGGAACCAACGATAATTTGGAGGAAATCCTTAAAGTAGACGAAACCAAAGTAGCTGGATTAAAATTGTTTTTAGGTTCTTCTACAGGAAATATGCTGGTGGACGACCCCGAAGTGCTGGAAGAAATTTTCAGCAAAACGAATTTGCTCATTTCGGTCCATTGTGAAGATGAGATGACCATTAAGAACAACTTGGAGAAGTTTAAGGAGGAGTTTGGAGAAGACATCCCAATCTCGTACCATCCTGTCATCCGAAGTGAAGAAGCTTGTTACTTGTCATCTTCAAAAGCCATAGAATTGGCAAAGAAGACAGGGGCTCGACTGCATGTTTTCCATCTTTCTACCGAAAAGGAAACGCACTTGTTCAGTAACAAGCTACCCTTATCCGAAAAAAAGATCACTGCAGAAGTATGTATTCACCATTTGTGGTTCACGAACGATGATTATGCTGAAAAAGGGACCAAAATAAAATGGAACCCCGCTGTAAAAACCCAAAAGGACAAAGATGGGCTCTGGCAAGCCTTGCTTGACGATAGGATCGATGTTATTGCTACCGATCACGCCCCTCATACCTTAGAGGAAAAGGACAATGTATATACCAAAGCCCCTTCGGGAGGACCATTGGTGCAACATGCCTTGGAAGCCCTATTCGAAATGCACCACAAGGGAAAAATTTCGGTAGAAAAAATTGTGGAAAAAACAGCACACAACCCTGCCATTCTATTTCAGATAAAAGATCGGGGGTATATCCGTGAAGGATACAAAGCCGATTTGGTAATCATAGACCCCAATGCCCCTTGGCGCGTATCCAAGGAGAATATAGCATACAAATGTGGATGGTCACCTTTTGAAGGGACTACCTTTACTTCCAGGGTTATGTATACCCTAATAAACGGGGTGATTGCTTTCGAAAATGGAAAGTTCCCGAACAGAACCAAAGGGGAACGTTTAACTTTTAATAGGGGATGAGATATTTCCTTGGTTTCATAGCGCTTTTCTTTGTTTTGGGCTGTCAGGATGTGAAACGCCCTGAACCCCCAGAAAACCTGATTCCCAAGGATAAAATGGTCGATATCCTAACCGATGCCTATATAGGGAATGCCGCCAAGAGCATTAACAATAGAATGCTTAGGTCTAAAGGGGTTTATTTGGATTCTGTTTTGTACAAAAAATTTGGAATAGACAGCCTCCAATTTGTTCGGAGCAATGCCTACTATACATCGGATCTCAATCTATATGCAGATCTTCTTTCGCAGGTCGAAAAACGTTTGGAAGAACGGAAAGCCATTGTAGATAGCCTTTATGAATTGGAAAAAGAAGCTGCTAAACAAAAAAGGGATAGCATTAGAAAGAAAGATTCTGTTGCTGTAAAAACAAAAGACACCATAGAAGGGATCTTGACCGAGCCGGTTCAGGATGAAGAGGAATAGTTTTTAGTCACCCTTTGTATCGTTTTTTCCAAAGGAATAAAACTATAATCCAGCTGTGCTACAATTTTGGAAGCATTGTATTCGGTTATGGTAGATAAGGAGTGTGCTGCCCTTTTGTCCAAACGCCTTTTTTTCCCGAAAAGAAAACTTAAAAACCCATCCAGATAACTTAACCAGGTTAATGTCTTTTTGCCAATGTGCCTTTTGGGAACGGGTAGCGAAAACCCTTCGGCAAGTAAGGTAAGCAGTTTGTGGTAGGTAGTGTTGTGCCCAACAATGATGTAGCGTTCATTGCTTATTTGTAAATCGGTAATCGCCGTCATGATCTGTACCACATCCTTTACATCGACAAAACCACTGCCGCCCGATGTGTAATAGGAAATCCCTTTTGATGCTTTTTTGAAAATGCGACCACTTCCAGAATTCCAATTACCTTCCCCCAAAATAACCCCAGGGTTTACAATAACGGCCTTTAGCCCTTCTTGGATCCCCCGCCAAACATGCATCTCGGCGCCGTATTTGGAAATAGCGTATACATTGTTGTCTTCCTCTGGATTCCAGTGGGATTCTTCATGGGCAGCTGTTCCGTCTATGGGGGTTCCCAAGGTGGCTATGGAACTTACATGGCATAAGTGCGTTACATTATTTGCCAAACAGAGGTTCACTACATGGGCAGTGCCTTGAATGTTGATTGATTTGAGTTTCTGGTAATCTTTGGATTTAAAACTGATATAGGCAGCACAATGATAGACTTGGGTAATTCCCAGAAAGGCTTTTTCCAATGTCGGAAGATCTGTGATGTCGGCCTCTACCCATTCTATTTTTTGGAACAACAAAGCGGCGTCTTCGGTAAAATAACCAAAGATTTCCCTAACCCTATTTAGATTACTGTTTGTTCTATGGGTAGCACGGACTACATGCCCTTGTTGGGTTAAGCGAAGCAAAAGGTGTGCTCCTACCATGCCAGTACCTCCCGTGACTAGAATCATAGGGCTAAAGTAAGTTTTCTAGCTGAAATCTTACATTTTACTTGTACTTATTCAGCAATCCGAAATCGAAAGGGGTCCAATAGGAAGCTTTTAAACCACTCTCTTTAAATCCCTTGTTCACCCAAGAATTGCAGGTTTTTACAAAGGAATAGCTTCCTTCGGCCTTATAAAAATGGTCGTTATCGTGATATCCAGCATTGGGGATTTCTTTTTTGTTCCCAATCGAATCCAAATGGAAAGAATTCAGTATAAAACCATTTAATTCTTTTAGTTCTGCAGTATTAATGGGAACGGCCACCCAAGAAGTGCGTTTGTACTGGTGCCTGGTTACATGCATTAGTGTAGCACTCTTTAAAAACAGAGCTTTAAAAGCGGTCCCAAAAGTAAGATCCCCCCAAGTAGGGGTATTTAGGTAGAAATTTTCGTCTCCCCAGCCAAAAGAAAGGTATTTTTCATTTTCTTGATAAGTCAAACCCTTTAGAAGCTTTTCGTCTATACTCTCCAAGGGCATTACGACGTCTAGATGTACGCCATTGGTGCTTAGGTAGATGGTGTGGGTGTCTTCTGAAGTAATCGTATTATCACCATTTACCGTAATAGCAGATAAAAGCAGGGCAATTAAAAAATAGCCTATGTGGATGGCAATAATATAGCCTACTATTTTCAGCAGTTTTTTAATGAGTCTCATTGCTGTGAAATTAACAATACTGGATTTCGCACAGAAATTATGCCAATGTAAGGGATTCCCATTTTAGGGAAGTATTGAATCCTTCCTATTGAATTAGATTTCATATATTTAGCAAGCTATGAAACCAAAAATCACCATCCTCTCCTTCCTTTTTTTAAGTCAGATTTTGTATTCCCAGATCGTGAATATCCCAGATCCCAGTTTTAAATCCGCGTGTGTGGATTTTCCCATAGTCGATTTTGATGGCGACGGCATCCCAGAAGATGATGTGGATACCAACAACGATGGTGAAATACAGGTAAGCGAAGCAGAAGCTGTAGAAGTATTTTTTCCTAGGGGGTTCGGTATATTATCCATGGAAGGGATCGAAGCCTTTACCAATTTAAAACAGATGAATTGCGCCCAGAATTCATTAACAACGATCGATTTATCACAAAATGTACTTCTGGAGGATTTGGCAATTTATTTTAATGTTTTGGTCGAATTGGATGTTTCGGTTTTGCCCAATCTTAAAACATTGGATTGTGACTTTAACGATTTAACTTCACTGGATGTTTCTCAGAATCCCAATCTGGAAAGACTCGATTTTCCTTTCAACAATATAACTTCCATAGATATTTCCCAAAACCCTGCTTTAATAAGTTTTGATGCGGATTCCAATGGGTTGACATTCTTGGATTTTTCCCAAAACCCAAATTTGGAGGTGCTTTCTATAGAGAGCAATGAGTTAAGTACGATCGATTTTTCTGCCAATCCACTATTGCGCGTTGTAGACCTTCATGATAACAACTTTACCGAATTGGATCTTTCTGACAATACCAATCTGGATAAGCTTTGGTGTTATGAAAACGATTTGGTTTCCCTCAACATCAAGAATGGAAATAATATGGCAATCTCCATCCTAAATGCCCTTGATAATCCAGAACTCACTTGCGTGCAAGTAGACGATGTGGTATTTGCTGAAACCCAAAGCAACTGGAACATAGACGATGCCGCTTTTTATAGTCAAAATTGTGCCTTGGGGAACGATACATTTAAAATATCGACTACCAGCATATATCCAAATCCCACTTCGCATATTATCTATATCGATACCCCCGTAGAAACCGAGATAAGTTCGGTAACGGTCTATGATGTTTTAGGAAGGCGTATCCAGGAAGCTTCTGGAACCAATTCACTGGATGTTTCCGAACTGAGTTCAGGAATGTTTTTCCTAACCATAGCATTCGAAAACGAAAAGATTACCAAACAATTCTTAAAAACCTCTAGATAGTAAAACCCCCTTGTTAATAATTTTTGAGGGTTGTTTTAACAAACAAAAATGTGAGCACCTATTTATCGAAATGAAATATTAAAAGCAACTATTCAGAATTCGAACTCAGCTTTACATTTATTGGTTCTAAGAGGTATATATTTCCTTTTACATGAATTAAATGATAGTTTCCAGACAAATAACCTCCTTTTCCCCCTCCCGACAGGTTTCGATAAGAAGCTCCAAAAGTAAAATCCCCTGAACTATCAATTTCTACGCCCGAAAAATTTCTCATATATATAGAATCTGGGATTTTTAGATTATGTTCAATTTTATTTACATAATTCACCTTTAAATTTTCCAAATCCAATGCGTATAAATCTCCTAAAGAATGGCCATAGGTATGCGTAGAATGAATGTAGATAAAAGGATGATTATTGAAATATCTTAAAGAGATGCCATCCAGATAGTTGCCTCCAAATTTATAATAATCAAAAAGTTTGATTTTGATAGTATCTTTTTTGGCAAAAACACTAATGCTTTCTGAATAACTGCTAATGCAGTTTTTACAATTATATAACAAGTCATAGCCGTCGATTTCCCCTATATATTTGTCTAATTGAATAGTGCTGCTTGAATATGCATCGCTAGTTAATGACGTAGTAATTTCGGTTGGGTTTGCGGATAAGGCAATACTGTCGTTGTCGTGTCCTTCAAATTCTAAAAGCGCAGAGGCTTCATACTTGATTTTAAAATCTAAAGAATCTTTAAAATATGCGGCACTTATCGTAAAATCATTTGGACCTGTCTGTTGGTATTCTATAGGTTGAAGAGGAACACTATCCTTGAATCTTAAAAAGAAAAGAGACTCTATTGCATCTGTACGTAACGCTTTAGTTTCATAGAAGCTTCGTTTAATGGTGTCTATAGCATAAAACCTTGTGTATTTGAATTGATGCGGGTAATTTCCGGATTCTCGGGCAAATTGAATGAAATATCGATTCCCTTTTTTAAAGGTATACGTCCGTCTAATGGTTTTAACATCCCCGAAATAAGTCAGCAAGGTATCCTTGTTTTTGTTAGTTACCACCAAAATACCATGCTTCGGTATTTCCTTGCGTCCTTTATAGTACAGTGTGGATTTTGTCGTTGAGGTGTCAGAAGCCATCTGCAATTTTTTATACAACGAGAAGTTTTCTTGTAGACGCTGTACATTGATGTTTCCCGTTATGAGTGTTGCTGCTTTCTGTGGAGTTTCCTCCTTATCTTCATTTAGGGGAGGGTTACATCCTATAAGAACAAAAAGAAAGCAGTAGAGTAAGTTTTTCATAGTCTACTGTATTTATTCTTAATCTCTTTCATTTGAATTGCTTTTTGGAAAATGAATTCATTTAACTTGATCGATTGTGAGGTGAAAGTCTGTTTTAAATACAGGCAGATTTTTCCAATTCATTGCCTTAGAAACCACTTTTATTTTATTTCCTTTTCCTTCCCAGAATTGTAGCGATAAAATACTATCTGATTCTAGATAGTTAAACTCTATTGGAAAAGGTTCTTCCTGATAGTTGAAAAGTATAATCCGGTTTTCACCCTTATCGATTTGAATATAGTGGTCTGTCATACCGCCATCCTTATCCTCAAATATCATATAGTTATTTCTATGGACGTATAATCTCCTGAAAGGCATATCACTCAATGCCATAGGTTTATCATTAATGAACATTTGCTCAACTTTATAGGCTCCATGTAAAAAAGGGCGACCGAATGCATCGTCATTAAAATTCCCTGAAAAAAGGTATGGTAAAAGAACAAATGCAAAAATCAATATCGAAACCAGAAATTTCAAAGATGAGGTGATTTTAAATAGTTTTCCCCCTTGATAATTTAAAGTAACAAGCTTCTTTTTTGATTGGAGAAAAAATGTGTATAAATCCTTAAAATAGGGGCTTAAACAAAAGAGAATTGTTGCTGTTAAGAATAGCGAAAAAGTCTTTACGGAAATATCAAAACTAAAATTTACCAGTACAATATTCAACATAACACCCATTGCAGCCAATAACCCTAAAACCTTCGTTTTCCTAATTAGTAGCATTAATCCTATAGCCACTTCTACTAGGCCAGTTATAAGTGAATACAAATAGGAGGTCCCCATAGTACTCCAATAGAGGATATCCTTGGATAAAATCCCAAATTGAGAGTATAATATATTTGGTTCTGGTAAGTAAAATTGATGTTTAAACACTTTGTTGAAACCATATTTTAGCATTACAAAAACCAGATAGTATAATGCCACAGTCAATGATATATGAGAAAGCCAATCGATATCGACTTTAAAAATTCTACTACTTGTAACAATAATACAGGAGAGTATAAAAAGAAGGATAATCAACAAATTTAATGAAATGGAATCCGAAGAAAAGTCCACTATATCCAAAGCATCATCGAACAGAAAACCCTGAATTGGTTCGATAACCCCTGAAAACAGGTAAACAACTATTTTATGTTGAATGCTGTTTTCATCGGTAGCTAATGGAATAAAGGCAAAAGCGAGAATAAAAAATAGTGCAAATATTCTACGAAACATCCAGACTATTTATAATTATCGAGTAATTTCATCGCTCTTGGTACAATTAACAATAAAGAAAAAGAACCGATCAGGATAACCAATAAACCCAAGGGGGTTATTCTTCTATCTGTTCCTCCTTTATAGCCCACAGTTATTGTTCCCTTTTTTTTCTTTTTCTCCTTCGATACTTTGCTTTCATTGTCAAACCCAATAAATATTACATCTTCAATATCGTTTCTAAAGTTATATTCATGTTTCAATACATGTTTTATACTGTCCAGTTTGTTCTTTTTTGAAAACAACGGATGGCTATACAATGTGTCTTTTCCAGCTTTCCAAAATCTTGAACCCCTAATTTTGTAGTTTTCAAAAACCGAATCACTGGTTAGGGAATCGGTATACTGCATTAGGGGAAATGTATCACAATACTCACTGGTAACCATTACGGATTTATTTGGGGAAACATATATCACTGTGTCTAACTGGGCATTTGTTACCCTCCTAATGGGAACTTCCCCCATATTTGATAGACCCATATCAAAAAGATTCTTTTCAACAGCCTCTTTGAAAAAACTGGTGTTACCACTATGGCTTCTGTAGGAGATTAATTTGGTCTGTGAGAAACTGTATGCCGAGAAAAGTAAGATAGTTAAGGGAATAATTTTTCTCATCTTTTTGGTTTATCATGTTAAGAGATATAAAACTATCTTCAATTTTGCAGACAGGGAAAAAGCAATTAGTGAAGGGGTCTTTACAATTAGTGAATGATGCTTATCAATTAGCCTTTGCTTTACACTATCCAAGTTTATAAATGGACAACCCCAATGTAGATAATCGCATAGTTTTGGTATCCAGCACGTATTTTTATCCCTCTACCAACAGGTATTGTAACGTAAAATAGTAGTTTTTCCCTTTACACTTTTCTCTTTAGAAGCATCCCATTATCTTTGCGCAAATTGTAATTGAGATGCCGAAAAACTTTGTTGAAGAACTTACTTGGAGGGGGATGATCCACGATGTCATGCCCGATACCGAAGACCACCTTAACGAAACCATGAGAGCTGCCTATGTGGGCTTCGATCCCACAGCGGATTCATTGCATATCGGTAATTTGGTGCCCATTATGCTGCTGGCACATTTTCAACGTTGTGGGCACAAGCCCGTGGCTTTGGTAGGAGGTGCTACAGGAATGATTGGGGATCCTTCGGGGAAATCGGCAGAGCGAAATTTGTTGGACGAATCTACCCTACGTCACAACCAAGAATGTGTTCGCCAACAACTTTCGCAGTTCTTGGACTTTACTTCTGGGGCCGATAACGAGGCCTTGATGGTAAACAATTACGATTGGATGAAGGAATTCAGTTTCTTGGACTTTATCCGCGATGTGGGGAAACACATTACGGTAAATTACATGATGGCCAAGGATTCGGTAAAAAACAGAATCTCTAACGAAGGCGCGGAAGGAATGTCTTTTACAGAGTTTACCTATCAATTGGTACAGGGTTATGATTTTCTTCATCTGTATAGAGAACAGGACTGTACCCTTCAGTTTGGAGGGAGTGACCAATGGGGTAATATTACCACAGGAACCGAGCTTATTCGTAGAATTGGAGGCGGAAAGGGATATGCCTTAACCTGTCCTTTAATAACCAAAAGTGATGGAAGCAAATTCGGGAAAAGTGAAGGCGGTAATGTTTGGTTGGATGCCAAGCGGACCTCTCCTTACAAGTTTTATCAGTACTGGTTGAACTCGAGCGATGAAGATGCCGAGAAATACATCAAGATATTTACCTTTTTGGATCAACCTACTATAGATGCTTTGGTTGCAGAGCACAAAGAAGCACCGCATATGCGCTTGCTTCAAAAACGATTGGCCAAGGAGGTTACTATTACCGTTCATGGGGAGGATAACTACAACAATGCGGTGAAAGCTTCAGAAATACTCTTCGGGAAATCTACAAGTGAAGACCTTAAAGCATTGGATTCTGAAACCTTTATGGATGTTTTTGAAGGGGTTCCCCAAGCCGAACTGTCTATTTCCGATCTAGAAGACGGGCTGGACATTATTGGTGCATTGGTAGAGAAAACCGGGTTTTTGAAATCCAATGGCGAAGCACGGCGTGCTTTAAAAGAAAACTCCAT
>JANQKN010000103.1 GCA_028281065.1 Flavobacteriaceae bacterium | reverse complement strand
GCATCTCGGATATTGACCGTTTTGTAAAGTTGTATCCAGATAATTTATTGTACAAAAAGCTTCAAAAGCAAGGGGTTAAAAGCGCCATCATCCAACCTATACAGTATGAAGATACTTTATATGGAATGATGGAGATCATATCTCCCAATGCTCAGGAGTTGAACACTATAAATGCCAATAAACTTGAGGATATCATGCCTTTCTTGGTAGATTCCGTACGTCGGTCCGAGGAGGATAAGGAAAATGAAATGGAGTTACTAATTCAAAAAGAATGTACTTCCATTCACTCCAGCGTACACTGGAAATTTAAAAAAGAAGCTGAACGCGTTATCAAGAAACAGGCAAATGGAGAGGAAGCTACTTTTCAGGAAATTGTTTTTGAAGATGTATACCCGCTGTTTGGACAAATAGATATTAAAGGCTCTTCTACAGCTAGGAACGAAGCCACTAAGGACGATCTTATTCTTCAATTAAAGCAGGTAAAGAAGATCATCAACAAAGTAATTGCCGAAGAACCGCTGCCTATTTATGAGCAGATCAACTTCCGTATCGACAATTTCCTTTCAGACATCAAGCAAAACCTTCAAGTAGATAGTGAACGTACCGTGTTGAGTTTCCTAAAGAATGAAATCGTTCCGTTGTACGAGCATTTAAGCAAAAGAAATGCAAAAATGAAGGCTTTGGTGGCTAGTTACTACGAGCTTTTGGATCATGACAAAGGATTTATTTATAAGCATCGTAAGGATTACGATGAGTCGGTAATGCTTATTAATAAGACCATGGCGGCCATTCTAGACAAAAAGCAGGAGGACGCCCAAGGTATGTATCCGCATTATTACGAGCGGTTTAAAACCGATGGGGTGGAGCACAACCTATACATTGGAGAATCCATTACCAAACAGGATAGCTTTAATAAGATTTACCTATACAACCTCCGTTTGTGGCAACTTCAGGCCATGTGCGAGATGGAGAATAAGTTCTATCAATTAAAGGAAAAGCTCTTGGTTCCATTGGATGTTGCCTCCATGATCCTTGTCTTTAACAGTTCGCTTTCTTTGCGTTTCCGAATGGACGAAAAAAGGTTCGATGTGGACGGTACTTACAATGCCCGCTACGAAGTGGTTAAGAAACGCGTGGACAAGGCCTTGGTAAAAGGAACCAACGAACGTATTACACAACCCGGGAAAATCACCATTGTATATTCCCAACGTTCGGACGAAGTGGAATACCTGAAGTATGTTCGGTTCTTACAGTCCAAAAAGCATCTGGGTGACGAAGTGGAAATCCTGGATTTGGAGGACCTACAAGGGGTTACGGGCCTCAAGGCCATTCGCGTAAACGTACTTTACAACCGAGGTA
The DNA here is from genome assembly GCA_028281065.1 of Flavobacteriaceae bacterium. GTDB lineage: Bacteria > Bacteroidota > Bacteroidia > Flavobacteriales > Flavobacteriaceae > Aureisphaera. Next base: position 8,828 of record JANQKN010000103.1, on the reverse strand, counting down.
AAAAAGACAAATCGTATTACACCTACGAAGATTTAATGAAGGAAATAAGCAGTCATTAAAGAGTCGCGGCGCCACTTAGCATAAAAGATATAGCAAAGGCCAGCACTGAAACGATGATGCCGCTCATAAAGATTGTATACGTTAAGCGTAGTATTTTATACTTCTTTTGTAATACCAATCCCAAGAAATAAAGGTCTTTGGTTAAAGATGAATAAATATATTCTTTGTCTTTAATCAATTCGTTCATGGCCCAATCATACTCTTGAAGGCTCATCTTATGGAAATTTCCAAAGAACAACAGGTTCACCTTTTTGTTCTGTACATCTTCCTTGGAAAACTTACCACTGGTTACATTGGGACGCGTAGCCAAGACAGACAATACAATGGAGGCTACGGTTGAAACGGTAAAAATGAGCGTTGGAATGATAAGATAAGCGTTCGACGGATTGTCTAATTTTGGAATTAAGTTGGATATCGCAATAGAAATAATAATAGCATTTACCGATAACAGGATGTTTGCTTTGGTATCGGCAATATCACTTAATTTTATATGATTCCGTAGGGTTACCCTATAGACACTTTGTATGGCTTTTTCGGGATCTGCGGCTTTCAGCTTTTCCTTCAGTTTTTTGTCCTCTTTCTTTTTGTCTAAAGCTTTTTCGGCTTTTAGCGTTTCATTTTCCTGTATCATGAGTTGTAGATTTTCTTCTTTTTTAGGATTCCAGTGCGTTATGGCATAGTCCGAAAAGTATTGGTGCTTGTTCTTTAAAAGCTCAATGTTTTCGGTCAACCACTTGCGTTTGCTATAATCGGCGGCTCCCTGCATTTTCCATTCCAACCGTAAAAACTCGCTCGCTTCCTGAAAATAGTCCTTGGCAAAATGGGAAGCGTCGGCATCCCGTATAATCTTTTCCAACTGGGTTTCTGGAACTGCATCAAATTTGGTTGCCATAATGCATTTGCCCACGGCTTCTATCTGTTCTGGGGTAGCCCCGTTTTTGGAAAGGAAATCAGCAGCCAATTCCACACTTTTGGCTTCGTGGTCTTCCGAACCCGAAATATATCCAACATCGTGAAACAAAGCGGCTAACAGTAAAATTTCGGATTCTTCTGCATTTAGTCCACTTCCATCAATAATTTCTTTTGTACTTTTAAATACGCGCTTGGTATGAGTGAGATTATGATAGAGGCATGTACTGGGCAATTCCTCGGTGAGGAGTTGCTGAACGTAAGCTTCAGATTTTTCGATAAGTGTAGACATACCAAGTTTTTAATTAGATAGCCAAATTACTAAATTTTAGCATTAGTCAACCGATATGAAAAAAGTTTACACAACCATCTGTATTGCCCTTATTTTCCTACTCTCCAGTTGTGCTACCTACAAAACCAAAATTGCAAAAGACGCTTCCAACACCCTTTCTTCGGACGAATCGAAGCAAGTGGAAAGCACTTTTTATCTTGTAGGTGACGCTGGTAATGCCGAAAAGGGAGCATCCACACCCGCTTTGGTGTCCTTTCAGGATCACATAAAAGGGAAGGATACTTCTAAAGACCACCTTATCTTCTTGGGGGATAATATCTACGAAAAAGGATACCCCAAAGAAGGAAGCAGTGAGGAAGATGAGGCCAAGCATAGGATCGATGTACAGATTGATGCTGCCAAGGAATTTGGAGGAAAAACGGTCTTTATTCCTGGAAACCACGATTGGTACAGTGGTCTTTCTGGCTTGAAGCGCCAAGAAAAGATTGTGGAAAAAGAATTGGGGAAGAACAGTTTTCAGCCTGAAGACGGCTGCCCCATAGAAAAAATCAACATTACCGACGATATTGTTTTATTAGCAATAGATACGCAATGGTACATTACCGATTGGGACAAGCACCCAACCATTAATGACGAATGTGATATAAAAACAAGGCATGATTTTATTCTGGCGTTGGAAGGTGAATTGAAAAAGAATAACGAAAAGACCATTCTCTTGGCCATGCACCATCCCGCCATTACCTATGGACCGCATGGAGGGAACTTCAACTTCGATAAGCATATCTTTCCTTTCAGCACCAAGATTCCGCTACCTATTTTAGGGACACTGGTTACCCAAATCCGTTCCCAAGGAGGGGTTTCTCCGCAGGACCGCTACAATGTACTGTACAACAAGTTGATGAGCCGACTTATGACCTTGGCTAAAGGAAACGACCGATTGATCCTGGCTTCGGGGCACGAGCATTCCCTTCAGTACACCGATCTAGATGGTATAAAACAGATTGTTTCTGGATCAGGCTCCAAGAACTCGGCAGCCGCACTGGGAGATGGCGCTCAATTTGTTTCGGGAACATCAGGTTTTGCAGAGCTTAAGGTATATACGGATGGTTCTTCACGGGTTACATTCTTTGGCGAAGAAGGGGGCAAGGCCGTTCCGCTTTTCAGTACAGAAGTACATGGCCCTAAAGACAATTACGATTTTTCGACTTTGACCAACAAATTCCCGAGCACCAAAGTCGCTACGGCTTACGATAAGGAGAAAACCGAAAAAGGAAATAGCTACCAATGGCTTTGGGGAGATCATTACCGTTATGTGTACGGTACCGACCTAAACGTACCCGTTGCTACCTTAGATACCCTTTATGGCGGATTGACTATTGAACGAAAGGGTGGAGGGCACCAAACCCGTTCTCTACGTGTGGTCGATAAAAAAGGAAGGAATTTTGCCATTCGTGGTGTAAAGAAAAGTGCAACGCAGTACCTACAAACCGTTTTGTTTACGGAAACCTATATCGAGGAAGATTTTGAAAATACCGTAACCGAAGATCTTATCCTGGACTTTTATACCGCCAGTCATCCTTTTGCTTCCTTTGTGGTGGCTCCCATGGCAGATGAAATAGGTGTTTATCATACCAATCCACAACTACTGTACATACCCAAACACAGTGCCTTAGGGAAATACAATGCCGAATTCGGGGATGAACTCTATGTCATAGAAGAACGTCCCGACGATGGATTCTTGGATGTGGCTTCCTTTGGAAAGCCCGATGCCATAGAAAGCACTAGTGATATGATGCAAAACCTTCGGAAGGACGAAAAGTATCAGGTAGATCAGGAAGCTTTTATAAAAGCGAGATTATTCGATATGTTGTTGGGGGACTGGGACCGTCACCAAGATCAGTGGCGTTGGTCACGGTTCGACAAATCGAAGGACAAAAAGATGTACCGTCCTATTCCACGGGATCGCGATCAGGTGTTTTCGTACTACGATGGTGCGTTATTGGATGTTGCCAAGGTGTTATTGCCTGCTGCGGGACAGCTTCAGAAGTACAACGAAGATTTCAAGGACATTAAGTGGTTGAATGCCGCTGGAATCCTTTTGGATCGTAATTTCCTGCAAACTGCTTCCAAGGAAGATTGGTTGGCTCAAGCAAGGTACATTCAGCAAAATCTAACCGATGAGGTTATCGACAAAGCCTTTACCAAACTGCCAACCGAAGTACAGGACGAAAGGGCAGAGGATATTAAAAAGAAACTGAAATCAAGACGAAACCAGATGGAGTCTTTGGCAAATCGTTACTACGATTACTTGACCAAGCTCCTCATTTTTACGGGTACGGATAAGGACGATCATTTTGAAATTACCCGCGGCAATGGATCGACCAAGATTTCCATTTCCCGAATCAAGGGAGGCGAAGTACAGGCTCCCTATAAAGAGCGAACCGTTTTCAGTAACGAAACCAAGGAGATTTGGATCTACGGTTTGGACGATGACGATCAGTTCGTGGTGAACGGGCAGGGAAGCAACCCTGTGTTCATCCGGATTATAGGAGGACAGAACAACGATGTGTATACCATTGAAAATGGAAGGGCGATTAAGGTACACGACCACAAAAGCAAGCCCAATACAGTGGCTGTGAACAACGGTGGATCCATTCGTTTTAGGGATGATTACGAAGTAAACAACTACGATTTCAGAAAACGAATCGTGCGAACCAACTCCATCATTCCATCCATAGGCGCCAATCCAGATGACGGTTTACGAATAGGACTTATGGATACCTATACCATAAGTGGCTTTAAAAGGGATCCGTTCCACCAAAAGCACGTGTTTAGGGCAGGGTATTACTTTGCGACCCAAGGCTTCGATTTGGAGTACAACGGGGAGTTTGCTGATGTGATTGGCGATTGGAATTTTATTTTGGGCGGACATTTTACCAGTGAGAATTTTACCCGAAACTTCTTTGGTTTTGGTAACGAAACCGAAAATTTTGATGATCAGGACGATGTGGATTTAGACTTTAACCGGGTGAAGACAGCTATCCTTAGTGGAAAAATTGGTGTGGTAAAGAATGGACTGTACGGAGGCCGTTTGGGTATCACCGCCTTTTTCGAAAATATAGAGGTGGAAGATACGGATGGCCGTTTTATCTCCAATTTCTTCAATGGGATGCCAGAAACGTTCGAAGCCAAAAACTTTGTAGGGGCAGAAGTAGATTATTCTTACGATAGCTACGATGTTGCCGGAGCTCCCAGCAGGGGAATGCACTTCGGCCTTAAAACTGGATTTAGAACCAACATAGACGATACCGAGCGTACCTATGGATATATCATCCCTTCCATGCAGTTTTACAATTCTTTGACCAAGGACAAGAAACTGGTATTGCGTACTATGGCGCAAGGACAGTTTAATATTGGAGATTCCTTCGAGTTTTACCAAGCTGCCGTTCTAGGGGCGGGCGATGGGCTACGTGGATACCGAACCCAACGTTTTAGTGGAGAGAGTGCTTTGGCCTTTGGAGGTGATTTGCGTTATGGTTTTGCAAGGTTTAAAACAGGGATTTTACCCTTACAGCTTGGAATCTTTGGAGGAGCCGATACCGGAAGGGTCTGGCTCGATGGAGAAAGTAGTGATAGCTGGCATAGCGATGTAGGAGGAGGTTTGTGGATCAATGCGGTAGATACCATTTCTGGACAGCTGGGAATCTTTAGTGGTGATGATGGTATGCGGATTTCCTTTGGTTTCGGGGTGAGTCTGTAATAAAATGAAAAAACTTTTTTCAAAAATAGGCCCAGGGACTTTGGTAGCTGCGGCCTTTATAGGCCCGGGTACGGTAACTGTGTGTACCTTGGCGGGGGTTACGTATGGCTTTACCTTGTTATGGGCCATGCTACTTTCCATTATTGCTACCATTGTACTTCAGGAAATGGCAGCCCGACTGGGCTTGGTGCATGGAAAAGGATTGGCCGAAACCGTAAAGGGCGAAATCAAATCCTCGGGTGGAAAATGGGCAGCAATCCTTTTAATCCTTTCTGCGATCCTTATTGGAAATGCAGCCTATGAGGCTGGAAATATAAGCGGAGGTGCATTGGGATTGGAAACGCTTATTCCCAATGCTAAAGTGATGGTGTCGGGCATTTCTGTAAATACCTTGAGCATTGCCATAGGGGTACTTGCTTTTATGCTACTGTATATAGGCAATTATAAGGTTTTGGAACGCAGCCTTGTGTTATTGGTTATTTTAATGAGCCTTTCGTTCCTTATTACGGCTGCTTTAACCCAACCTAACCTGTTGCAAGTGTTGAAAGGTGTATTCATCCCCAAAGTGCCCGAAGAAGGCTGGTTAACCATCATTGCCCTTATTGGGACCACGGTGGTTCCCTACAATTTGTTTTTGCATGCTTCTTTGGTGAAGGAAAAGTGGCAAGGGGTAGAAAATCTGAAAACGGCACGAAAGGATTCCCGCGTTTCCATTATCGTGGGAGGGCTTGTTTCTATGGCCATTATTGTATGTGCAGCTGCTATCAACTCAACAGAAGTGAACAATGCCGCCGATCTGGCATTAGGTTTGGAACCGTTGTTTGGAAGTTTTTCCAAATACTTTTTGGGCATAGGATTGTTTGCCGCAGGGATTACTTCGGCCATTACAGCTCCTTTGGCTGCTGCCTATGTGGTTCGAGGATGCTTTGGGTGGGATATTGGACTAAAATCCCCCAAGTTTAGAGCGGTTTGGATCGTTGTGTTGCTTTTAGGGGTTATACTCTCTTCTACAGGGATTAAGCCTATTGAAATCATTAAATTTGCTCAAGTAGCCAATGGCTTGCTGTTACCCATTATTGCTGGGTTTCTATTATGGGTGGTGAATCGGGAATCCGTTTTAGGGGCCTACAAGAACACAACCTTTCAAAATGTGATGGGCTGGCTTATCTTGTTAACTACCATTGTTTTGGGAGGAAGAAGCTTATTGAAAGTCTTCAATATCGATTTGTAATGCATACCATAGACATTAATTCGGATTTAGGGGAAGGTACGGGCAATGATCCAGCCATCATGCCTTTAATATCTTCTTGCAATATTGCCTGTGGCGGTCATTATGGAGATGAAGATAGCATGCGTACCGCAGTACGGTTGGCCCAAAAGTATGGGGTTAAAATTGGAGCGCATCCAGCGTTTCCCGATAAGGACAATTTTGGTAGAAAACTCCTTACCATGACCAAAAGTGAATTGTACCAAGCGGTTTTCGATCAATTATTGCAGTTTTATGCCGTTTGTGAAACCGAGGGTGCTACTGTACATCATATAAAACTTCACGGGGCTTTGTACAATTATGCGGCCAAGGATGCTCCTACGGCCGATGCTGTGGTAGAAGCCATCGTAGCTACCAAAATTCGCCCTAAACTTTATGTTCAGCATGGTTCCATATTAGCAAAAAAGGCGGAGAACCTACTCCCTTTGGTGTTCGAGGCTTTTATAGACAGAAGGTACAATGATGATCTATCGTTGGTTTCCCGTAGTACTGAAGGTGCTGTGATCCACGATCCTGAAACAGCTTGGATCCAACTAAAAGAGATGGTATTGGAAGGACAGGTGATTAGTATAAAGGGGGTTCCAAAAGAAATAACCGCTTCTACCTATTGCATTCATGGGGATCATAAGAATTCGATAGCTATTCTGGACTATCTGCACAGCCAAATGGAACCCCATTCAATCTCGCTGTTATGATACAGCCTGTTTCTTTTCAACCCTTTGGAGAACATGCCGTGCTCATAAACTGGACTTCGGCTATCGATGTAGATGTACATGCGGACATTGTTGCTTTCGATCGGCTTCTTTTATCAAAGCATTCCAACGAGATAGAAGAAACCGTGATTTCCTATCATTCCTTGGCCATCTATCTTTCCCACGATGTGGATCCCAAGGATTTTATTGAAACCATAAAACCGATCTTCAAGGAAAGAAGAACGGGGAATAGAGACGAAGCATCTTTTCTGATACAAGTTCCCGTGTGTTATGAACCTGAATTTGCGCCAGATTTAAAGCAGGTCGCGGATATTCATGGAATGTCTGTAGATGAAGTGATTGACTTACATACGACACCAACTTATAAAGTGTATTTTCTGGGGTTCTTACCGGGATTCCCTTATTTGGGAGGACTGAATCCCAAACTGCATACCCCACGCCGGCCAAATCCTCGCCCCAAAGTAGAACAGGGAGCCGTTGGGATAGGAGGGGAGCAAACGGGGATCTACACAATGGACTCACCTGGTGGATGGAACATTATTGGCAGAAGCCCTTTGTTTTTCTTCGATCCAAAGAAAGATCCTCCATCAGTTGTAGCGGCAGGCGATTACGTGCAATTTGTTTCCATATCTAAAGAAGAATTTTTACACACCCGCTTCTTATTGGAAAAGGACATTTATTTACCGAACAAAAAGCCCTATCATGATTAAGGTACTTACATCGGGATTGTATACCACAGTACAGGACTTGGGGCGTTTTGGTTTCCGAAAACAGGGCGTACCCGTAGGTGGTGCCATGGATTTATACAGTGCCGAATTGGCGAATCGATTGGTAGGAAACAACCCAGACTATGCAATTCTTGAAATAACCCTAGTAGGCCCTAAACTTCGTTTTGAAAGCGATATGCGTATCGCCATTACAGGTGCCGATCTTTCCCCCGTTTTAAATGGCAATCCCATTTCGCTTAATGCAAGTATTAATGTGCCTCACGGAGCTATATTGGAATTCGGAAAGGCAAATTATGGGACCCGCTGTTATCTGGCCGTAGCAGGTGGAATTTTGACTGAATCGGTGATGGGGAGTCGCAGTTTTTATTCAGGTATCACCCGATCAGCCAAAATTGAAAAAGGGAATGCAATTCCTATTGGAAAACCTAACATGACCGATACTTCTTCCCATGCTTCGGTAAAAGTTGCGATGTCCCATTTTACGGACGATAAAATTGCGGTGTATCCTGGTCCCGAATTTCATGTATTGCCCAAGGAAATTCAAAAGAAATTGGGTACGCTGAAGTTTCGTATAGGTTCTGAGAGCAACCGTATGGCGTATGTTTTGGAGGCTGACGTATCTTTATCTGCTTCAGGAATCATCACAGCGCCTGTACAACCGGGAACAGTGCAGCTCACACCTTCGGGAAAATTAATTGTGCTTATGCGCGATGCCCAAACTACGGGTGGTTATGCACGGGTTTTACAATTAACTGAGGAAGCCATCAATAAACTAGCGCAGAAGGGGGCAGGGGAGCGGATACAATTCAGTTTAAAGACTTCTTAAGTAAAAATATGCCAGACTTAGGTGTCCGAGTGCTTAACGAAGCACTCCTACTTGGGGTATAAAACAATAAACGAATTTGAATTAAATATGTATAACCAAAATCTAGCTGCTTAGTTGCTCAACTAAAAGTCCAAATTTTTGTTGCAAGTCCAGTAGGGATATGGTATGGTTATGTGTAAGTGGCCCTATTTTATGTACCAGAGGTTACCCCTGTGTTTTCAAATATATTGATTCTTTTTCATTGGCTTTATTTCCACCATCACAGCCATGGCT
>JANQKN010000037.1 GCA_028281065.1 Flavobacteriaceae bacterium | reverse complement strand
CTGAGACTTTGGCCAAGGTATATTTGCAGCAAAAAAATTATAAAAAAGCCATACAGGCCTATAAAATTTTAAATTTGACAAATCCCGAAAAAAGTGGTTTCTTTGCAGACCAAATTCGGGCGATAGAAAAATTGATTAAAAAAGAAGAACAATGACGCAATTTACCATATTTTTATTCCTAATCGTTTTCGTAGCATTTTTGCTAGTAGTGGTTATCATGGTGCAGAACCCAAAAGGAGGCGGATTGTCCTCTACTTTTGGAGGTAGCGGTGGACAGCAGTTGGGCGGTGTAAAGAAAACAACCGATTTCCTAGATAAGAGTACTTGGACCCTAGCCGTTGTATTATTGGCTTTGATCCTTTTGTCCAACATTTCTTTGTTCGATGGATATGGAAGCACAGATTTCATTCCAGAGCAGGTACAAGAAACCACCCTTCCATCTGACACTAACACGGGAAGTGATCCTGCTACTAACAACGGGGGTGGCACTACCAATGACTAGTAATAAAACAATATAACTTATTGGAAATGCCAACTTGTGACAAGTTGGCATTTTTTGTTTCAAATTGACAGAAAAAAGCCCTTGGCACAATTTCTGAAAATAGGGAAATCGTAAAAACTGAAAATCTTAAAAATAACTTCATAAAATACAATTGAAAATGGCATTGAAAATCCAACCACTTTCAGACCGTGTTTTGGTAGAACCGCAAGCTGCCGAAACCAAAACCGCTTCTGGGCTCTATATTCCAGATTCTGCTAAAGAAAAACCACAACAAGGAAAAGTTGTAGCCGTTGGCAAGGGTAAGAAAGATCATGACATGACCGTAAAGATAGGCGATACCGTTTTGTACGGGAAGTACTCTGGTAGCGAGCTTAAGTTCGACGGAAAGGACTACTTAATCATGCGTGAGGACGATATCCTTGCAATTATCTAAATCGCTGTACGCTCTTTAGCAATAGGCCGTAAGCCATGAGGGATTTCAAAAAATACAATGTTTGGAAATTAAGTCATCAACTTACGTTGGATATTTATACTATATCCAAAAAATTCCCTTCGATTGAGACATATGGTATTACATCACAAATACGAAGAGCTTCCTCTTCCATTCCTACTAATATAAGTGAGGGATGCGGCAGAGACAGTGATGCAGAATTTAATCGTTTTCTCACCATTTCACTTGGTTCAGCTTCTGAAACTGAATATTTACTAATCCTATCAAAAGATCTTGATTATATTGGCAAGGATTCTTACGATAGATTAAACACCCAAGTGAATACTATAAAGCAAAAGATATATTCATTAAAACAAAAATTAATCTAACAAGCCAATAGCCTACAGCATATAGCATATAGCTTATTGCGCATAGCTAAACGGCTTAAAGCAATTCATAACATGGCAAAAGATATAAAATTCGATGTGGAAGCACGGGACGCGATTAAGCGTGGTGTAGACGCATTGGCAAACGCAGTAAAAGTAACCTTGGGCCCTAAAGGGAGAAACGTGATCATTAGCAAGTCCTTTGGCGCACCCCAAGTAACCAAAGATGGGGTTTCCGTTGCAAAAGAGATCGAACTGGAAGATGCATTGGAAAACATGGGAGCTCAAATGGTAAAGGAAGTAGCTTCCAAAACCAATGACCTTGCAGGTGATGGTACCACTACCGCTACCGTATTGGCGCAAGCTATCGTAAAAGAAGGATTAAAGAATGTAGCAGCCGGCGCAAACCCAATGGACCTAAAGCGTGGGATCGATGCTGCTGTAGAGGCTATCGTAGCCGATTTGGAGAAACAATCCACCAAAGTGGGGAATTCTTCCGAAAAAATCCAGCAGGTAGCTTCCATCTCTGCCAATAACGACGACCAAATTGGAGACCTTATCGCCCAAGCATTTGGTAAAGTAGGCAAAGAAGGGGTAATTACCGTAGAAGAAGCCAAAGGGACCGAAACCTATGTAGATGTTGTAGAAGGGATGCAGTTTGATCGTGGTTACCTTTCCCCTTACTTTGTTACCGACAGTGACAAAATGCAAACCGAATTGGAAAGCCCCATGATCTTGTTGTACGACAAAAAAGTGTCCAGCATGAAGGATTTGCTTCCTGTTTTGGAACCCGTTGCACAACAAGGAAAATCACTATTGATCATCGCTGAAGATGTAGAAGGGGAAGCCCTTGCTACCTTGGTAGTAAACAAACTTCGTGGTGCCCTTAAAATTGCTGCTGTAAAGGCTCCTGGATTTGGAGACCGTCGCAAGGCAATGTTGGAAGATATAGCCATCCTAACAGGAGGAACCGTTATCTCCGAAGAGCGAGGTTTCACCTTGGAAAACGCAACCATCGAAATGTTGGGAACTGCTGAAACAGTTACCATCGATAAGGATAATACTACTATTGTAAACGGTGCTGGAAATAAGGGCGATATTAAAGCCCGTGTGGGACAGATTAAAGCCCAAATAGAAACCACTACCAGTGATTACGATAAAGAGAAACTACAAGAACGCTTGGCTAAGTTAGCCGGTGGGGTTGCTGTATTGTATGTAGGAGCTGCTTCCGAAGTGGAAATGAAGGAAAAGAAAGACCGTGTAGACGACGCACTTCACGCTACCCGTGCTGCGGTAGAAGAAGGTATTGTTGCAGGAGGAGGAGTTGCCCTAGTACGTGCCAAAAAAGTATTGGAAAAATTAACTACCGACACTATGGACGAAGCCACGGGAATCCAAATCGTAGCAAGAGCTATTGAGTCTCCATTAAGAACCATTGTAGAGAATGCTGGAGGCGAAGGATCGGTAGTGATCAACAAAGTGATCGAAGGCAAGAAAAACTTTGGTTACAATGCCAAGAACGAAGCCTATGTGGATATGTTGAAGGAAGGGATCATCGATCCTAAGAAAGTGACCCGTATTGCTTTGGAAAATGCAGCTTCTGTAGCAGGAATGATCCTTACTACCGAATGTGCCTTGGTAGACATTAAAGAAGACACTCCTGCCATGCCTCCTATGGGCGGTGGCGGAATGCCAGGTATGATGTAGGCCGTAGCCCGGCCGGGCAATAAATAAAATAGGTTTATATTAAACCAGAACTAAGAAACCCCTGCTTTTAGCGGGGGTTTTTATTTGTGGATTATAAGAAAGCATTCCTGTAACATAATCAAAAAACAAGAGTCCCTAGACAAACAGTCGGGTTTACTCATTCCCCTTATTTTTTCACAGTAAATCTTACCAGTTTTACGAAAAACCACGATATGATTACAAGAAAAATACTTTTACTATGTTTCGGTTTAATGGCAACCAGTGCTCTCATATCGCAAACAAAATACCAATTAACCATTATTAACTGCTCTTTAGACCGTTCTGGAACCACTCCTCATTATCGGAATTTTGAAAAGATCAACATCTATGACACAGACACCAACAAAAAGATTAAATATAAAGAATCCCATACGCTAGGAGATTACACATTTTCAACCAAAAAAAGAAAGGTTAAGGTAGAATTAGTCAATATCTACAAGCAAAAGATCGATACTATATTAGTACTCAATAAGGAGCGGGAGTATTCATTATGTGAAGATGCATTTAAGGACTATGATTTTAGCACATCCATAGAGAAAAGCCTCGCGCACAAAAAGGAATGGAGCTTGGACTATGCTACCATGGGTTGTTTTCATTGGGGTGAAGAACAACTTAAAGTTTTCTACAAAAAAGGGGAAGCTTATCTTCTTCATCGCATTAAAGGAAAAGAGAAAAAGAAGTATTTGCTAAGCGATTCTATGCTTGAGACACTTATCCATTTCGAAAAAAAACTGATTGTTATAAAAAATATAAGTAGAGGATGTACTACCGTAGACAGTTATAATTTAGTATCCGAATATGGGACATACAAACTTACTGATGATTCTTGTGGTTGGTGGGGATTTAAATCCCTTAAAAAAGAACTAGAGTTAGAGTAAACCTTCCTCTAAGTCAAGGTTTTTGTTTGTAGTAAGAAAGCGGTATTTTAGTAATACCAAATTCAATGCATGAAACTACTACTATTGGGGGCGACAGGGAGAACCGGAAAATGGGTACTGGAAACCGCATTGCAAAAGGGATATGAAGTGAACTGCTTGGCTCGAAATTCGGGGAGAATCCCTACTAAAGAGGGCGTAACGGTCTTCGAAGGAAATGCCAACAATCCAAATGACCTAGTAAAAGCCATCCAAGGTTGCCAATATGTAGTTAACACCTTGAATGTTTCCCGAAAATCGGACTTCCCCTGGTCATCCTTAAGAACCCCCAAGGATTACCTTTCAAACGTTATGACCCAGCTTATCCCTATTGCAGAATCCCAGGGTATCGATAGGGTGGTTATTTGTTCGGCTTGGGGTGTGGCTGAAACCAAAAAGGACATCCCGAAGTGGTTTAAGTGGTTTATTGACAACAGCAATATAGGAGCGGCATATCAAGACCATGAACGGCAGGAAGTTTTGCTTACCCAATCCAAGCTCCCGTGGACCATTGTCCGCCCTGTGGGATTGACCGATTCCAACAAAGAACAATCCATTAGGGAAACTTTCAATAACAACCCTAAACCCAGTATGACGATCGGCCGAAAAAGTGTTGCGAGATATCTTGTGGAAAGTTTAACCAGAAATGATCTGGCAGGTAAGAAAGTGGTAATTTCCAAAGTATGAAATACGAACTTTATTTTAAAGAACTAAAGGTTGCCTCTGTAGCGCACTCGAATAGTGATTTCCCAAATTTATCCGGGAGGTACTCTTTGGCCTTGGATCTTGAAAAAAAGAACAAATTAATTCACGAGTACATTGTCTATTCGGTGCAAGCCAGTATTTTTATGGATGAAGACGAAGAACGATGGCAGGAATTCATGGAAGAAGAGGAACATAAGTTTTTCGATTTAATAGAATGCGACGATTGGAAATTAATTTCAGAAAAGGGTGAATTGCACCCCATTTTAATTCCAAACTTTATTCATAACAACGAGATCGTATGGCGCTGGAATATTATATAACCTACAATGAACACAATTAAATACATTACTGGAGACGCCACTAACCCGCAATGGGAAGGAAACAAAATCATTGTCCACGTTTGCAATGATATCGGCGGATGGGGAAAGGGTTTTGTCATGGCACTTTCAAGAAAATGGAAAGAACCCGAACAGCAATACCGGGACTGGCATAAAAACCAGAATGGGTTTGCGCTTGGGGAAGTTCAGTTTGTGCAAGTAGAAGCAGACCTTTGGATAGCCAATCTTATAGGTCAACATAAAATAAGGAAAGACGAAGATGGGAATCCTCCCATTCGTTATGAAGCCATTGATCTGGGTCTTCAAAAAGTGGCTCAAAAGGCACAAGAATTGAAGGCTTCTGTACACATGCCCCGAATTGGTTGTGGATTGGCTGGAGGCAAATGGGAACACATTGAGCCACTAATTGAAAAAACTTTAATGCAAGCCGATATAATCACTACGGTGTACGATTTTGGATAAGTTATGAAAACAGGCATCATGAGCGCCATGCTCGAAGAAATGGAATCCTTGCTCGAAGCATTGGAGAATCCTACCGCCCAAGAAACTGGAAATAGGACCTACTACACAGGGATCCTTTGGGGACAGGAAGTCGTGCTTGTTTTTTCACGTTGGGGGAAAGTAGCTTCGACAACCACGGCGGCACACCTTATCCTCGAGCACAAAGTAGACCGAATCCTGTTTTCGGGAGTTGCTGGTGCTATCGATCCGTCCTTACGTATCGGCGACATTGTAATTGGCACCCAGCTTTACCAACACGATATGGATGCCCGGCCCCTGTACCCACAATTCGAAATTCCTTTGGTGCATCGTTCTTATTTTGAAACCGATGATTCTTTACGATATCAATTGCTGCAAGCTGCTACCCATTTTGTACAAAGCGATCCACTTTCGGAAACCACCAAAAAAGAGTTTCGCATAACAAGTCCAACAGTTAAGGAAGGTGCCATTGCCAGTGGCGATCGGTTTATTTCAGATACCGAAGATGCCACGACCCTAAAGCGGTTACTGCCTAACGTTCTTTGCGTGGAAATGGAAGGCGCTGCCGTAGCCCAAGTATGTGCAGATTACAATACACCCTTTGCCCTTATCCGAACCATTTCGGACACAGCAGATGATACAGCAGACATCGATTTTATGACCTTTGTAAAAGAAGTGGCTACTGTATATACAAAAGGTATTATTTATAAGTATCTTTCAAATTGAAAATCAGTAAAACCATGTGGAAAGACTATTTAAAAAAACGGGAGACTGAGCGTTTAATCATCCGTCCACTTGTAGAGGGAGACACCGAAGCCTGGATTCCCTATATCATGGACGAGACCGCTACCCAGTATTTCCCCATAGAGTGGAAACTGAGTCCCGAAAAATCGAAGGAATGGATCGATTTTCAATTAAATCGTTATAAAGAAGGTAAATATGGCTTGCAGGCCTTGGTAGAAAAAGAATCAGGGCAATTGATAGGACAATGCGGGCTCTTGGCCCAAACCGTAGATGGTATCGACGAACTGGAAATAGGCTATCACCTGCTACCAGAGCATTGGGGAAAAGGATATGCCACGGAAGCAGCCAAGATGTTTAAAAAATTGGCTTTCGGAAACGAATTAACAGAATCCATCATCTCCATTATCGACATTGAAAACGTTCCCTCCCAAAAAGTAGCAGAACGCAATGGGATGACAAGAGGAAAACGAACCACCTATCTGGATATGGATATTTATGTCTATAGAATCCATAAAGAGGAATTTGAAAATGCTTCGTAGAATCTTCATCATAATAATCCTAATTGGAACATCTACCCATAGCTATGCTCAAGAAAATATAGATGAGGATGAAATGGTAGGTTTTGCCTGTTATTATTCGGGCAGTTCCAGTAAGGTTGTTGCCAAAATAGAAAGAAAGGTTAAGAGGAAGGGTTATAAATCCATTGCTAGGTTATTAGACTCAGAAAATAATGCAGAACGCTATATGGCAGTGATTGTTCTCGAACGATTGAGTTCCCTTAACAAATACCAGCTAACAGAAACCGAAAAACAACTTATTGTTGAAATAAAAGGGTCGGAGGAACTTGTCTCTGTCTGTTCTGGTTGTATGTATTTTGCAAAATTAGAGCTAAGGGAACTATTCAGTGGAAATATATACATGCATCCTGAATCGTGGTTAAATTACCACATTAATGAGGATTCAAATCGTTAAAAGAAGAGAATGAGTTTCCTAAAAGCAGAATGGAGAAAATTGGCCATTGCCAACTATGAAATAGACCCTTCCCTACTTCAAGAATATTTGCCATTTGGAACCGAATTGGATACCTGGAACGGCACCCACTATGCAAGCTTGGTGGGTTTTATGTTCCTAAATACCAAAGTCCTTGGGGTAAAAATACCCTTTCATATTAATTTCGAAGAAGTTAACCTAAGGTTCTATGTAAAACGCAAGGAAGGGAACGAATGGAAAAGGGGTGTCGTATTCATAAAGGAAATTGTCCCCAAGCACGCCATTACCTTTGTGGCTAACCAATTGTACGGGGAACATTATGTTACCCATAAAATGCGGCATTCGTGGTCCGAAACCGAGCTTGAACGAAATGTAGCATACGAATGGAAGATAAAAAACCAATGGCAAAAGTTTCAAGTAACGGCCAATAGCAGCCCCAGCATTATAGAAACAGGAAGTGAAGCGGAATTCATTACAGAACACTATTGGGGTTACACCCGCATAAACCAATCCATTACCACCGAATACGAGGTTACCCACCCCAAGTGGGAACAGTATGAAGTACTGAATCATGAAATACAAGTGGATTTTGGACTAACCTATGGCGAAAAGTTCAAGTTCTTGAATGAAGAGAAACCCAAATCGATTATGCTGGCCGAAGGTTCCAACATTACCGTAGAAGGAAAGAAAACCTTAAAAGCCTCTGTTTAGCGCATCTATTCTACAATATCGTAGAAGTATTCTGCCCTTAAATACTTTTTGTTTAAAAGGGAATCCACAAAATAGCTTTTTCGATGCTTATGGAGGTACAAGCCATCATGTTCTTGAAAATCCAGGTTTTCAATCAAACTATATCGCCCATTGTGCAGCACCCTATTGGCTACAAGCACTCCTCCCCTATCAAAATAAAACCACCAAACGTCATCGGATTTGGGGTAGGTGATTTTTACTTCAGAAACCTCAACCGAATCGAACAATACTCTTTTACCTGTATACTCCTTTTGAGCAAGGGTGTCTTTTAATTTAAAAGGCTGAAAAAGCACAAATTCAGCGGCACGGATTCGTTCAAGGTTCTTCTGTTCCAGTTCTGCATTGGGATCGCTTACAGAATCCGAAATAAGGTACGATATTCTTTCACCATCATAAGTAATACGCTTATAAACACTGTCTTTAAACCAACCTACAGAAGCGAAATAAAAGGGGTAGTATCGAAATTCTTGGTGTTCTGTCCATTGGGATTCTACAGCTCCTTCCTCGGTAAAAAGTATAATGTTTTTCTGTAGCGAAATCTCATCGAAATCCTCATAGGAATCCCAGCTTCCATGAGCCCTAATGCTTTTGTCTATAAGTTCACTTGCTGTAGGTTCGGGTAGCTCTACACAGCCAAAGAATAACACTAAACAAAAAAGAGATAGAAAACGCATCTTAATTGATTTGTATCCAAAATACAAAAAAGCCCATAAGTGGAATACTTATGGGCTATATCTTCAAAAATAAATCGGGAATCTAATGTCCTCCACCAGATCCTTCATTTTTATGATCGTCCTGTACCTTCTCATCACGATACTTACAACAGGGATGTACACTATTGTAGGCTTCATCGGTAGCCTTTATCTCATGTGTATCGTGTCCCACTGCAGCTACATTTTCCTGAATGGTTTTTAGATCGGTCTTGCGCTCATCGAAAATAAGGCTCAACATATGGGTATCTACATTCCACACGGCCGATTTCACTCCTTTGGTTTGCAAGGAGGCTTTTTCAATGCGCTTTTTGCACATCATACAAACCCCATCTACTTCCAAGGTAGCTTTGGCGTTTTTGTCTTGGGCCCAAAGTCCGGTACCCACCATTAATAAAGCAATTACTAAAATCTTTTTCATTTTATTCAATTTTATAGCGCAATCCAGCATAATACATACTACCAAAAATCGGACCATAGACAAAGGTAGTATCAAAATTGGTTGCGAAAGGGTTTTCATAATTCACTATAGGCTGGTCCTGCCTTACGTCGGTTATGTTTTCCCCTCCCAAATATACTTCAAATCGGGGAGAAAACACTTTGGTTACCTGAGCATTCAGGGTAGTTACCGTAGGGGTTCGTTCCGGCAACTGAAAAAACACTGGGCTGGTAGCCGTGGAAGGGTACCGTTGCGAATCCAACCAATTGAAGGTCGCATCAAACTTCCATTGCCCTCCATTTTCACCAAGA
Organism: Flavobacteriaceae bacterium; assembly: GCA_028281065.1. Taxonomy (GTDB): domain Bacteria; phylum Bacteroidota; class Bacteroidia; order Flavobacteriales; family Flavobacteriaceae; genus Aureisphaera. Next base: position 14,430 of record JANQKN010000037.1, on the reverse strand, counting down.
CCTGTTTCGTAACCTGCATTGGCAAACACACGGTTTTTTGGGGTTAAGGGACGCTCCAACTTCCCAGAAAGGTAATCGGTCTGGATATCGTAATGCTTATACGCCATACGAAGGTCTATACCCTCAAAAGGATTGTAGTTAAACTCCAACTGAAAGGAATTCGCATAGCTCTCTCCCCTTAAATTGTAAAACCGAACATTCTGGGGATTCTCCCAATCTACCACTACCTGATTCTGAAAATCGGTACGGTAAAAATCGAAGGTTACATCTCCTTTTCTTCCAAAGAGGTTGAATCCTTGCAAATAGGAAATCCCGTAGTTCCAAGCCACTTCGGGATCCAATCCGTAGATTTTACCACCCGTGTCTAGGATGTTGATATTACGGCTACTGGAAAACAATTGTTGATTTTCAGTAAAGATATTGGCACTCCTTCTTCCACTTCCTACTGAAAAACGGAAAGCCGATTTTTCCCAGGGAGCATAACGAACGTGTAAGCGCGGGGTTACAAAAAAGCCCAAACGATTATGATTGTCTACACGCACCCCTGCTGTTAAGGTAAGCGCATCTAGGTTATCATACGAATACTCGAAAAAGGCTCCTACAGAATTTTCGGTGCGTTCGTAAGTACGGTCATTTACATCTTCATCGTAATCATCGTAGGTGAAACTCACTCCTGTTTTCACTTTGTGGCGTGAATCGCTTATAATAGAATTATACACCAAATTTCCATAAAAACTCATATGGGTAATATCGTATTCATTGAGCCCAAAGAAAGAATCTTGATCATGCAAGCTAAATGCGGTTTGTACACCAAGGCTTTGGTATGGAATTTCGGGATTTACCCATCCCAATTTGGAAGAAACATCAAATCGCCTAGTTTCTATTTCACTCCTCCAAAGGGGTTGCGAACTTGAATCCCCTCCGCCATGACCATGACCACCTCCGTCGCCTTCATCGCTGTCACTTGCATGTATTTGCCCGGATTCTTTAAAGTCATCCATATACCTAATATTGAAAAAACTCACCAGTCCTTTTTCTGGATTCGTGTACTGCCAACGATTCAGTACGTTAACTTGTTTCCCTTGGGGCATATCAAGAAAAGTATCGTCGTTTCTGTCGTGATGTGTATCCCTAAGATCTCCATGAAGGTAAAAACCCGTATCCCACTTGTCGCTCACCTTGGTATTTAAGTGCGTATTAAGCTCTCTCCTACCGCCATTGTTAGCGTATAAATTTTGATAAAAGGAAAAATCCTTGCTAGGTTTTTGCAATTCGGCATTGATCTGCCCGGCAATACTCTCAAACCCATTCACAACACTCCCTGCCCCTTTGGTAATCTGAATACTCTCTACCCACGTCCCAGGGATAAAGCTAAGCCCATAGGCTTGGGAGGCGCCTCGAATGGAAGGAATGTTCTCGGTAGTAATTAAAATATTGGGGCTTTCCAGACCCAGCATCTTAATCTGTCGCGTTCCTGTTACCGCATTGGCAAAATTCACGTCGATGGAAGGGTTGGTTTCAAAACTTTCCGAAAGGTTGCAACAAGCCGCTTTTAACAGCTCGTCACTACTCACCAAAATGACATTCTCAGCTTTTAAGAAAGAGCGTGCAGATGCTTTCTTCCTTGCAGAAACCGTCACCTCATCCAAATCGGCACTCGCAGTAAGCGTATGTTCTATCCTCTTATTTTGGGCTACGGCAAGCGTATCGGTAACATAGCCCACATAACTAATAACCAGTTGGGAATAGGCTGGATCGTAAGGGATATTGAAATTCCCGTCAATATCTGTCACAGCCCCGATCTGCGTATCCAACCAAACCACATTGGCTCCCAAGAGTCCTTCGCCGGAAGTACTGACTCCGTCCAGAATCCTTCCTTCCAGTTGATCTTGCCCCATTGCAACGAATGGCAACAAAATCATAGCATACCACCAATTTCTCATAAGGCAGCAGGGTTTAGTAGCATGAACAACGCCATCGCTATCATTAGGGCATTTTCTATAAACGTTGCTTCGGTCATGGGCAAATTAAGGGCCGTTCCCAAGCAGGCACATTTTATTTTCTTCTTATCTACAAGGGTCCTTGTCACCCCAAAGGTAGTAATGCCCAATATAACAACCGTAGCTATAAGGGCCATCTTCACTTCTATGCGCATGAGCAATAAAAGTCCTAGACCTACTTCCAAGAAAGGATAGACCCAGGCGTAGGGCGGTATGGCCTTTGCCAAAGGATCATACATTCGGAATGTTGCTGGAAATCCTCTTAGATCCAACAGTTTGAAAAAACTGAAAACGATAAAGAACAACCCCATAAAATCCAACATAAACGAATTGAGATTCCAGTCTTTATAATTCAATAAAAAGGAAGCCACCCATAGGTATCCAAAAATGAGAAACAAGGGTTGCAATTGTTGTAATTTCGATTTGGAAGGGGGTTGCTGCATGACATCCTGTTTGGGTGTTATGCTGTACTTAGAACCCAAGGCCGCCTGAAGTTCAGGGGCTTTTAGAATGTGTTCTGAAGTAACCTGAACACTTCCCTTCTCCAGATCGACCGTAGCGGAGGTCACACCTAGGACCTCTTCTATTTTTTTCTGGACGGTTTCCACACAACCTGTACAGGTCATTCCAGAAACCGTATATGTTTTTGTAATCATGATTTTTATTTGATGTTAGGTTTAATTCCAAATTTAAACGGGTCCCGATTGGGACATAGGGGTTCTGGCAACCCCAAGGAATTACACATCAAATCAAGAAAGTCTCATACAGCACACATAGGTCTTCCTCCAGGGGAGGCGGGCTGTAGTCCTTGAAATAATCATTGTTGGTATCGAAGTCAACCGTTTCGTGTAAGAGAAATACCGAAACGAAAGAAGCCGCAAATACAGGATCTAATTTTACATCGAATGAAACATCCGCAAAATTGTCATCCGTATCTACGTGGGTGTATTTGTTATCACAACATCCATGATCTTTGGCCGATTCGTCTTCACAACCAGGATCATCCATCACAGCCATTCCACAAGAAAGTGCTTCATGACCCAAGGTTACTTTAGCCATCATTTCATACTCTCCACAAAAGTGCTGGGCATAGGTAAGCCCACTACTACTTAGTAGTAAAAAGAGGGATAAAACAATGGAGATAACCTTTCTCATGGATACAAATGTAAAAAAAGAAGGCCATTTTCGGGAAACAGCCTTCCCAATTATTAGAAAACTTTAACGGATTGCTTTTTTCTTTCTTACCAATTCCCACCCCAACAAGAGCAACAAACTAGCTCCAAAGAGTGGAAATAACACCGATAGGAGTACCAATGCAATCACGATGGCATATCCTACTTTAAATTGCTTAGGCACCTTAGGGGTTCCCCAATGTCCTCTCTTTTTTCTAAGGATATACGATATAAGCGCAGAACTGCTCATAACGAACAGCGCTATCCCCACGAACAACATCAGAAACCAGTTCCATTTACCAAACTCCCCTTGGTGAAAGGCCATGAGCCACATACGACCCCGCATAAGGGATCCTACTTCTTCCCAAGGTACTTCCAGCAATCTTTCGCCAGTATATTGATTGAAATGTATCTTCTTTTGGCTTCCCAAATCCACTGGGTTTGTATTAGAAACACTAAACACCCCTTCTGGACCCTTGGGAAATGACACGGTAACTTCGCCAGGAAGGTTCTCCTTTTTAGCAATGGCAACCATCTCATCCAAGGTAATGGTCGCTCCTTCCCCTTCGGAAGTAATTCCACGTCCCTGCCAAGTAGCTGGGTAGCCTGTATTGGTAACCTTTTGCACCCACTTAAAGTTTTCACCTACCACATCGGTCCAAGGAAAACCTCCTCCCAATACCATAAGCAATAAAATGGACATCCAAAAACCTGAGATGGCATGCAGATCCCTAAAAAAGACTCTTTTTCCTTCTTTGGCCCTAGGAACAAAAAAGCCTTTTAAACGCCATCCTCTTGCAGGCCACCAAATATATAATCCCGTAAGGATCAACACCACCATCCAACTGGCAATAAGCTCCACGATCTTGGTTCCGAACTTGCCCATTAGCAACTCTCCATGCAATTTTCGTACTTTATGCATCACGCCATCACTGGCTGCTATATGCCCTGTAACACTCCCTGTATAAGGGTTTACATACAAACTGTTTTTATGGCTAAACCTACCCGAGACAAACTGAGTGGCTTCGTTGGCATGGTTAGAAACGACCATGGCGTTGGGTTTCTTAGGCATATTATCATTAGCCACTGCCCATTGCTCCTGAAGGGAGATGGGATCCCCTTCTACAACAATCTGTTTTATATGCTGTTGCCGTGGTGCTTCATAATCTGTTTTGAACAGATAAATAACCCCGGTAATGGATATAATGAGGATAAAAGGCAACGAAACCAATCCTCCTATAAAATGCCACTTCCAAAGCCACTTATTGAGTTTTTCATTTTTACTCATAACTGTAAAAGTTAAAGGTTGGGAGCTAGAAAACCCCCAACCCAATTGCTTTAGAAATGATATTTTATTCCTCCATGGAAGGCCCTTGGGTTTCCTATGGTATACGAGTTTTCTCCTCTAAAACGGCTGTAAGAAGCTCTTGCTGCATACAACTCATCGGTTAGGTTCAAAGCATGCCCCCAAATTTCAATGTTCTTGAAACGGTAGGATATCCTAAAATTGAACACATTGTGCCCGTCGTAGGTAGCAGTACCCGTAGTACCATCTTCGTTCTCCACCTGTCCTTCGAAACTGGTATTGTATTCTCCTACCAATTCGTGCTCCGCACTTATGGTCAAGTTATCAAACGGCTTGTAGGTAAGGATACTGGTTCCCAATAGATTTGGGGCCGTCTCACGATCGGTATTGCTGTAATCCACCCCTCGGTCGAAAAAGGTGATGTACTCATGCTTGGCATAACTACCATTGTGCGACAAGGTTAGGTTCTCCATTGGGGAATAGCTTATACCGTACTCAATTCCGTAGGAACGGGTTTCCCCTGCATTGGCATTAAAGAACTCATCGTCTTCGTTACGCAAAGTAACCAAGGTGTTCTTACCATCCAATAGGTAAACCGCAGCATCTAAGGTTACTTTTTCGGCTATCTTAAAATAGCCCCCTACTTCGTAATTGTCATACTCACTGGGTTGCAAATCGAATACTTCGCCCCCTACTCCAACAAAACCGTTTCGGAACAGTGTGGAAGTCTGTGGAGGGGTAAATCCTTGTGAATAGTTGGCATAAACCCCTGCTTTTAGTGAAAAGTTATAGTTAAGACCCAATTTAGGCGCTATGTTATCGTACTCTGTTTTGGTATCAGCTGCTCCCGCAAGGTCATCGATCCTGTTGTCGTAATCGTATGAGAAACGATCATAACGCATTGCCGCAGTGATCTTAAGATCTTCTACAGGTGAAATTTCGTATTGGAAATACCCTGCATAGTTTAGGATATCTGCTTCGTAATTGAGTATAAAACCATTTTGAATTGAAAAATCGATATTCCTTCCGGTTTCCGTATCCACAATTACACTCGTAGGTCTTGCCACATAGTCCTGGGGTGAAAAATCCACAGACCCTCCCAATACCAAGGAAGAATTCAAGAAATTGAAATCTGCTTTGTGCTGTACCAAAGCCAATATACTGTTGAACTCGTTGGAGTTTATCTCTCCAGATCCAAATCCTGTTAACTGTCCCATATCGCGAAACTGACGGATTCTATAGGATGGGTTCTGATCCATTTTGTTATTTCTGAAAACGGCGTTGAACTTAGTTTTGTTCCTATCGTTCCAACGGGTCTCCAACGTACTTCTAAAACGAAACGCCAAAGCATCTCTTTCGGTAAAAGTTTGGTCGCTTTCGTAATTGCCACCCGTGTAATCCTCTTCGCTCAAAGAACCTGTCATGTCCGAACGGTAATCGATTAAATCGAACACATTGGTCCATTTGGTATTGTTACTCATATCGTACACGGTTTTGAACGTAATAGCGGTTTTTTCGTAATCGCTATGCTCTATCAATCCGTCTTTTCTTCGCGCGTGGTGGGCTCCAAAATAGATCCCGAACTTATCACTCACGTATTGCGAAAACTCTGCCTCGTAACGGGTAAGACCCAAATCGTTGATCTGAAAACCAACCCCTCCTGTTAAATCCCGCGAAGGCTCTTTTGTAATTACATTAATGCTTCCTCCAATGGCTTCACTACCATAAATACTGGAAGCAGGGCCTTTAAGCACTTCGATACGGTTAAAAGCCGTGTTGTTCATTTCCAACAAAGCATTGTGGTTAAATACGGCTGTTGGACGAATAGGGATCCCATCTTCTACATACAGAAAAAGTGATTTGGTAGAAATGGGGCTACGAATGGCCATAAAGTGCTGTTCGTTGCTGGCTGCTCGGGAAGTGGACATAAACACCCCAGGAACTTGGTTCACCAATTGATCGATCCCAAAAGCCTTGGTATCCTCCAAGGTTTGCGATCCCAACACGGAAATCGCCCCAGGAACTTCGCTTCGTTTTTGTTGTTCACGATTGGCAGAAACCACCACTTGTTCCAACGATTCGGAACTTTCGGTAAGGGTAATTACATTCTCCCCTTCGGTTAAAGTAGCTTCTTGGGTTTTAAATCCTAAATAGCTTACCAACACAGTAGTGCTGTTATTCAAGGTAATCTCAAATCCTCCGGAGAATCCGGTTTGCACCCCATTGGAAGTGTCGTCTGTAGCTACCACTGTGGCGCCTACTAAAGGTTCGTTTGTTGAAGTTTGTACTGTTCCTTTGTATTGATTTTGCGCAAAGGACGCAACGGATACTAGCATAAAAGCCAGTAACTGGATATATTTTATCATGGTTTGTTTTTCGAAAATTAATAATACATGCACAGAGCATCCCCTTGTGTGAACTCATAAACTTCTCACACATGAGATACTCGTTAGAATTTGGCAAATAATGGAATTAGGAAACTTTTGGCGGGGGAAGCCAAACAGGGCCTGTTAGGGAAGTATATAGCCCTTGTACCGCCCAGTTGTTCTCTTTATAGAGTCCTGAGTGGTATTTTAATTGAGCAGCCTTTGTATTTTGATAATACAAGGGGAAAAAAGCTTCAATTAAACCTATGTTGGCTGCTTTTTCGTTTTGTGTATTATTTTGTTCCAACAACAATTGCTGGCTTAAGAAACACTTCCCCTCACATTGTAATTCTGGTTTTTCTTTGTTTATACAGTACTTCTCTACGATATAGTCAATATTCAACTCGTAGTACAGTATATGCCCCACGTTAAATGCAGGACGCAGTGCAAAAACCAAAAACAGCGATATGGCAAGTGCTCTTTTCAGAAGTGGTTATTCAAGAGTAGCGTCTATACGTCCACATTTTAGCATAACATCCCCAAAATAGGGATTACGGATTTCCTTAGTGTTGCTCAACCAATATCCCCCAGTATTGTTAAACGCCATGGGGCAATATTGTTTGTAAATAGCACCGGAACTTAAAGCTCCTTCAAGTAATTGTTCTACATGGGCCGATACATCGGAAAAGGAAGTTCGTTGGGCTTCCACATCATCACTCTCTGCAATGACCTGGGCTGCTTTAAAAACATCTTCCTCTACCCCAAGATTGGAGTAGGTGGTTAACAAATGGGATGCTTTTTCTTTAGCTTGGGATGCATCGGTATTGACCAAAGCCGTTTTCAATGCATTGTAGGCTTTGTACACCTCTGCCATCTTAGGGTCGTTGAACTCTGCTTCCAAGGCTGCAGAAGTGTGTACTTCTTTGGTTTTTTCAACCTCAACAGTCTCTACTTCTGGAGATTGCTTTTCATTCTTACAGGATAGGAACACTATAGAAAGTGCCAACAAGGATATAAAGGATCGTAGTTTCATCTATTTAAAAATTTTTATTTCACTGAAAATGAAGAAAAAGATTTCAGTAACACAAAGATACATTCCTAAAGGTTCTTCTGAAAGTAAAAAGCAGGAATTAATAGCAACAAAAACACAGGCTGAATGAGGAAGCGTCTTACATAAAAAAGTGCCATATGCCCGCCTGCTTGGTCGGAGCCCAGTAACATCCAAAAGAATGCCATTAACAGGACAAACACACTTAGGTACAACAAGGCGGAAACCTTCAATACATCTTTCCTCTTAAAAATCACCCAGAGTATCAACAACGAAACCAAGGTGTTGAGCCCAAAACGAAGTGTGGTATGCCCCAACAATTTTGTAATATTCATTTCGGGAAGCACATCGGTACTGTGTGTAGTTTCAAAAAACGCAATGAGGGGATCGTAAAAAAGATCGGAGGCATACGCCCTAATCAAAACCAATACGGCAAACAAGGATATCACCAACAACCACTGCGTCCATTTTTTCATGGCTTCCCTCCTTTCTTTTGCTTTAATCCCTTTACCCATATCATCCAAAGCAGAAATACCATGCCGTAGATAATCCCGGGGAACACTACTTTATGCAATACAGCATCGTATTGCGGGTATTTATACAATGCAATAGCCAAGATCGCTATACGGATGAGATTCACTCCATAAATAAGCACCGATCCTGCCAAGACAAACAAAAGCGTTTTCTTCCATTTTTGTGCAAACGCCACCACAAAGGCAATAAAAAGGATGATGATACTCACCGCATTGCACCCTTCTATAATCCTAGCTAAGTATTCTCCATTTACATACAGCTTCATGGTAGGCTGGGATTCGTGTGGCGTTACCATGGCATCATACCCCATTCCATTGATAACAAGGCTGCTTTGTTTTGCCACCAAGTGGGTTACAAAATCGGGAGGATACGAAGATCCTTTGGAAGCGTGGAGGTACCAAGAGTACAATAGTGTTAAAACAAGATAGGTTCCCATAAAGAGAACGACAAACCGAATAACCGATCTATATCTATTGAAAATGTCTTTCATCTGTATAGAACATTTGATAAATCGGAAGATGGAATGCCTATTTTATTCATTTCAAATAGATTTGTATTTTTTGTAAATGGGCATTTCACAGGTGTGTTTTAGACCTTGGCTTTTCACAAAAATATAGAAATAGATCTTGGGAGATAAAACGTTTTTAAAATACCTTTGTCAAAAAACTGATTTCCGTGAATTTTGAAGCACTTAAACCTACCGTAGAAACCATTCTTTCCAACCCCGAAAGTTCTACTAACGATAAGCTTACCGGTGTATGTGAAGTGTTGCAAACTTCCTTACCTGCGTACGATTGGGTGGGATTCTATTTTGCAAACGAAGCCGAAAGAACCCTTCACTTAAAAGCTTTTGCTGGAGAACCTACCGATCATACCGTTATTCCTTTTGGAAAGGGAATCTGTGGGCAAGTGGCCGAAAGCAATGCCAATTTTGTGGTCCCAGACGTAAAAGCACAGGACAATTACATTGCCTGCAGTATTTATGTGAAGGCCGAAATCGTAGTGCCCCTTTTTAAAGACGGAAAGAACATTGGCCAGATCGATATTGATTCGCACACCCCCGATCCTTTTACCGAAGCTGACGAACGTTTCTTGGAATGGGTCAACGAAAAAGTGGCCAAAATCCTTTAATTAAAGATTGCCTACTAGGCATTTTCCAATGCTGATTTAGGGACGAAAATTCAGGTTTTTGAACCCCTTTTCCGCAATTCGATTTTTTTAACTGAAAATAAGGAGTTTTGCTTGGTGATAAGTTACAAACTTAGACCTCAATTGTGTATTTTTGCAACTTTAAAACCAGCAACGAACTTTCAATGGCAGACTCTAAAAAAATCGCTTCGGCACTCATCTCTGTATTTCACAAGGATGGGTTGGGGCCCATCGTTAAAAAATTGGACGAATTGGGCGTGGTTATCTACTCAACGGGTGGAACCGAAAAATTCATAAAAGATCTTGGAATCGAAGTGATTCCTGTAGAAAGTGTAACAGATTATCCTTCTATTTTGGGAGGGCGGGTAAAGACCCTTCATCCCAAAGTGTTTGGTGGGATCCTGAACCGACAGGACAACGAAAGCGATGTCGCCCAAATGGAGGAATACAACATCCCTCAGCTGGATTTGGTGATTGTGGACCTCTACCCTTTCGAGAAAACAGTTGCTTCTGGAGCTTCCGAACAAGACATCATTGAAAAAATAGACATAGGAGGGATTTCGTTAATCCGTGCTGCTGCCAAAAATTTTAAAGACACCCTTTGTGTTTCCTCCATGGAAGATTATGGGGAAGTGCTCCAAATCATTTCCGAAGGAAACGGAACCACTACCCTTGCACAACGAAAGCTTTTTGCTGCCAAATCGTTTAATGTGTCTTCGCATTACGATACTGCGATTTTCAACTACTTTAATTCCAATCATGAAATTGCCAGCTTAAAAGTAAGCGAGACCCAAGGGAAAGTACTCCGTTATGGAGAAAACCCACACCAAAAGGGATTCTTCTTTGGTGATTTCGATGCGATGTTCGATAAACTACACGGGAAGGAACTGAGCTACAACAACCTATTGGATGTGGATGCTGCTGTAAACCTTATGAACGAGTTTACGGATGAAGCACCTACCTTTGCCATCCTTAAACACAACAATGCTTGCGGTTTGGCCCAAAGGGATACTGTATTGCAAGCTTATGTAGATGCATTGGCGGGAGACCCTGTTTCTGCTTTTGGAGGTATCTTGATTTCTAATACTGAAATAGATGCGGCTACTTCCGAGGAGATTCACAAACTTTTCTGTGAAGTGGTTATTGCTCCTTCCTTTACCGAAGAAGCCATCGAAATTCTGAAAGGAAAGAAAAACAGAATCCTTCTGGTTCAGAAATTGCACGATTTACCCAAAACCATCACCCGAAGCTGTTTAAATGGAGCTTTGGTACAGGATAGAGATCATGTAACCGATTCTAAAGCAATGATTAATCCCGCTACCCAGAGCCAGCCTTCAGAAGCTGAATTGGAAGATTTGCTTTTTGCTTCCAAAATATGCAAGCATACCAAATCCAACACCATTGTATTGGCCAAAGGAAAACAACTTTGTGCCAGTGGGACGGGACAGACCTCACGGGTAGATGCTTTGCGTCAGGCGATTGAAAAAGCCAGATCGTTCAATTTCGACCTTCAGGGTGCTGTTATGGCTAGTGATGCTTTTTTCCCTTTCCCCGATTGTGTGGAAATAGCGGACAAGGCAGGGATTACTTCGGTGATTCAGCCAGGAGGCTCCATAAAAGACCAATTAAGCATCGATTATTGCAATGAAAACGGTCTTTCCATGGTATTTACTGGGACACGGCATTTTAAGCACTAAATTTTGTTACATTTGTAGGAATAGCGAATTACGAACTCTATAACTTACTTTACACCTACCACTTATGGGATTTTTTGATTTCCTAACCGAAGAAATAGCTATCGACCTTGGAACTGCCAATACTTTGATCATTCATAATGACAAGGTGGTTGTGGACGCCCCATCCATAGTAGCCAGGGACCGTACTACAGGAAAAATTATTGCTGTAGGACGCGAAGCTGCGAGAATGCAGGGGAAAACACATGAGAACATCAAAACGATCCGTCCCTTAAAAGATGGGGTTATTGCAGATTTCGATGCCAGTGAAAAGATGATCAATATGTTCATTAAGGACATTCCTGCATTGAAGAAAAAACTACTAACTCCTTCCCTACGTATGGTAATTTGTATTCCAAGTGGAATTACCGAAGTGGAAATGCGAGCGGTAAAGGAAAGTGCCGAACGCGTGAATGGAAAGGAAGTATACCTTATTCACGAACCCATGGCAGCCGCCATTGGTATTGGAGTAGACATTATGCAGCCCAAAGGGAATATGGTTGTGGATATAGGGGGTGGAACTACTGAAATTGCGGTGATTGCCTTAGGGGGAATTGTCTGCGATAAGTCTGTTAAGATTGCAGGGGACGTTTTCACCAACGATATTATTTACTACATGCGCACCCAACACAACTTGTATATCGGGGAGCGTACTGCAGAAAAAATCAAAATTCAGATAGGAGCCGCTACCGAAGATTTGGAATTGCCACCAGACGAAATGGCCGTTCAAGGACGTGACCTTCTTACAGGGAAACCCAAGCAGATTCAGACCTCCTACCGTGAAATTGCCAAAGCATTGGACAAGTCCATTCTGCGAATTGAAGATTCAGTAATGGAAACCTTATCGCAAACACCACCAGAATTGGCTGCCGATATTTACAATACAGGAATCTATCTTGCCGGAGGAGGATCCATGCTTAGGGGACTTGACAAACGTTTGTCCCAAAAAACCGATCTACCCGTATACATAGCCGAAGATCCTTTGCGTGCCGTAGTACGTGGAACCGGAATTTGTTTAAAAAACCTCAACAAGTACAAAAGTGTATTGATTAAATAACAAATAGAAGACCATGCAGCAGATTATATTCTTCTTTATCCGGAATAAAAACTTCCTGTTGTTTCTGCTTCTGTTTGCTGTTTCCACCGCACTTACCATCAACTCCCATTCCTATCACAAGAGCAAGTTTGTGACTTCTGCCAACTTCCTTTCTGGAGGCGTGTATTCTGTAAAAAGCGGTATTACCGATTATTTCGACCTAGAAACGCAAAACGAAATACTTACTAAGGAAAATGAGCGTTTACGAGCCATCATTGCTAATATGGAGGTAGAAGAAACCTCAACAACCCTATTGGATACCAATTACAATTTTATCAGCGCCAAGGTTATTAACAACAGCTATGGTCGCTCCAAAAATCACCTAACACTCAACAAGGGAGAAAACGATAGCCTAAAAGTGGATATGGGGGTTATCTCCTCCCAAGGCGTCGTAGGAATTATAAATGCGGTTTCCAATAATTATGCTTCGGTACAATCGGTACTAAACACCAATAGTTCTGTGGTTGCCAAGTTTAAAAAATCGGATCATTTTGGGTACCTGGACTGGGACACCCAGCAAGCCAATGTGGTTCAGTTAACTGAGATTCCAAGATTAGCACCTGTGGCTATTGGAGATACCATAGTTACCCATGGGAGATCGACCATTTTCCCTGAAGGGGTACTTATTGGAACGGTTTCTAATTTTGAAAGGAATCCCGACGAGGATTATTACGCTATAGATGTAACCTTGTTTACCGATATGACCAGTGTAAAGCACGTGTATGTGATCTCACATCGCGATGCTGGGGAAATTAAGCAGTTGGAAAAGGAAGTAGAAGATGCAGAATAATGAAACCATAGTTAATATTGTTCGTTTTATCAGCTTGGTTTTGGCCCAGGTACTTGTACTGAACCACATAAATCTATGGGGATACATCAACCCCTATCTATACCCTTTGTTCATTCTGGTATATCCACTTACGGGTAACAAAAGCCTACTCATTTTCCTGGCTTTTATTTTGGGGCTAACCATAGATATGTTTTCGGATTCTGGCGGAGTTCATGCCGCGGCCAGTGTCTTTATTGCATGGGCTAGACCCGTAGCCCTAAAGTATTCCTTTGGTGTAAGTTACCAGCTAAACACCCTTAAAATAAGTACCGCCCCCCTATCGCAACAACTTATCTATATTACCGCTATGGTTTTGTTACACAATATCGTATTGTTTTCCATGGAAATTTTTAACGTAAACCAGATACTTTTAATTTTAAAGTCTACGTTATTCTCAGGAATATTCAGTGTAATATTGATGGTGTTTACCGTTATGTTGTTCAGTAGAAAAAGCTCGTGAGAAAATTTTTACTCTTATTTATTGTATTGGTTACCGGCGTTGTTTTTGCGGGTAGGCTTTTCTATCTCCAAATCTACGACACCTCCTTTCAGAGACTTTCCGAGAACAATGCGGTAAAAGTAATCTACGACTACCCGCAACGCGGTTATATTTTTGATCGAAACGGAACCCTGTTGGTATCCAATCAACCCTCCTACGATGTTATGGTGATCCCAAAGGATGTAAAGCCTTTGGACACCCTGGAGTTTTGCAAACTGCTCAATATTTCGAAAGAAGATTTTACAACTATCATGAAAAAAGCCAGGGTCTATTCGCCCCGGTTGCCTTCGGTAGTGATTCCCCAACTGACTAAAACCGAATATGCTTCCCTTTCTGAAAAGATGTACAAATACGAAGGGTTTTACATTCAGAAAAGATCATTACGCGATTACCAGGTAAACCATTCGGCTAATGTACTGGGAAACATTTCTGAAGTAAACGAACGCATCATTAAACGGAATCCTTATTACCAAATGGGTGAGTTGATAGGTGTTGGTGGTGTGGAACAACAGTACGAAACCGTACTTAGGGGACATAAGGGGGTAAAATACATTCAGAAGGATAAATTTAACCGCGATATTGGCCCTTACAAGGATAAAAAGTTCGATACCCTTCCTGTGCGTGGCAAAGACATCACCCTAACGATAGATGCTGTTCTTCAGCAATATGGGGAAGAACTAATGATCAACAAAAGAGGG
>JANQKN010000211.1 GCA_028281065.1 Flavobacteriaceae bacterium | reverse complement strand
TATTACCCTCTTTGGCTGCTTTCTGAATCTTGTTACGCGTGGCATTTTCTATCTTGTTCATAAGATATTTGTCCACACGCAAGGGTTGTTGACCTTTGTCTGCTACAAACCTAAAATGTTCATACAAGTCATCATTATCCCCTTCCGGGAGTTCGGGCCCATTAATTTCCTCCATCGCCTTCTTCTTGGTTATCGGGATTGTTAACGTCCTGTTCGTTCTGGGCATCCTTTACGGCTTCCCTATTAAGGCCTCCTTCCCCATCTCCCAAAACAAGATCGATAACAGATGTTTTACGGATCTTATCCCCTGGGTTGATTCGCTTCCCGTTGTGTCTAATCTCCAAGACTTCGTCTTTGGCTATATACCTTCGGTAATCGATATTACCGATTTCGAAACCAACCGCCAATAAAGTGGGTTCGGCTTGTCTTCGGGTTTTGCCAACCACATCGGGAACCAGTATCATTGGGTATCCAGAACGGTTAAGGGAAATGTATATTTTACGGTCTTCCTTTACATATTTTCCAGCCTTTGGCAATTGTTCGATCACGGTTTTATAAGGGAAGTCTGGGTTGTAACTTACAGAATCCATCACTTCATAGCGCAGATCGAGATCGTCCAAGGCGGCTTCTGCCTCGCTCAGGGTCATCTTTGCCAGATCGGGGACCTCTATTTTCTGTCCATGATTGGTAGTCATCTTAAGCCACCAAAGCACAATAAAAGACAGGACTAGCAATGCAGCAATGGCCAATCCCAATTGCTTCAAAAACGTTTTGGTGAATAGGAATTTTATGAAATTCATATACGCTGGGTTAGTTCACAAAAATAGTAAACGTAAATTTAGTACGTTTATGTGTATAAGTGATATTTTTGTTAACGTACGACCGAAGCATTTGTTATGACAAAAAAACATGTTGCCGTTATTATGGGCGGCTATTCCAGTGAATACGAAATTTCCCTTCAAAGTGGTGAAGTGGTGTGCGAATCCTTAGACAGCAACAAGTACCACATCTACCCTGTTCATATTTTTAAGGAGGGATGGGATTATGTAACCCCCGATGGGACAAAGCATCCTGTGGATCGTGGCAACTTCAGTTTTAGCAACGGAAACGAAACCATTGTCCCCGATGTGGTTTTTAATACCGTACACGGGACCCCTGGAGAAGATGGTTACCTCGCTTCTTATTTTGAACTCTTGGATATTCCACAAACCAGTACGGGGTTTTACCAAGCAGCTTTATCGTTCAACAAAAGGGACTGCCTTACTGTGTTGAAAGGATTTGGCATTCTTTGTGCCGATTCCTTTTACATCACCCAAGGGATGGAAATTTCCACACAGGATATTGTGAACAAAGTGGGATTACCCTGTTTCGTAAAACCGAATCGTGCAGGTTCCAGCTTTGGGGTGAGTCGTGTTGCAGAAGAAAAGGATTTGATAAATGCTATTGAAGAAGCCTACAAGGAAGACTTCGAAGTGATCATAGAATCCGAATTGGTGGGGACAGAGGTATCCGTGGGGGCTTATAAGGAAGGCAACGAAATAAAAGTGTTATCCCCTACCGAAATTGTTTCTGAAAACGATTTTTTCGATTACGCAGCCAAATATTTAGGTGAAAGCCAAGAAATAACCCCAGCCCGTATTTCGGAAGAAGACACCCGAACTGTACAGGAGGAAACCAGAAAAATATATCAGTTATTAAACATGGAAGGGGTATCAAGAACCGATTTTATCATTCAGGATGGTATTCCCTATCTTATTGAAACCAACACCACCCCAGGACTTTCCAAGGAGAGTATCATTCCCAAACAAGCAAGGGAGGCCGGAATGACACTAACCGAGTTTTTTGGGATCCTTGTTGAAGAGGCCTTAAGCAATAATCAGTAGCAAAATTGTAATTAATCATTACCTTAGTATTTCATTAAACCAATTGAAGTGAGCACTACACCTTCCCGTCGAGCCGTTTTCCCAGGATCTTTCGACCCTATCACCCTAGGGCATGTGGATATCATTCAACGGGCACTGCCTATGTTCGATGAAGTCATTATAGCCATTGGTGTAAATGCCGCTAAAAAGCACATGTGGTCCTTGGAGGAACGCAAAACGTTTCTGGAAAAAACCTTCGCTGACATCACCAATATTAAAATAGACACTTACGAAGGGCTTACTGCCGATTACTGTAAAAAGGTAGGGGCTCAATTTATCCTTCGTGGTTTACGAAACCCTACCGATTTTACTTACGAGCAAACCATTGCTCAAGCCAATCAAAAAGTAAATGGGGTGGATAGCATTTTCCTATTGTGCAGTCCAGAGTATTCCTTTGTGTCTTCTTCCATTGTTAGAGATATAGCACGCAATGGAGGTGACTACAGCAACTTGGTACCCGATGGGGTTAACTAACTTGTATCTTCAGAAAGACTAAAAATAAAGACATAAAAAAACTCCCTCGATCGAGGGAGTTTTACTTTATAAAAAGTAATTTGTTTTACAGCGCAGCAACGTGCTTGGCCAAACCTGATTTTAGGTTAGCAGCTTTGTTAGCGTGGATTACGTTGTTCTTGGCCAACTTGTCCAACATGGAAACCACCTTTGGAAACAATTCTTCTGCTTCTTTCTTGTTGGTAGTCTCGCGTAGTTTCTTCATAGCGTTACGAGTTGTTTTGTGCTGGTAACGGTTACGAAGACGCTTGGTTTCGTTACTTCTAATTCTTTTTAAAGCCGATTTATGATTTGCCATAATATCTCTTTCTTAATATATTTTGTAGCCCATAGGAGAATCGAACTCCTGTTTCAAGGATGAAAACCTTGCGTCCTAACCACTAGACGAATGGGCCAGTTGTTTCAAATTGCGGATGCAAAAATACAACTATTTTTTAATGCAGCAAGCCTGTTTTTATTTTTTTCAAAAAAAATTAATAAGCCTTCGCAAACAATACCTTCCTAGCACTTGGTTTCCCTGTAAAAATACAGGTTCCTGGCTCATTATCATCATCCAAAGGGATACAGCGAATGGTCGCCTTGGTTTCATTCTTTACACGCTCCTCGGTCTCTGCTGTACCGTCCCAATGCGCACTAATAAAACCACCTTTCTTTTCCAAAACCTCTTTAAACTCCTCGTAGGAAGAAACCACAGTGGTATTTTCCTCTCGGTAGGTAGCTGCTTTGGTATATAGATTTTTCTGGATTTCCTCCATTACATTGGTTATATATGAAACCGCATTATCTACGGCTACCAATTCTTTACTCAAGGTATCACGACGTGCAATTTCCACTGTACCGTTTTCTACATCTTTAGGACCAATGGCAATACGCACAGGCACTCCTTTCAGTTCGTATTCATTGAATTTCCAGCCTGGTTTGTGAGTATCCCTGTTGTCAAACTTCACACGAATCCCTTGCGAACGAAGCTCGGTCATCAATTTTTCAGCAACTTCACTAGCTGCTGCCAACTGTTCTTCATTCCTGTAAATAGGCACAATCACCACCTGGTCTGGTGCTAAATTAGGAGGCAACACCAAACCGTTATCATCACTGTGGGTCATGATAAGGGCCCCCATAAGACGGGTAGAAACCCCCCAGGAAGTAGCCCAAACATGATCTAGTTTTCCTTCCTTATCGGCAAATTTTACATCGAATGCTTTTGCGAAATTCTGTCCCAAGAAATGGGATGTCCCAGCCTGTAATGCCTTACCATCTTGCATAAGAGCTTCGATACAATAGGTTTCCAAAGCACCTGCAAAACGTTCGCTTTCGGTCTTTAATCCCTTTATCACAGGGACCGCCATATAATTTTCAACAAAATCGGCATACACATTCATCATCTGCTCTGCTTCGGTAATCGCTTCCTCTCGGGTTGCATGCGCCGTATGCCCTTCCTGCCACAAAAACTCGGCTGTTCTCAAGAAAAGACGGGTTCTCATTTCCCATCGCACCACATTGGCCCATTGGTTCACCAAAATAGGAAGGTCCCTGTAGGACTGAATCCATTTCCTATACGTATCCCAAATAATGGTCTCGGAAGTAGGTCTCACGATAAGTTCTTCTTCCAACTTAGCGGCTGGATCTACCACAATTCCATTTCCATTTTCGTCATTTTTAAGCCTATAGTGGGTTACCACAGCACATTCTTTGGCAAATCCATCTACGTGACTGGCCTCTTTACTAAAATAGGATTTGGGTATAAAAAGTGGGAAATACGCATTCTGATGTCCAGTTTCCTTAAACATCCTATCCAATTCTGCTTGCATCTTTTCCCAGATTGCAAAGCCATAGGGTTTAATAACCATACATCCTCTAACTCCTGAATTTTCGGCTAAATCGGCCTTGATAACCAACTCGTTATACCATTTTGAATAGTCCTCGGCACGTGATGTTAAATTTTTCGCCATAATTAGGTTTTTGGCACAAAAATTGTGCCTTTGTTAAATATTATTAGTTTTCGGCAAAACTAGTTATTTTTATGAAGTTCAACAATTTTAAACACTGCGATATGCATATCAAAATACCCTCCTCCCAAAATGCACTGCAGCTAGCCCTTTTTGCCTTTATTGGCTTATTGGTAAGTAGCTGTAGCTCTTACCAAAGCGTTTCCGATTCCGATGGAATTTACTCAAATGGAACTACCGAAGTAGCCGTGGAAGAAGAACCTACAAACACCAAAAGCAATTACTACAAGCAATATTTCAACACCAAAAGTCAAGAACTGGACGATATTCCAGTAGAAGACAACTTGGTATTTACCGATATAGAGTCGTATACCACTACCGAAACGATTGACGAAAACGGAAACATCATTATTGAAGAACCCAGCTATGAAGAAGAACAGTACGGAGCCTGGGGCAGCAATAACGATGATATCACCGTTAACATCATCAACACCGGCGGTTGGGGCTGGGGAGGCCTTGGATGGTATGGAGGATGGTATAGACCTTGGCGATGGGGCTGGGGTTATGGATACTCACCCTATTGGGGTTGGGGAGGTTGGAATGCAGGATGGGGCCTTGGCTGGGGCTGGGGAGGATTCTACAACCCTTGGTACTGCCCACCATTCTACGGAGGATATTATGCAGGTGTTTACAGACCTTATTATAGAGGATATGGATATGGGCATGGATATGCTTACAACAGAGGACGAAGCAATTACAATTATTTAAGGGGCAATTCACTTCGCAGGGGACGTTCCAGTGTAACCAGTAGAAACAGTTATTCAAGATCCGAAACTGCAAGAAGGGCTTCCAGAACATCTGTAAATAGAGGCACCTCTACAAATAGGACAAGGGTTAACAGAGGAACAAGGACCACAAGACCCGACACACGTACTAGGCCCAATACCCGAACCACTAGACCTAATACTAGAACGACAAGACCCAATACAAGAACCACTAGACCAAGTACTCGGACTACGCGTCCAAGTAGCAGGCCTTCAAGACCCAGTTACTCACGGCCTTCTTCCGGTAGAAGCTCCGGATATAGAGGTGGAGGTTCTCGAGGCGGGGGACGTCGCGGTCGCGGATAATTTCCAAAAAAATAATATAAAATCATCTTATTCATATTTTCCTGAAAAGTATGAATAGGTGATTTTTTATGCCAAAACTTCAATACACCACACTATGAAAAAGCAAATTTTACTATACATTTTCACTGCCATTGCACCCACCATTGTTGCCCAAAACCTCATGGATGGATTGCGTTATAGCACCGATACTGGGCAAGGAACAGCGCGATTTGAAGCCATGAGTGGAGCCTTCGGGGCCTTGGGGGGAGATCTTTCTGCAGTTTCATTAAATCCCGCAGGAAGTGCCGTATTCTTAAACAACAAAGCATCGGTTACTGCAACGTTTAGCGATATAGACAATAGTAGTGTATATTTTGGAACACCCACACAATCTGGAGATACCGATGTAAACATAGGACAAGGAGGGGGAGTCTTTGTCTTTCATAATGACCATACAGATTCTCCTTGGAAAAAATTCAGCTTGGCTGTAAATTACAATGTTATTCGAAACCACGACAACGACCTTTTCATTAAAGGGATTGGGAATAATTCCATAGGAAGTTTCTTCTTACAACAAGCCCAAGGTGTCGAACTCCAATTGTTGGAGCTACAAAGCGGCGAAACCATTTCAGGACTTTACTCTTTCCTAGGAGAAACACAAGGAGTTCGTGCGCAGAATGCTTTTTTAGGGTTCCAAGGTTTCATCTTCGACCCTGTCGAAAATACCGCTGGTAACACTCAATATATGTCCAACTATGGCACAGGCAACTTCGATCAGGAGTACTATTTGCTATCTAATGGCACCAACGCAAAGATCACATTTAACATAGGTGCCCAATACCAAGACAATTTCTATTTTGGATTAAACCTAAACTCCCATACGCTGGATTACGATCAAAGCACATTTATTTCCGAAATAAACTCCAACTCCAATAGTACTGTGAAGCTTATTGAATTTGAAAACAACCTTTCAGCATCTGGTGCTGGATTTTCTGCCCAAATCGGAGCCATTGCAAAATTAACCAATGAATTTAGGATTGGCCTTACCTATGACACCCCTACTTGGTATGTTATTTCTGAAGAAACCACCCAGTACTTGGAAACACAGCGTATTTCTGGCGAACAAACTTTAACTGAAATCATAAACCCTCAAGTACTGAATGTTTTTGCAGATTACAATCTTCGCACACCGGGTAAACTTTCAGCAAGTGCAGCCTACGTTTTTGGCACCAATGGACTTTTAAGTTTCGATTATTCCTACAAAGACTATTCGAACATTACGTTCACCCCAAAAAGCGATGCTGTTTTCAGCGCTGAAAATGCACTTATAGACAATACATTAAAAGCAGCTTCCACCTATAGGGTTGGAGCAGAATATAGAGTCGATAGATTAAGCCTTCGTGGTGGGCTCGTTTACGAAGAAAGTCCATTCGATAACGAAACCACAGTCGGAGAACGCCAAGGTTTTTCTTTG
>JANQKN010000175.1 GCA_028281065.1 Flavobacteriaceae bacterium | reverse complement strand
TTATTCCAATGTTGACCACTATCGAAATGAAGAACGAAAACATAATGCTTGTTCGCAACTTTTTGAACCACATGAACTGTGGTGAGAACACGTTACAGGTCATCATCGCCCAGTAAGCCCACCAGTAAGGTCCTGTAGCACGGTTCAAGAAAGCGTATTGTTCGTATTCCACTCCAGAATACCAAGCAATGAACAACTCCGTAATATACGCCACCCCAACAATGGATCCGGTGATCATAATTACGATATTCATTAACTCAATATGCTGAATGGTGATGTAATTTTCTAGATTGGATACCTTCCTCATAATAATAAGGAGGGTATTTACCATCGCAAATCCTGAGAAGATTGCCCCTGCAACGAAATACGGTGGGAAAATGGTAGTGTGCCATCCCGGAATTACCGAAGTTGCGAAGTCAAAGGATACAATGGTGTGTACCGAAAGTACCAGTGGTGTTGCCAAACCGGCCAATACCAAGGAAACTTCCTCAAAACGTTGCCAATCCTTGGCACGTCCACTCCATCCAAAAGATAGAATGCTATATACTCTTTTTGTAAATGGCGTAATGGCCCTATCACGAATCATGGCAAAGTCTGGAAGCAAACCGGTCCACCAGAATACCAAGGATACCGAAAGATAGGTAGAGATCGCAAATACGTCCCAAAGTAGCGGTGAGTTAAAGTTCACCCAAAGGGATCCAAATTGGTTGGGAATAGGCAATACCCAGTAGGCCAACCAAGGACGTCCCATGTGAATGATTGGGAACAATCCCGCCTGAATTACCGAGAAAATGGTCATCGCCTCTGCAGAACGGTTAATCGCCATTCTCCATTTTTGACGGAACAGCAACAGTACCGCCGAAATCAGGGTTCCTGCGTGACCAATACCTACCCACCAAACGAAGTTGGTAATATCCCAAGCCCAGTTAACGGTCTTGTTTAATCCCCAAACCCCGATACCGGTCGAGATGGTGTAAATGATACAACCCAATCCCCATAAAAAGGCAACCAAGGCGATAGAAAACACTATCCACCAGTGTTTATTGGCTTTTCCTTCTACGGGAGCTGCTACGTCCACAGTAACATCGTGGTAGTTTTTATCTCCTGTAACTAAGGGTCTTCTAATAGGTGCTTCGTAATGCGACGCCATATCTATATATTCAATTTCTTAGTTAGATTATTATGCTTCGTTTGTATTTCTCACTTTAACTTGGTAGAACACGTTAGGTTCGGTTCCTACGGCCTCCAATAAGTGATACATACGTTTTTTATCATGCTTCAATTCGGTAATCTCGTCTTCGGAATTGTTGATATCCCCAAACTTGATTGCTCCGGTTTCACAAGCAGCAGAACAAGCTGTCTTGAACTCGTCTTTCTTAACAGGTCTTCCGTCACGCTTCGCATCCAAAATGGTCTTCTGCGTCATTTGGATACACATAGAACATTTTTCCATTACCCCACGGGAACGAACCACTACATCTGGGTTCAATACCATACGACCTAGGTCGTTGTTCATGTTGTAATTAAACTCATCGTTCTCGGCATATAAGAACCAATTGAAACGACGTACTTTATAAGGACAGTTGTTCGCACAGTAACGAGTTCCCACACAACGGTTGTAAGCCATGTGATTTTGCCCTTGACGTCCGTGAGATGTTGCAGCTACTGGACAAACCGTCTCACAAGGAGCCTGGTTACAGTGCTGACACATAACAGGCTGGAAAGCGACTTGCGGATTGGCTGAGGCAGTTTCCATCTCGTTAAATTCGGAAAGAGAGCTTCCCAATCCAGAAATATTGTCTTTCTTCTCGGAATCCCCTGCAAAAGAGTCTTCGGAAGAGTAGTACCTATCGATTCGCAACCAGTGCATATCACGGCTACGACGCATTTCGGTCTTACCAACTACAGGAACGTTGTTCTCTGCATGACACGCAATCACACAAGCCCCGCAACCCGTACAAGCATTCAAGTCGATGGACAGGTTAAAGTGGTGACCTACCGAACGATCGAAGGCTTCCCAAAGGTCAGCATCAGGTGATGATACAGGGATTTCCTTATGATCCTTGGATACTTGAGGAACAGGGTTCCATACGTATCCACCGTGTTTATCTTTCTTGTTCGTGTTAAAAATTTCCAACGTGGTTTCGCGAATGATATCACGCCCCATCATGGTATTATGCAACTGTACACAGGCAAATTCATGCTCTCCAGAAACTTTTTCTAATCTTACACCCTTTTGTGAAGTAGAGAAGTCAAGATATAAAGGATAGGCGTTAACACCCGTCTGCATTTCGGTTTGAACAGCCGCTTTACGACCGTATCCCAATGCCAATCCTACAGAGTTTTGTGCTTGACCTGGCTGAATAAGAACAGGAACTTTTTCGATGGTTACATCGCCCATCTTTACATTTACCAAGCTACCGTTTAATCCTCCATTGGCAACGTTCCAGTTTTCCAACCCAAGGGTTTTGGCATCAGCCGCAGAAACGGTAACGTAGTTATCCCAAGTGGTTCGGGTAATAGGATCTGGCAATTCCTGCAACCAAGGGTTGTTGGCTTGTTGCCCGTCCCCTAATCCTGTTTTGGCATATAGAGTAAGCTCCATACCTTCCTGAACGCTGTTCAATGCTCCGCTGGAAGTAGAAGTTTCTAAAGTTTCAGTAGTATCGATGGTATCTGCATCGGTAGTGATTTCAACATCACTTTCGTATACCCCATCGTGTAAGGCTTGGCTCCAAGAACCTCCATCGGCTAGGATGGTGTTGGCCCAAGTGTCTTTAATATAATTATAGTAAGAATCACCATTATCGGTCCACTGTACCAAACAATCCTGGAATTGCTGGGTATCGAACAACGGACGGATGGTGGGTTGCATTAAACTGTAGGTTCCTTTCTTTAACTGAACATCCCCCCAAGACTCCAAATAGTGAGGAGTTGCCGCTATCAACTTAGCTTTAGCAGCAGTTTCATCTTCTTTCATGGCAAAAGCCAAAGAAAATGCAAGGTTATTATAGGCTTCAGCAAATCCCTTGTGCGGGAAGGAATATACTGGGTTTACCCCTACTGTAATCATTCCTTTTACGCTTCCGTTTACCACACCGTTCATTACGTTGGCAACCTCAGCATTATTACCCATGGCAGTTAATCTTGGACGATCGGTGTCCATTACTTCACTACCTACTCCTTCATTATAATTCAATGCAGCAGTTTGGGCGGGCACATTCTGAATTCCAGTAATGATTACCCCTTTGTTTCCTGCTTTTCTAAGCTGGTCCTTTGCTTTGTTAACAGCTTCTGCCACATGATCGGCCAAACCAGAAGTGCTTCCTCCTGTTAATGCAGCCAATACCTTTTCCTGATCGGAAGGTGTTACAGGCACACGAACATCGGCATTAGCACCGGATAAGGTCATATTGGCTTCGAACTGGAAGTGCTTGGACATTTTCCCATCTTTAGGAATACGTCCTTTGGCATACCCAGCTTCGTAACCTCCTCCTTGCCAGTCGCCAATAAAATCAGCTCCTACAGAAACGATTACTTCCGCTTTAGAGAAGTCGTAATCGGCCAATCCACGGGTTCCGTATTTTGTTTGGAACGCATCGGCAGCATGGCTGGAAGAAACGGCATCATAGATTACATGACGAACGTTTGGATATTTTGTTTTAAAATCGGCAATCAATTTTGAAGTTGAAGGACTTGCAAAAGTCTGGGTCAACAACACGATGTCTTGCCCAGCCATTTCATTCATCTTCTTGGCTACCTCAGTGTGTAGTTCATCCCAAGAAGCATCGGCTCCGTTTACTTTGGGGCTTTGCAAGCGCTCCTTATCATACATGGAAAGAACAGAAGCATGTACTCGGGCATTTACGCTACCTCCGTGCTTTGCCAAATCGTTTCGTTCAATCTTGATGGGACGTCCTTCACGGGTCTTCACCAATACATTGGCGAAGTCGTATCCATCTGCAATGGTAGATGCGTAGTAGTTAGCTACCCCAGGAACGATTTCGTCCGGAGCCACTACATAAGGAATGGATTTGATAACAGGACCCTCACAAGCAGCCAAAGAAGCAGCTGCTGTGGTAAACCCAACATATTTTAAGAAATCGCGACGTGTGGTCGAGGAAGCTTCCAACGTTTCTTTGTCACCCAAAAAATCATCGGTAGGAATGGGCTCTACAAATTCGTTTTGTTGTAGCGTCTCAACAATAGAGCTGTTCTCGTTTAGCTCCTCAACACTTTTCCAGTATTTCTTGTTTGATGCCATATTATGATCGTAAAATAGTATTCAAGTTAGATTAGTAGTGACACTTTCCACATTCCAGCCCGCCCATTTCGGCAGCTGTGAACTTCTCCTTACCATATTTCTTGGCAAGCTCCTCATGGATCTTCTCGTAGTACTCGTTGTCAGTCACATTTACATTGGTATCACGGTGACAGTTAATACACCATCCCATGGTAAGGGGGGCAAACTGTTCCATGATTTCCATTTCTTCAACAGGACCGTGACAGGTCTGACACTCTACACCAGCAACGATTACGTGCTGTGAGTGGTTGAAATATGCAAAATCGGGAAGGTTGTGGATACGTATCCATTTCACCGCACTTTCTTCCCCAGTATAGGATTGGGTTGCAACATCCCAACCTACCGCGTCATATAGTTTCTGAATCTCTGCGTTGTAGTCCACTCCGTATTTACTCTGTCCCTCAGTCTGTGTATCTGCAGACACTTCAGAAATGGTTTTATGACAGTTCATACACACATTCAAGGAAGGAATTCCTGAAGTCTTACTTCTTCTAGCAGAACTGTGACAGTAGTTACAGTCAATTTCATTTACCCCAGCGTGGATTCTGTGGGAATAATGGATAGGCTGTACTGGCGCATAGCCTTGATCCACACCTACTTGCATCATCCATCCATAGGCAAAGTATCCAGCACTTAACAATAAGAAAATAGCCGTAGACAATACCAAGAACTGATTTTCAACAAAAGCCCTCCAGATTGGAGTAGCTTTTTCTTTTTCCTCCAATTGCACGCCTTGGCTTTCAGCAAAACGACGTAGGGTTTTGTTCACCAACACCAATACTACGATCAGCATTAGGAACATCAATACAAGGATTCCCAGAATAATATTGTTTGAAATTCCACCTTCGCTTCCTTCATCACTACAAAGCTCAGGATTTACAGCACAAATGTCTACCGGTGGAGGTGGCGGCGTATAGGTATACGCAATAATATTATCAATATCTTCATTGGTCAAAGTAGGAAAAGCAGTCATCACAGCTTTATTGTTCTCCTCAAAAAGCTTTATTGCAAGGGCATCCCCAGATTTAATCAATTCCTGACTGTTGCGAATCCACTTGTACAACCACTCACGGTCATACTTATCTCCCACACCCCTAAGCGCAGGCCCCGTGGCTTGTTTACCAAGTTTGTGACAAGCTGCACAATTGGTCTTAAACAACTTTTCACCCGCAACAGTATCTGCCGTTTGTGTAGGCAGAAAGCTAGTAGAGGCAAAAGTGCTTTGGGAGAATGATATTGTTAGCAAGAAAACTAACGCAATAAATGACCATTTTGAGGGTAGATTTCGGCAAGGTACCTTTTCCATACGATCGGTTATATTATTATCCATAAGTTTGGCACGCAATTGGTTATAAATAGTTGTGTTTTCTAACATTTTTTACGTGCCACAAATAACTGTGCAAAAGTACGTCATAAAGTCGATTTTAGAAATCCAAATAAACTGTTAAACCTAATTTATATAGATTCTAAATAATAAATCACAGCCTTAAAAAGTTATTTAGATTTACATTTGCAAAAAATAAAAATGATGTTCCAGTTTCGAAACCCATTCAAGAGCCTATCTGCAGTTGCTGTTTTTACGTTTCTATCTTTTTCTGTAACAGCACAAAACGCAACGGTAACGGTAAATCAGGATGAAAAAATTCCCCAACTCCTCGAGTTAAAAAAGGAGATGGAACAAGACAATGAACTCACCGATGGTTATACCATCCAAATCTATAATGGTTCCTTAAGAAGGGCAAATTCTGCGATACAGCAATACCGAAATAAATATGCAGAATGGCCTGCTTCTATAGAATACGAAACCCCTAATTACAAGGTATGGGTAGGAAATTTCACCTCTAGAATAGAAATGGAAAGAGCCCTGTTAAAAATTCACGATAATTTCCCCAATGCATTTCCTTTGCAACCCAAACAACGGAAAGAATAACGTATAAAAAAAGCGACCTCTAAGGGTCGCTTTTTTTGTTTTATAAAGTTCTTATTTACAGTTTCTTCTTTACAGCAACTTCTTGGAAAGCTTCTAGAATATCCCCTTCCTTAATGTCGTTGTAATTCTTGATCTGCATACCACAATCGTATCCTTTGGAAACTTCCTTTACATCGTCCTTAAATCGTTTCAAGGAAGACAATTCACCTGTGTATACCACAACACCTTCGCGGATGAGGCGGATACCAGAATTTCGGAAAATCTTACCGCTGGTGACCATACAACCTGCGATGGTTCCAATCTTGGAAATCTTGAAGGTTTCGCGTATCTCGGCAGTACCTGTTATCTCCTCTTTCATCTCTGGCGACAACATTCCTTCCATGGCGTCCTTCAAATCATTGATGGCGTCATAGATAATGGAATACATACGGATGTCGATCTCTTCCTTGTCGGCCAACTGACGGGCATTCCCCATAGGCCGGACGTTAAATCCAATAACAATAGCATCGGAAGCAGAAGCCAAGAGCACATCACTTTCGGTAATGGCACCTACTCCTTTGTGGATAATGTTCACCTGGATTTCTTCGGTAGAAAGCTTCAAGAAGGAATCGGTTAATGCTTCTACCGATCCGTCCACATCCCCTTTCAGGATAATGTTCAACTCCTTGAAATCACCCAAGGCAATACGACGTCCAATCTCATCCAGCGTAATGTGGCGCTGTGTTCTTACACTTTGCTCACGCTGCAATTGGGTACGTTTGTTGGCAATGTCCTTAGCTTCGCGTTCGTCTTCGAACACATTGAATTTGTCCCCTGCTTGTGGGGCACCATCCAATCCCAGAATGGATACTGGGGTAGAAGGACCTGCTTCTTTTATCTTATTACCACGCTCATCGTGCATGGCTTTTACTTTTCCACTATGTTGTCCAGCCAGTACGTAAA
>JANQKN010000157.1 GCA_028281065.1 Flavobacteriaceae bacterium | reverse complement strand
AGCAGAAGTCGGATCCATATAACCGCAAAGAACTTCACTTCCCGTAGGCGTAATGATACGCTCCTTAACAGGGATTGCAGCCGAAAAGATTAAGTTCCCGGTTACATCGTCAGACTCATGATAAATGGTAAAAGGCATTCCAGAGGTCTGAATATTGTTCTGCATCATGAAATTCATGATTTGTCCGTACATATTCCCCATTTTGTTTTTTAGCTCTTCTGGTCTAGCAGCAGTAGTTACGTACATATAGTATCCCCCTCCATGCTCTGCAATGCCAGTTACATCGACACTGTATTTTTTCATGTCTTCCTCTATGGCATCGGCAATACCCTTAAGTCCATTTGTATGCATTTTCTTCATGTCACCATCAAAATCCGCTCCTTTAAAGGCAAAATACACCTTGTCCATAAAGGTGTGCTCTCCTTTCATCCCCCAAGTAACCTTGGTTCCTTCATCGGTTTCTTCAAAATTCCAGTATACTTTTGGGTTTCTTTCCCCTCCTGGGGTTATCAAGGCTAAGTCTTGTAAGATCTCCTTGTTGGGTGTGCTGCTAGTGGTTGTAATGGAACCATCCATTTCGCCATCCCAAGAATAGCTGGCACCTTCCCCTATGGTGTTGTCTGCATAACTGAAGACCATACTGGGGTCTTCTTTTTTCCAAGGTCCCCAATCTTCCCAGGTAGTTAGATCGTTTACTTTGTTGAATACCAAAGCGGCTGGAGCGTTAATGGTTTTGCTTTCACTTAGATCGTAACTTCCGTCCTGTGTCCCAAAATAAACAGCGCCTCCTATGAGTACGATTAACAGTAAGTACAAAAGGTATTTTAAGAGTTTCATGGTAGTTGGGTTTTTAGCGTTGTGCTAAGATAAATAATTTTAGCAAGCCCTTCTTTTTCAATGGCGAATGACGAAGCTATTATTTTGTTACATTTCTTTAGTGCAAACCCTATTTTGTGATAAAATAATTTACAAAATAGGGGCTCACTTCAGGAATTACTATGTTAGTCCATGTAATTTTTTCATTCTGTTTGTATGAATTTCAAAACGAAAAAATTCATGTACTTTTGTGGAAAATCAATTAATACAACCATGAAACATAACACGTTGTTTGCTGTGCTTTTGGGAAGCATGCTCTTGTTTTCCTGTGCAGACGAAAAAAAGGAAGCTACTCCAACTAACGAAGTAGCTGAAACCACCAAAGAATCCAATTTCGATTATATGGTGGACCAATTTGCAGATCTTAAAATATTGAGGTATCAAATCCCCGGGTTCGAAGACCTTACACTAAAGGAGCAGAAGTTGGTATACTATCTTACGCAAGCTGGATTGGCTGGTAGGGATATTATGTGGGATCAGAATTACCGACATAACCTAAAAATCAGAAAAGCTTTAGAAAATATCTATACTTCTTACGAAGGGGATAAAGCTTCTGAAGACTGGAAAAACTTCGAAGTATATCTAAAAAGGGTATGGTTCTCTAACGGAATCCATCACCATTACAGCAATGCTAAGATCAAGCCCGATTTTAGCAAGGACTATTTCAACCAATTATTGAAAGTAACCAATACACCTTTGGATGCCGAAGTGGTGGAAGTAATGTTCAATGACGCCGATTCCAAAAAAGTGAATCTTAGCAAGGATGCCGATATTGTTTTGGAAAGTGCCATTAACTTCTACGGGCCCGATGTAACCACTGCCGATGTGGAAAGCTACTACGGAGCTATTGAGGTAGATCCCAACGAGCCTATCGAAAAAGGACTGAATACCCGTTTGGTAAAGGAGAATGGTGAACTAGTAGAGCTGGTATATAAGAGTGGAGGTCTTTACGGTTCTGCTATCGATAAGATTGTTGAGTGGTTAGAGAAAGCCAAGGGAGTAGCTGAAAACGAAAAACAAGCCAAAGCTCTTGGATTGTTGATCGAGTACTATAAAACGGGTGATCTAAATACTTGGGACGATTATGCTGTTGCTTGGGTAGAGTCTACCGAAGGAAACATCGATTGGATCAATGGATTTATTGAAGTATGGAACGACCCAAAAGGATACAAGGGATCGTATGAAACCATTGTAGAGATCAAGGATTTCGATATGTCCAAAAAGATGGCTGTGCTTTCCAACGAGGCCCAGTGGTTCGAGGACAACTCACCTTTAATGGATGAGCACAAAAAGAAAGAAGTAAAAGGGGTTTCTTATAAAACCGTAATCGTTGCTGGTGAGGCAGGAGATGCTTCTCCAAGTACGCCTATCGGGGTAAACCTTCCTAACAACAACTGGATTCGTCAAGCTCACGGAAGTAAGTCGGTTTCTCTAGGAAACATTATCAACTCTTATAACAATGCAGGAGGAAGTGGAAGACTGCAGGAGTTTGCCCACGATGAGGAAGAGATTCGTTTGGAGGAAAAATATGGTCAGTTGGCCGACAAATTGCACACAGCCTTGCACGAAGTAGTAGGACACGCTTCTGGACAGATCAATGAAGGGGTAGGTACTCCAAAAGAAACATTGAAAAGCTATAAGTCTACCATAGAAGAGGGTCGTGCCGATCTATTCGGATTGTACTACTTAATGGATCCTAAACTTCAGGAATTGGGTCTAGTGGAAAACTGGGAAGAAACTGGAAAAGCTGCTTACGACGGTTATATCAGAAACGGAATGATTGCCCAATTGGTTCGTTTGGAGTTGGGTGACGACGTAGAAGAGGCACACATGCGTAACCGCCAATGGGTAAGTGCCTGGGTTATCGAAAAAGGACTTGCCGAAAACGTAGTAGAGAAAGTAGTTCGTGACGGAAAAACCTACTACAACATTAACGACTACGCCAAGTTGCGTGAATTGTTCGGAGAGTTGTTGAAGGAAACCCAACGTATTACTTCCGAAGGGGATTATGAAGCAGCCAAAGCCTTGGTAGAGGATTATGGAGTAAAAGTAGATCAGGATCTACACGCTGAGGTATTGGAGCGTAACAGCAAGTTTAAATCGGCTCCGTATAGTGGTTTTGTAAACCCAGTGATTGTTCCTACTATGGACGATGCGGGCGAAATTACTGGATTCACCATCGAGCAGCCTGAAAGTTTCGAGGCTCAGATGTTGGATTACAGTAAGAATTTCAACTACTTGCCAGAAGAGAACTAAGAAAATCTTTTCTATAGAACAGAACCTCCTTGTTGAAAACAAGGAGGTTTTTTGGTTTTTAATGGAACTTCCTTTTAAGCTACTTGCGATTGCAAGACTTGTTGTGCCAATTTTTGGAGCTGCCCTTGTCCGGACAACCCTAATTTTTTATTGATGTTCTTTCTGTGAGTACTTACAGTCTCTTCGCTTATCTTCATGAGTACAGCGATTTCCCGAGATGAATAGCCTAATCCTATTCTTCGAAAAACTTCATTTTCCCGTTGGGTAAGTGTTTTTAGGTTCTTTTTCTTTTGTTTTACCTGAAAGATAAACTGTATCAATTTTTCGATTAAACTCTTTTCAGTAGAGATCTGTTGTAGGGCGTTGAAGACGGCAACGGTTCCTTCTAAATCCAATAGAACGCCTTCTTGGTGTGATTGATCTATGATCTTCAATAATTTTTCTAAGGTTTGCATATCCCCGAAGGTAAGGGGGATAAGAGGGTAGGATTATACCCATTGTAGGGGATTTCTTCTTCAAAAATCATATTTCTTTTCCAGGGCATAACGTAACAATTCTCCTTTTCCCGAAAGCCCCAGTTTTCGGATCATGTTCTTTCGGTGCTTTTCTACCGTAGAAACTGCCGTAAAACGGATCTCCGCAATTTCACTGGTGGTTTTTCCCTGCCCAATCAATACCAAGATCTCCCTTTCGCTTTTGGAAAGAAGCCCTTTTTTCTTTTTGGTATTTGCTCCCTTAAGGATTTCCCCAAGATCTATGGAAGCATCGAAGTATTTTTCTCCTTTGTTCACAGTCTCGATCGCTTTCAAAACTTCCTCTAAAGGAGAGTTTTTTAAGAGGTACCCAGAAGCCCCGGCTTCGATCATTTGGCTTACAGCTTCTTCCTGATCGAACATGCTAAAGGCAATCACCTTAATGTGTGGGAATTCTTTTTTAATGGTTTTAGTAGCGCTTATACCGTCCATTTTGGGCATTTTTATGTCCGTTAACACTACTTTGGGTTGTTTTAGGCGTACAATATCCAATAAGGCTTCCCCGTCGTTAGCAGATCCTACAATAGAGATATCTTCCTCGTATTTTAAAAGGAGGTTAATTCCATCCACCAAGGATTGATGGTCTTCGGCTATTGCTACCGTAATCATATAGGTATATCTATTAAAATGTTAGTGCCTCTTCCTGGGGTTGAATCTACCTCCAAGCTGCCTTCCAGATGCTCTACCCGCTTTTCAATGCCGTGCAGTCCCATCCCTTCTTTTTTCTTTGCCTTTTTGGGGTTGAATCCTTTTCCATTATCTTCTACAATGATGTTCAATGTGTCCTCATGTTGAGTGATGGAAATATGGGCTTCGGAGGCATCGGCATGTTTAATAATGTTGGAAACCAGTTCCTGAATGATCCTAAAGATAGAAATCTCCAAAGAGCCTTCCAACTTTTCGGTAAGACCAAAATCCTGCACTTCTACCGTTAATCCATGAGTGCTAGAAGCATTTTTGGCTAGTTTTTCCACAGCAGGCAACAGACCTTTGGAGGCAATGACACCGCTATTTTTAAGATGTGCCATGGAACGGACTTCGGTATAGGCTTCGTCCAATAGGGAAGCGGTTTTATCGAACAGTTCTTCAAACTCCTCTAGCTGGCCACGATTTTTGGAAAGATGATCAAATTGTAATTTAGCGGCAGATAGGGTAGCGCCTACACTATCATGGAGATCACTGGCCAAGCGTTGCCGTTCCTTCTCTTGTCCAGCAATCATGGAATCGATAGCGCTGAGTTCTTGTTCTTTGAGAATCTTCTCTTTTTTCTGGATTTCCAGCTCTTTTTCTTGTTCGGCAATGCGTTGTTTACGACGGGTGTTTTTGTAGACGAGAAAGCCTAAAATGGAGACGGCAGCTAATCCAGCCCCAAGGCCTAAAGCGATGTTGCGGTTTTGGGTACTTTGTTTTTCTTTTAAAAGAAGGTCGTTTTCTTGTTTAAGTATTCTTTTGTCTTTTTGGGCGGCATCGAATTTTACGTCCAATTCCGTAATTCGAGAACTATTTTCTTCATAATTAATTCGCCTATTATCATTAAAAGCTTTATTTAAAAGATCGTATGCTAAATTTATTGTGTCCATCGCTCGATAGTAATAATGAGCTTTATGTTTAGAATATGTAACAAGCTGTCTTTTCGAATCTGCTTGATTGATATAACTTTCTGCATTATTATAGTGTTCTAATGAAAGTTTGTGCCTGTTACTTTTCATATAAATTCTGCCTAAGTCTAGGCTAGCAAAAAATTTGTTTTCTTGTAAATAAGGAAGATCAGGAAGGTTTAGAACTTTTTGAAAGTAGTTTATAGAAAGGTCTTTTTCTCCATTAATGCGATAATTAATTCCAATATTTGACGCTAAACCCGATTGTAAGGCATAACTCAATTTAGAAGAATAATTCAAATATAAATGTAAATTCTCCTTTCCAGATTTTTTAAATATTATAGTATCTCCATTAATAGTTTTCCCTTCTCTCAAATTTGTATAGTATACGATCCAGCACCTATCAACAAGATCATCTTGAATTTTAATGTACTCTTGAAGATACTTGTTAAAATGATTTTCTTTATAAGTATTTTCTGTTGAGTAGAAATATAGAAAAGGAATTAGTGATAATTTAAATGCTTGTTTGTTTTTAGTTGGTTTTAGGCGAACATATGCTGAATCCATATAAGTCAACATTTTCTCTGATCTCCTTGAGTAGAATAAATGAAAATAGGAATCAATTAATGATTTAAGGTCATTCTCTGATTCACCAATGGATGCTTCCAATTTTGCACGAGATATTGAATCTGCTACCTTGTTATTGCCTGAATGATATAATATTTGGCGAAGAAGCGAAAAACCCATTCTCTTGTCACTAGTTTTAACCAGTGTTATTAGAGAATCGGTTTTTTCAAAATCGTAACTTAGAAGTTGAGTATATATTTTCTCTTCAAGTTTACTTTCCTGAGCAAAAGCAATACTTGATAATAAGGTCAATAATATACTTAGAGTTAACTTTTTTATCCTACAAACATTTGAGATATACGTTGATGACAACTTATAGTGTCATCATCAAAAGTTCCAGTTGTTGTTATTTTTTTTAATGCTTGATCACCATCTTTCCTCATAGCTTTGAGCTTACCGTTTCTAAAGAAAAATTCTGTATCAAAAATTCCTCCAACTTCCATTTGTCGGTTTTCGTGATCTTGTTGTTCTATTTCTTCAATTGTTTTCCCATAGAAAGATACAGTTTCTCTTTCTAATTTAAATAGTCTGCCAGACGTAATCTCATTTTTTGATATCGGATTTACATCGACCTTAAAAAAAACTTTAGGTTTCCGATCTAGGGATGCCTTGGTCTTTACATGTAAATCAAACTTTCTTTTTTGGGTATCGTAGCTTATTTCTGCACTGTGAATTTCTATGTCAAGAATTCCTTTGTAATTAATCAAACTAAGCTCGATGGATTTTAAAGTGTTCGTAGTCGTGTTCATTTTAAATTTTCCGAAAATGGAAAAAAAGTTCCATATAATTGTGATGAATAAATGTTTTGGAATACATTTTCTGTTGTTGGATTGATAATGATACTTCCCGCGTGTTCTAGTGTTTGTTTTGCCATTGTGTGAAATTTAAAGATTAGTTAATATTTGATTTACATCCAGTATTCCAGCACCATATTTTGGATTAATAGGGTATTTTGGATTTGGATATTTTTTAATTAGCTTTTTAATTTTAGATGGTTTAAGAGTTGGTTTCTTAGCCAGCATTAGAGCTATACACCCACTAACTTGAGGTGCTGCTGACGAAGTTCTTCCAAAGTTTATGTGATACCCTTTTATTGATGATCGTTCAATTCCACGAATATCCGTAGTAATCAAACCTATACCAGGTGCGGCGATATCGACTTGAGATTCGTTTGAATTGATGTTGAGGGAGTAATTGCTCCCCCAGTCATTTTGGATTCCCGTTTTTATTTTTGGCTTTCCATTTTCATCTGTAGCACTAACAGTTATAACTTCGGGCATATTGGCAGGAAAACTTATAGGTTCTCCCTTGTTCCCAGCTGAAAAAACTATAGTTGTCCCTCTTTTGTTTTTTCTGCCTTTTTTGCTAGCCAGTTTGATCATTTTTTTTAAAACCGAAGAACCTATACCAATGCTCCAAGAACAGTTAATAATATCCACTTTATCAATAAATGCCGCGTGATAGAATGCGCTAATAATATCAAATAAATCGTATTTAAGGTTTTTTTCAGTAGAAACGTAAGCAATTCGATAGTCAACTATTTTACATCCACTTGATACACCATCTACCCCATTGGTATATTTCCTTTTTCCTGCTATAAGACCAGCACAATTAGTCCCATGAGAATTAAAGATATATGGAGTTGTATCACGATCGTTTTCAACATAGTCATAACCATGGTTGGATAAAAAACTTTCTAAGATATCAGGATGTTTTCCGTCAATTCCACTGTCTAGTATTCCTACCTTGATTTTGGCAATACTATTTAATGGTGGAAAGTGATTAGGGATTTTAGATGGAAAACCCGGTGGCAGATTTATCATCCTATAAGCATATTGATTTGGGAGCTTTAGATTTGGACTTAACTTTTCAAATATCTCATCAGTTGAAGGAACATGTAAATCCATTGTAAAATAATTGCGATCAAATTTTGAAATCCAGTCAGGTTTGGATTTAAGCAATTGTTCATATTGCTGGTTAGAATAATAATCATTACGATATTGGAGTAAATACAGAGGGAGTTTCTTGAATCGCTTAATGGGTTTAGCTCTGTTTTTATGAGCAAATGATGCTACTGTACTTTCTGAAGTGCCTTCCTTTGCTAGAATTATTAGAGATCCCGTGCCTAAATATTCAACACCTTGATATTCATATATGAAGCTTAATTCTTCAACTCCAGGGTTCAACCAATATGATCGAAAAATCCCAAGGTTAATATTTTTTTCAAATGTTAAAATATAGTCTTGTTGTTTTTGTGAAATTGTTTCGACACCTCGAATAAAATTGAACTTTTTAGAAGAAGATTTTAATGATCTATTTAACATGGTAGAATTGTAGAATCCTAGTCTGGAAGAGGACTTCTTTTCTTTTATTCTCATTTTATGTTGAATAATATTCAGGGTTATTTTTTGGCCATTGAATTTATGGTATGCTTTCTTTGGAAAACGATGCATGACACAACAGTTTTAGATTCTTTGTGTCAAATTTGAAGAATATAGGAATGAGGGGACATACCCAGTACTGGGTATTCTGTGTGAAATAAAAGTTAAACAACTGATAGTTAATCTAATAAATTCTTAAAAGAGAGGTGATTAAGCAGAGAGAAGATGATTATAAAGGAATATCGATAAGGATATGGGTGCCCTTTCCTAGCGTAGAATCGATGCCAAGGGTCCCTTCCAGATGGGCTAACCGTTTTTTGATACCGTGTAAGCCCATACCATTAGTTGCATTATTCTTTTGAGGGTTGAATCCTTGTCCGTTATCTTCCACAATAATATTAAGGCTGTCCTCGTGTTGGGTAATGGAAATTTGGGCCTCGGTTGCTTGGGCATGTTTTATGATGTTGGTTACCAATTCTTGGATGATCCGAAAGATGGAAATCTCCAAGGAACCTTCTAGTTTTTCCGTAAGGCCAAAATCCTGTACTTCTAAAGAAAGGCCATTGTTGCTGCTCGCATTTCTGGCCAATCTTTTTACGGCAGGCAGCAATCCTTTTTTTGCCATTACCCCACTGTTTTTTAAGTGGGCCATGGAGCGTATCTCAGCATACGCATCTTCTAAAAGGGAACCTGTCTTCTCAATGAGTTCTTGCTGGGACTCCAGTTTGTTTGTGTTTTTTGCCAAATGGTCAAAATGCATCTTTGCTGCAGATAGGGTAGCGCCCACACTATCGTGGAGATCGCTGGCCAGCCGTTGCCGTTCTTTTTCCTGCCCTTCAATCATCGCATCGATGGAACTGAGTTCCTGATCTTTTAGGATCTTTTCCTTTTTCTGGATTTCCAGTTCCTTTTCCTGTTCGGCAATACGTTGTTTGCGTTTGGTGTTTTTGTAAACGAGGAAGGCGAAGATGGAAACGGCAGCTAGACCTCCGCCCAAACCTAGGGCAATGTTGCGGTTTTGCTTTCTTTTACTTTCTGCTTCGATATTATCAGATTTTAGCTTTTTATTATTTAATTCTTCTTCAATAATTCTAATACGTCCTTGTTGGAGGTCAAACCTGTATTTGTCTTTAATTGAATCGGACATTCTTGAATACTTTAGAGATTTTTCGAATTCTTTTTGAATTTCATAATATGCTGAAAGTCTTGAATATATGACCTCCTTGCTGGGTAATTGATCCCTTTTTAAACTAATTGTGTCTGCTTCCTTTAAAATTTGTATTGCATTTGGAATATCATCTAAGAAATAGTATTGATATGATAAATTAACCAAGCAACTGTAAAGACGGTTTGGATCTTTTCTTTTTGTAAAGTGAGGAATAATCTTGGTATAAAGGTCTATTGCTTTTGATGGTTGTTTCTCGTGATAACCAATTAACATACCCTCGTTAATAAGACAATTATAGTATTTTATAGAATCGCCACAAAGTAAAGCGATCTGAGTGGCATTTTTATAATTCTCAATTCCTTCTTTTATGTTATTTCCATCGAAGGCATAGGTGCCTTTAAAAAATTCACATTTAATTTCTAGGTGATAATCTTTAAGTTCAATTGCCAAATTGCAATAAGAATTAATATATTCTTCTTGATTTGCTCTTTTATCAAATACATAGTTCACACATTCAATCAGATATTCAAGAGTTAATGCTAATTCATATTTATAATCCTCTATCTCGTAAATTTTTTTTGCTTTATTTAGAAATTCAAACCCTTGAGCATAAAATCCATTGCTGAAAAAAATTATACCCTTAAAATAATCATGCTTTGCTCTTAAATTATTATCTAGTAAATCATAATCAATTACCCTGCTAATGGAATCTGCTTTTTGCCAATTTTCTTTTTCAATATATACTTCCAATAAACGAAATTCGCTAATTTGACCAAACGCAAAACCAGTCGTTAGAAAAACGACTGGCAGAAATATATTTTTGATACAAGATATATTCAATTAAATAGGTTTTATTACTATGCCTCCGGCGTTGGTGTCAGGAATAGTTGGTCCAGTAGGGTTTTTATCAATTGCATCTTGATATACTTTGCAATTCAATATATTCGGAACACTTTCTTTTTCACCGTAAGTAAGTACAAAAAATCTAATATGATCATCCACCTGCATATCCTGAATATATACTCTTTGAGTTATACTATTCTCTGACGGATTGTCTGTTTTTTGTAAAAATAACACTAAATCATATTTGTAATTTCTTCCATCTGCGGGTGGTTTATATGGGGAGCAAAGAATAGCCTGCAAGAATTCGAATTTTACCTTCCCTTGTCCTTCAAAATTATCAAGAAATGTAACTTCTCTAACAGGCCACAACCTCCTTGTCCACTTTGAAAAACTGATAGCAATATCATAATCAGCTAAAAGCTTAAGAAATTCTTTGTCTATTTTGTCATTGTCGTAAAGTAATTCTACTGCCATGGTATTTTGATTTTTATGATTGATTAAGTAAAAAAGTATTTAAATTTCAAGGGATAATTTTTGTTGTTATAATTTTCTCCCTTTTCTAACATTTTAAAAATTAGATCTAATCTGTTATGAAATGTTCTTCCTTTAATTTTTACACCTCCTTCAAGGTATGATTTTTTAAAATTTATATCTGCAAATGTCAATCCAATTGGAACACCATATTGATCAATTAATAAAGATCCTGAATCACCTCCCTCGGCCATGTCATCTGTCATTATCTGATTTGTGAAAACAATATGTTTTTTTAAGCCATTTACTTTGGTAAAGGGATTTTCTATTCTTATAGCAGCATGTTTAGATTTAATTTTAGCTGTTGTTAATCCAGTTTTATAACCAAGTTTACTTGCGGCTGTATTTATTTCGAATTCTTCTACAAATGGATTCATTTTAAAGGCACTATTGTAGAATCCTTTAACTGCATCATGATTACAGCAGATTTTAGCAATAGCAACATCAACCTCAGGGCCAAATTGTTTCCAAACTGTGGTTGCAATTTTGTAGTCAGCCTTTTTTAAATTAATTGATTCTCTACTTTTCTCAGATGGCTGTACTACATCTTCTTGATCCTTTGTGGGAACCCACTGGTTATATGTTTCTGGATATTTAGCAAGTACATGCATATTTGATATTACATATAACGCTGTTTGGTTATTTTGAGAACCTAAAAAAATTCCGCCCAGGGTCCCTGTTTTTTCCTTCGAAGTAATATCGCTAATCCCTATGCCTGCTTTGATTGGTCTTACAAATTCTTCTACGGGTTCATAAAAACTACTAAGTAGTTTGCCCATACTGGTTTCAGTAACGACACCTATAATATCTTTTGAACCATCTTCATTTAATGAATATTCTAGTCTCATTTTTTCCCTGAAAATTTTCTTCTCTTCCTCTGTGACAGAAGTTTCAACATGATAATTTGTTCCTGTGCCATCATTGGTTCCATATTCCAATTTATATAATGTTTTATCTTTTTCATCTTGTAAAATAGCAGCATAGATAACCTTACTGGTTGGTTTTTTCATCTCTTCAATTTTTTCCGAAAGTTTTTGCTTAGCTTGTTCTTCAGTCATAACTTAAAACTAGTTGATGGTATAACGTTACCTGTTTATACAAACTCCAAAGTATACCTACTAAAGGGCATACTTTAGTTTTTACAATAAAAAGGGGATAAAAAATGTTAGGTTTGTGTTAAGCGGTTCTACCCAATGGGGTTAAACAAATATACCACCACAAACACCGCCAAGGCTCCCCCAGCTTTAATGATGGGAGCCGTTTTGTTGGCCGAGGCATCTTCCTTGCCCGAGGTTTGTAGTTCTATAAAACCAGGCAATGCAATACTAATGGCAGCAGCCGATAAAGCCACGACCACACGTACAATACCTGTTAAGTCCTTAAAAATCTGATCCTTTTGGGCCAGGTACCAAAAGCAAAGGGCCATGACGGCAGAACCGAGGATGACCATGATAAGATGGGGAATAATCTCTTTGGCGGGTTTTAAACTCATCGTATAAAAATTGGTTACACAAAATTGTACCCATGACTGGGTAGCTCAACTTCTATACACAAAAGGGGGAATTCAGACCGTGGATACGAACTCTGTAGGGTATATGGGTCGGTTAGTGCTTCTAAAATTAAGGGCTTTACCTCAATTTTCCTAATAAGAAAACCCTTACTCCATAAAATAGAGCTTGGCAGCTAGCAGCAAACTGAAGAATACTAGAAAACCCACCAAAATCCAAATGCTTCCCTTATACTGCTTTTTATGCAGTTTTTTGTCTCTCCGGTAACTCACTATCATAATCGCCACAAAAGCAATAAAAAAACAAACCGCAAAAATAATCTGACCGGTGGAAAGCATATTCGTTCAATTTAAGAACACAAAAATACGGCAATTCTGTGCAAATCCAGTTGAAAAGTTTTTAAACCCCACCGTATTTTCAACGAGCCCATTTCCTATTTTTAAAACATCAATATTACACCTGTAAAAGCAACCCTTATGAAAGATAAAATCTCCTGCGTTCACGAATTCCATTCCGCCTTTGGTTTGGGTATAAAAGAA
Source organism: Flavobacteriaceae bacterium (assembly GCA_028281065.1). Classification (GTDB taxonomy): domain Bacteria; phylum Bacteroidota; class Bacteroidia; order Flavobacteriales; family Flavobacteriaceae; genus Aureisphaera. The sequence continues at coordinate 18,112 of JANQKN010000157.1, read as the reverse complement.
TTACCTACAGCCAATTTGGGAATGGCTAAGAACCGTTTGCGTTTCAATTTAATGAAAGAAGAAAACGAAGAATACCTAGAAGCGGCCGACAATGGGGATCTTATCGAAGTGGCAGATGCGTTGGGTGATATGCTTTATATCCTTTGTGGGACCATTATAGAACATGGCATGCAGCATAAGATAGAAGAAGTCTTCAACGAAATACAACGCAGTAATATGAGCAAGTTGGGAGCCGATGGCAAACCCATCTACCGTGAAGACGGCAAAGTGCTAAAAGGGCCCAATTACTTCAAGCCCGATATTAAAGCAATTCTGGAAAACTAAGGGTTAGTCCACTACCGAATAGCGCCAACCAAAGGGATCGTCCGTTAGGTTGTGCTGAATCTCCATCAAATTCTTTTTGAATTTTTGGGCAAAAGAATCGGGTTGATCGTGAAGATCATAGTATTCATCTTGATAACTAAACCCACTCACGGGGCTGATCACCGCAGCGGTTCCCGCACCAAAGATTTCTTTTAGACTACCTTCCTTGGCAGCAGCTACGATTTCTGCAACTTGTACACGTCGCACTTCTACATTGATGCCTGCTTTTTCTGCAAGGGCAATCACACTTTTACGGGTCACCCCATCCAAAATACGGTCGTTGTTGGGAGCCGTAAGCAACGTATCGTTTACACGGAAAAATACATTCATCGTACCTGCTTCTTCCAAATACTTATGTTCGTTGGCATCGGTCCAGATTACTTGCTGGAACCCTTGCTCCTTGGCCAAATTGGTAGGATAGAATTGCGCTCCGTAGTTTCCAGCAGCTTTTGCATAACCCACCCCACCATCGGCGGCGCGGCTAAAGTTTTCCGCAACGATCACTTTTACCTTCCCTTTGTAATAGGCTTGCGCTGGGGAAAGGATGATCATGAATTTATAAGTGTCCGAAGGGGAAGCCGAAACCCCATTTTGGGTAGCCACTACAAACGGACGGATATACAGTGAATTGCCCAAACCAGGTTTTACCCAGTCTTTGTCCAATTCGATCAATTGATGTAAAGCATCGAAAAACAAAGCTTCCGGGAATTCCGGGATAGCCATACGGTGCGATGACTTGTTGATGCGCTTCAGGTTTTCCTGGGGACGGAATAAAAACACAGAACCTGCTTCGTCTTTATAAGCTTTCATCCCTTCAAAAACGGCTTGGCCATAATGAAACACCTTGGCCGAAGGATAAATCTCTAACGGACCATACGGTTTAATGGTAGGATTTTGCCACGCTCCATCCTTGTAGTCACACTCGAACATATGATCGGTAAATTCGCTTCCGAAAACGAGGTTTCCGAAATCCACTTCATGGATTCTCGAAGCGGCTACTTTTTGTACTTGGATGGCGGGGATAGTTGTTAAGCTCATATAATTTTATATCTGCATCAAAATTAGGCAAAATATATGCCATATAAAATGTAAAAAATTCATAAAATTGTGGTATATTTTTAGCTATTCAAATTTTTATTGAAATGAAACGAAACCTGTTGTTTTTATTTGCTGTAACCGCTTTATTGGTTGGATGTAATTCTACAAAAGAGAAGGAAAACGAAGCTCCAAAAAGTTTGGGGATCGAACAATCCACAAAGTACGATCTTAAGGGATATAGATTCGAAGATAAGGACTTGGCTTCTGCCAACGAGCTTTTAACGGCCTATAAGGAGATGAAAGTTGGGGATACCCTAGAGATGAAGGTAAAAGCTAAGGTAAACAGTGTATGCCAAAAGAAAGGATGCTGGATGCGTTTGGATTTGGGTGAGGACACTGAATCTTTTGTACGTTTCTTGGACTACGGTTTCTTTATGCCCATGGACTTGGCTGGAAGTGAAGTATTGGTAAATGGAAAAGCCTATGTAGAGGAAACCAGCGTGGAAGACTTAAAGCATTTTGCCGAAGATGCCGGTAAATCCCAAGATGAGATTGACGCTATTACCGAGCCGGAACTTTCCTATAACTTCCTTTCCACTGGGGTTCTTATTCCCCTTAAGGACAGTAAATAACTGTTTTGAAACGTGAATTCCTTACCACGGGCGACGGATCGGTAACGATACATTTGCCCGACTGGAACGAACAATACCATTCCAAGCATGGAGCTATCAACGAAGCGCTCCATGTTTTTATTTCTATGGGGCTCAACTTTGTGTTGCCTCAAGTGCAAGATCCTCTTTGCATCATGGAGATTGGTTTTGGGACCGGGCTCAATGCGTATCTTACACTGCTTCAATCCAGGGATATAGAGAGTACTATCGATTATACAGGGATTGAAGCTTATCCTGTAGATTTAGAAGATATAGGAAAGCTCAATTATCCAGTTTTAGTCGGTAATGATCCCAAAGCTTTTTTGAAACTGCATACCTGTCCTTGGGAACAAGCCGTAAAGCAGGAACCTAAGTTTACACTTACCAAACGGAAGCAGTTTTTTTCAGAAATTACCGATACGAGTGCCTACCATCTCATCTATTTCGATGCTTTTGGAGCCAGGGTACAACCCGAATTGTGGACCGAAGCTATTTTTCAGAAAATGTACGAGGCTTTATTGTCCAATGGAGTATTGGTTACTTATGCCGCCAAGGGGAGTGTGCGAAGAGCCATGCAAGCTGTTGGATTTACGGTAGAACGGCTACCAGGACCCCCAGGAAAGAGGGAGATGTTAAGGGCATCCAAAAGTAGTAGGTCAGAAGCCTAATTTTGAGTTAAGGAGCATGGAAATACCCCATACAAACCGTATCTTTAAATAAAAATGAAGGAGATGAAGGTTTTGATCGCTGGATCAACGGGATTGATTGGCAAGGAGCTGGTTCGCCAATGCCAAGAAGAGGGTATCGCGGTTCATTATCTAACCACACGAAAGGAGCAATTAAATGCACTGCCTTATGGAAAAGGTTTTCATTGGTATCCTCATGCTGGAGAGATCGATCTGGATGCATTTGCTGGTGTTACGGCTATTATAAACCTAGCAGGAGCATCGGTATCCAAAAGATGGACAAAGTCCTACAGAAAGAAGATACTGGCGAGCCGTCTAATGACTTCACGACTCCTTTACGAAACATTATCTTCCACAAATCATCAGGTTTCCCATTATCTATCGGCAAGTGGTATAAGTGTGTATCCAAGCTCTTTCGATAAAATGTATACGGAAGACGAAACCTCCCAGTCGCAATCTTTTTTAGGGAAAGTAGTAGTGGATTGGGAAAAGGAAGCCGATGCTTTTACCGAATTGGGCATTACGGTTGCCAAAGTCCGAACGGGTATTGTGTTGGCCAGCGGCGAAGGAGCTCTGCCGCAATTGGTAAAACCCATAAAAATGGGACTTGGGGCTGTTTTGGGCAATGGTCGTCAATGGCAATCCTGGATCCATATAGAAGACATGGCAGCTTTGTATTTATTTTTATTGAAGAATGGTCTTTCAGGAGTCTTCAACGGAATTTCCCCGAGCCCCTGTACACATCAAAAAATGACTCAGGCTATTGCTACGCAACTTCAAAAAAAGCTATGGTTGCCCAAAGTCCCTTCGTTTATGCTAAAGCTGCTATTGGGCGGAATGAGCGATTTGGTTCTGGAAAGCCAATTGGTAAGTTCCGAAAAGATCGAAAACGCAGGCTTTCAATTTCATTACGTAAACCTCGAAAACGCACTGGCAGACCTTTTGCCGTCGTGATATACTTCACTAGAGGCCAAAAACGATAATTTTTCCAAATTCAGCAGTGACATTTTGACATTTTTATAGAAATGGCAGTACTTTTGCACCCTCAAGTAAAAAATAAAGAGGGACTCATCTATGAGCAAAAAGGATAAAACACAGGAAGAAGTCGCTGTACAAGAAGAAAAGACTTCAAAAAGCAAGGCAAAGAAAGAAAAGAAAGACCCTTTGAAAGAGCTACAGGCAGAACTCGATCTGGAGAAGGATCGTTATTTGCGTTTGTTTGCCGAGTTCGAAAACTACAAGAAACGAACGGGCAAGGAGCGTGTAGAGCTGTTTAAAACGGCCAGTAACGATGTGATGGTTTCTTTGCTCCCTGTTTTGGATGATTTTGACCGTGCCTTGAAGGAGATAGAAAAGACCGATGATGAACACCTAAAGGGGATCGGACTCATTAGTAACAAATTGAAGGAGGCGCTAAAGCAAAAAGGGCTGGAAGTGATGGAAACCCAAATGGGGGACACCTTTAATGCCGATATACACGAAGCCATTACCCAAATCCCGGCACCCAGTGATGACCTTAAGGGGAAAATCATTGACGTGATCGAAAAAGGGTATGTGCTGGGCGAAAAGATAATCCGCTATCCAAAAGTAGTGATAGGACAATAAAATTTAAACGTGTGAAAGAAGACTTTTACGACATACTGGGCATTTCCAAAAATGCATCAGCTGCCGAAATAAAGAAGGCATACCGCAAGAAAGCTATCGAGTATCATCCGGATAAGAACCCTGGGGATGCTAAGGCCGAAGAGATGTTTAAAAAAGCAGCGGAGGCCTACGAAGTCCTGAGCGATCCCGATAAAAAAGCACGATACGATCAATTTGGTCATCAAGCGTTCGAAGGTGGAGGCTTTGGTGGCGGAGGTATGAACATGGACGATATCTTCAGTCAGTTTGGCGATATCTTCGGCAGTGCCTTTGGCGGTGGCGGTTTTGGTGGTTTCGGTGGTTTTGGCGGCGGGCAGCGTCGTGTAAAAGGAAGCAACCTGCGCATTCGCGTAAAGCTCACCTTGGAGGAAATTGCCAATGGTGTTGAGAAAAAGATAAAAGTAAAGCGCAAAAAAGTAGCCCCAGGGACTACATACACCACCTGTAGTACCTGTAATGGACATGGACAGGTAACCAAAATCCAGAATACCATTTTGGGTAGGATGCAGACTTCTGCTACCTGTAGTACGTGTAAAGGATCTGGGCAAACCATAGATAAAGCACCTTCAGGAGCAGACTCCCTTGGAATGATTGCTGAGGAAGAAACCGTTTCCATCAAGATACCGGCAGGTGTAGTGGACGGAATGCAGTTAAAAGTTTCCGGCAAAGGTAATGATGCGCCAGGAAATGGAATTTCTGGGGATCTTTTGGTAGCCATAGAAGAATTACCACATCCTAATTTGCAGCGGGAAGGTGACAATTTACATTTCGACCTGTATGTAAGTTTTTCTGAAGCCGCTTTGGGTACTTCCAAAGAGATAGAAACGGTAACGGGAAAGGTTCGTATTAAGATCGAAGCAGGTGCGCAAAGCGGAAAGATTTTACGATTAAGAAATAAGGGAATTCCGAGTATAAATGGATATGGAACGGGCGATTTGTTGGTTCACGTAAACGTTTGGACGCCAAAGACTCTTACAAAAGAACAGCGGGAATTTTTCGAAAAGATGAGGAATGACGAGCATTTCGAGCCGAAACCCGAAAAAGAAGATAAGTCCTTTTTTGAGAAGGTGAAAGATATGTTTTCATAATCAAGGACTTTTAATTTATTTTACCTATATTTGAAAATCGCTAGTCTTAAAAGCGATAATTTTTCTTTTTCATAGCAATTTTTTTCCCACCCTTTGAGTAATCTGAGGGTGGGTTTTACTTTTAGGGCAAAAATGATCTTTGAGGTTAACTTTGATCGGGAATACCGTAACATTTTCCAAAAGTTACCTACAAACAGATTATTGGTTGGAAACAATTATTTCTATTGAAGGTTTAAATATCTTTGCCACCGCATTACACTTTTATCTATGGACAATCTGCTTGTTGCAAATCAAGTTTCTAAAACGTATGGCTCCTATCGAGCATTAAACAATATTTCCATCGAGGTACCACGGGGAAGTATTTACGGTTTGTTGGGACCCAATGGAGCCGGGAAGACTACTTTCATCCGTATTATCAATCAGATAACCATGCCCGATACAGGTTCGGTCTTGTTGGATGGAGAACCCCTTCAGCCCAACCATATTCAGCATATTGGTTATTTGCCCGAGGAAAGAGGACTGTACAAATCCATGAAAGTAGGAGAGCAAGCCTTGTATCTAGCACAGCTAAAAGGGCTCTCCAAGGCAGAAGCCAAGAAGCGTTTGCAGCATTGGTTCGAGCGTTTGGAAATTGGCGATTGGTGGAACAAGAAAATCCAGGAATTGTCCAAAGGGATGGCGCAGAAAATCCAATTTGTGGTTACTGTACTGCACGAACCCAAGCTTCTTATTTTCGATGAACCCTTTAGTGGTTTCGACCCCATTAATGCCAACCTCATAAAAGATGAAATTCTTAAACTCCGTGATAATGGAGCAACGGTGATCTTTTCCACGCACCGTATGGAATCGGTAGAGGAAATGTGCGATCATATCACCCTCATCCATGAATCCAATAAAATTTTGGACGGAAAACTCATCGATATAAAAAGAGAGTTTAGGTCCAATACCTACGAAGTAGGGTTGGTAACCCCTAATAAGCAAGCTGTGGCTAATGAGTTGAAACAACATTTCGAGCTTAGCCCAGCTACCTTTAAGACCATTAACGACGAGTTACAGTATAACATTAAGGTTTCCGATGGCGGTGCGAACGACCTTTTGGCCTATTTGGTCAATAAAGGGCAGGTGACCCATTTTGTCGAAGTAATACCTTCTGCCAACGACATATTTATACAAGCCGTAAAAAACCACTAAAAAACAGGACATGAACCATCTTTCCCTCATTATAAAGCGCGAGTATCTTACCAAGGTAAAGAACAGGGCGTTTATTATTATGACATTTTTGAGTCCCTTGATCATGGTTGCCCTCATTAGTTTGGTTGGGTATCTGTCCCAACTCAACAACGATAAAGTACGGACCATTTCGGTGTTGGATGAAAGCGGTTTGTTTGCCAATCAGTTTGAAGACGACGACGATTTAAAGTTCGAAACCCTATCTGCAGTCTCCTTGGAAGAAGCCAAGAAAAACACGCAAGAGAGTGAAGTATATGGTTTGTTGTATATCCCCAATAATAAGAATATAGACACATTGGCCAAGTCCATTACCTTTTATTCTGAAGACTCTCCTACCATATCCGTTATTAATGATATAGAAAGGGCTATTCGGAAAAAAGCCAATTCTTTAAAGTTAGAAGAAAACGATTTCGATGCAGATGAAATTGCAGCTTTGCGGGTAGATGTAGCCACCCATTTGGAGACATTTGATGGAGAAGAAACTTCGGAGCTTAGTTCCATTCTTAGATTGGCCTTTGGAGGGATTGCTGGATACCTACTGTTCATGTTTATTATCATATACGGAAACATGATCATGCGTAGTGTGATAGAAGAAAAGACCAGTCGTATCATTGAAGTGATCATTAGTTCAGTAAAACCCATTAAGCTGTTATTGGGTAAAATTATTGGTACTTCTTTAGCTGGGATTACCCAATTTGCAGTTTGGGTTATTCTATTGGGAGCACTTAGCCTGGCGGTTACCCTTATATTCGGGATCGATACGTCGGCCATGCAGGCAGAACAAATACAGGCAGCAATGCAAGCAGGAGGAGGTGATATGGAAGATTATATTACGCGGGCCTATTTAGAGTTTGAAAAATTACCCATTGCCAACCTAATCATTATGTTTTTGCTGTTTTTTATCGGGGGATATTTGTTATACGCTTCCCTGTACGCTGCCATTGGTGCTGCTGTGGATAGTGAAACAGATACGCAGCAATTTATGGTGCCTATATTGATTCCACTTATTTTAGCGGTTTATGTAGGTGTATTTACAGTGATCGAAGATCCACACGGAACCGTTTCCCAGGTCTTCTCGTTTATTCCCTTAACCTCACCCGTGGTTATGCTTATGCGTATTCCTTTTGGGGTTCCCCTTTGGCAACAAATCCTTTCGGTAGTGATATTATTTGCTACCTTTATGGGCACCGTTTGGTTTGCCTCCAAGATTTATAGGGTGGGTATTTTGATGTACGGAAAAAAGGCAAGCTACAAAGAGATTATTAAGTGGCTTAAATATTAATTTGTGCAGCAAGAAGAAATAACCGACAAGATAAGCGAAGTCGTAACAGAAGATATATGGGGAAGCATTAAGGAGTTCCTCAACTTTGGACTTCATTTTGGTGAAGGTGATCACCAAATCCATATTACCATAGGGTTACTGCTACTGGTTATAGTTTCCTTTGTTGCTACCAAATTCCTTCTTAAGTGGGTTCGACGACTCTTTACCCGTAAGATGGACGAAACGGACAAACTGAAGTTTTTTAGTTTCTTCAAGTTTGTACAGTACGTTATCTACATCATCGTATTTTTTGCCATCCTAAGTACTGCAGGAGTGAACATAACCCCTGTTTTGGCTGCATCTGCTGCCTTATTGGTAGGTATTGGGTTGGCACTTCAGGAGATTTTTCAGGACGTTATTGGAGGTATCCTTATCATGGTGGACAAATCCCTTTTGGTAGGCGACATTATAGAGGTGGATGGTCGTGTGGGACGTGTTGTGGACATAAAGCTAAGGACTACCCGGGCCATAACCCGCGACGATAAGGTGTTGGTTATCCCCAACCACAAATTTATTAGCGATTCTATCCTTAATTATACCCAAAACCATAAAACAACCCGTGAGTTTGTTGGTGTTGGAGTTGCCTATGGGAGCGATACACAAAAGGTAAAAGAATTGTTGATGCAGAGTGTGGCTGAAGACAGCAGGATTCTTAAAAAGCCAAAACCCTTTGTTTCTTTCGAGGATTTTGGCGATTCTTCTCTCGACTTTAGGATCAATTTCTTTGTGTCCGATAGTTTTATAGATCCCTATATTAAAAGCGATATCCGATTTAAAATAGATGCCCTTTTCCGTGAAAATGACGTGACCATACCTTTTCCCCAAAGGGATATTCATATTAAGTCTGGAAACCCAATCCCCAAAGAAGAGCGGTAATTTTTTGTTGAACACAATTTTAGGTCCCAATTGGAGTTTTAGTTTGTTCAACTACAAATTAATTGTACATTGCCATCCCGCTCAGGCATTTTTAAAATAGTGCGCATTTGAATTTTCTGAATATCGTATTGAAAAGAATTTTTGCAGTCTTGTTATTGGGAATAGGTATCTGTTGTTTCGATGTCTGTGCACAAACTTCAGATTTGGCTAGGGTGGAATACACGTACATCCCCCAATCCGATTCGGATAATTCCGTGAGCAGGTTCCGTGCCTTTGTAAATGTACCCTTTCGCCTTAATTGGGAAGGGAGCTATTTGTTGGCAGGGTTCGAATACAGAAACCTGGACCTGGATTTTGAAGATGAAGTTCCTTTCGATAAGGCAAACCTGGACAGGTTTCAGCTTTTCAGGGCATCGTTAACCTATACCTGCAAGTTCAAAAACAACTGGCGACTTGCTGCTCGGGTGGGTGCCGAGCTCAATTCCAATTTCGAGAATGATGATATCACCCATAGGGACGTGAACTTCACAGGAGCCGTTTTTTTGGTAAAAGATAGAACCGGGGACAGTATTGCCAAGCCCAACCGACTTATTCTAGGACTTAATTATACAACCAACGCAGGAAGGCCCTTCCCCATTCCGCTTATCAATTATCATCGTAAGTTCCACCCCAATTGGTCCTATTCGTTGGGAACCCCAAAAACCAACCTGAAACATACCATGGGCAAAAAGCACAGCCTACAGAGTTTTGTGACGTTGGATGGTTTTTTCTCCAACATTCAGAATAACCTCGAAGTTCGAAATCCCGATGGATCTACTTCCTCTTCAGAAAACATTTCCATGACCCTTGTTTTGGGTGGGCTGGGCTACGAATATTATTTCACAAAAAACCTGTTGTTCTATGCCTATGGAGGGTATACCCTCTTCAATGAAATACGGCTTAGGGACGGAAAAAGAAACAGTTTGTACAAGATAAATGAAGCAAATACTTACTATCTTCGATCAGGAATAAAATTTAAAATTTAGCTATGCCTAGAATACTTATTATAGAAGATGAAGCTGCCATTAGAAGGGTACTCGTAAAGATCCTTACCGAAGAAAGTGATACCTACGAGGTGTCCGAAGCCGAGGACGGTTTGGCTGGGATCGATATTATAAAAAAGGAAGACTTCGATCTCATCCTTTGCGATATAAAAATGCCCAAAATGGACGGTGTGGAAGTGTTGGAGGCTGTTAAGAAAATAAAATCGGAAGTTCCCGTGGTGATGATTTCGGGACATGGTGACCTGGACACTGCTGTAAACACGATGCGTTTGGGTGCCTTCGATTATATTTCCAAACCCCCAGACCTTAACCGATTGCTCAATACAGTCCGTAATGCGCTGGATCGAAAGGAATTGGTGGTGGAAAATACCCGCTTAAAGAAAAAAGTGGGCAAGAAGTACGAAATGATAGGGGAATCCCCTGCGATTTCCCAAATAAAAGAAATGATCGAAAAGGTAGCCCCTACCGAAGCCAGGGTACTTATTACGGGCCCCAACGGAACAGGGAAGGAGTTGGTGGCACATTGGTTGCACCAAAAGAGCGATCGCTCCAAAGGCCCCATGATCGAAGTGAATTGTGCGGCTATTCCCAGCGAATTGATAGAAAGCGAACTGTTTGGCCACGTAAAAGGAGCTTTTACCAGTGCCAACAAGGACAGGGCTGGAAAATTTGAAGCTGCCAATGGAGGAACCATTTTCCTGGACGAAGTAGGTGACATGAGCCTTTCTGCACAGGCCAAGGTATTGCGTGCCCTTCAGGAGAACCGTGTACAGCGTGTAGGAAGCGACAAGGATATTAAAGTGGATGTGCGTGTCGTGGCTGCTACTAACAAAGACCTTAAAAAGGAGATTGAGGAAGGTAATTTTAGGGAAGACCTGTATCACCGTTTGGCTGTGATCCTTATTAAGGTACCGGCACTAAACGACAGGCGTGAGGATATTCCATTGCTTATAAAACACTTCAGCAATAAGATTGCCGATGAGCATGGAACAGCCCTTAAGGAATTCACCGATAAAGCCATAAAACTACTTCAGGAATACGACTGGACAGGTAATATCCGTGAACTACGCAATGTGGTGGAACGTCTTATCATCCTTGGTAATAGTGAAGTTACCGAAAGCGATGTAAAGCTATTCGCCACAAAATAGAGCCTCGCTCCTGTTATTGGATTATTTGCATTCTTCTAATGCCTTAAGGAGTAGGTGAACCATTTCCTCTGTTTTTTGGGCGTAGAACAAACGCGTAGCCTGCACGGTTTCTGCTTCCAAAGCTTCTTCAGATCGATAAAAAGAGTCCAATTTTGCAAAAGCTTCGGTTGAACATTCCAACGATTTGGTAGTATTAATGATGGACTGCTTGAGCTCATTTAAACTGGTCTCGGCTTCCCTTTTTATGGTAAGTTGCTGTTCCAGTTTTTGCTTTTTTTCACTTTGTAGGCGCTGTTGAAGCTCTTTTTGCTTTTTAATTTTAGCTTCTATTTTTTTCTGCTCTTCCAACAATCTTTGCTGTTGCGCCAAAAGTTTTTCTTCTTGGTTTAGAAGGGTTTCTTCTTCCTCGTCAATGGTGGAAAGGAGTCCATTTTCCCCACACACATCAAGCGAAGAGAGGATGAGTTGTGCGCTTATCTTTGCCTTGCTTACATGAAAACGACTTCTCTCGTAAGTGTCTTTCTCCAACGATTTTTCCAAATGTTCCATAGCGTCGAAGGAAGCATTTTCGGCTGCAGCACATCCACACGATTTTAGGGTAAGGTTGGCTTTTTCCAAAGCGTCTTTGGCCCTGCTCACATATAATTGTGTGTGTTCAAGGTTTCGGGATTTCATGGATTGTTTAATTTGTTGGTAGCCTATCGCTGCATCTTGGTATGCAGTTTCACAATCATTGCTGTCTTTGGGGGTAAATAAAGAGAATATGGCTACAATTAGGGCAGTTGCAGTGTTCATAAGTATTTGGGGTTAGTAAGCTATAACAAGTTTACAATAAAAATTGAAAATTCCCATGACATTTTACCCTTAAATGATTGTGGTTTCTATGTCGTTCATTTTTAAGTGGAACTAACTTTTAACTCAATTTTAGGGCTATAGCTTTTAGGGAATGGCGGGTTTTCAGAGAATGTTTTCTATATTTATCCATATTGAAAAAACCATCCATGCAACGCATAAACATTTCCGATTATAAGGTCACAGGCCCTTTTCAGATAGATAACAGCAAAACGTTCGAAGATTACGGGCTTTCCAAGAAGGAACTCGAAAAGTCTTTGGAGGAAACCCGTGAGGATTTGGGTAAATTACAAGATACCTTGTATGCTCATGGTAAATATGCCGTTTTGGTATGTTTACAGGGAATGGATACAGCAGGTAAGGATAGTTTGATCCGCGAAGTGTTTAAGGACTTCAACGCAAGGGGTGTGAGAGTGCATAGTTTTAAAGTTCCAACTGAATTGGAGCGCAAGCATGATTATTTGTGGCGCCATTACATTGCCCTTCCTGCAAGGGGAAAGTTTGGGGTGTTTAATCGAACCCACTACGAAAATGTATTGGTAACCCGTGTACATCCAGAATACATTTTAGGGGAATACTTGCCCGACATACATTCTGTAGAAGATATTAATGATGAGTTTTGGGACAAACGTTTTGAGCAGATCAATAATTTTGAAAAGACTATTGCACAAAATGGAACCCTTATTTTCAAGTTTTTCCTGAACGTCTCCAAGGATGAACAAAAATACCGTTTAATCCGACGGTTAGAAAAAGAAGAAAAGAATTGGAAATTCTCCCCGGGCGACCTTAAAGAGCGAAAACTGTGGGACAAATACATGTTTTGTTACGAAGACCTTATTAATAGGACATCGAAAAGTCACGCCCCTTGGTATAACATCCCTGCAGATAGCAAGCCAGCGGCACGTTTGTTGGTAGCTACCATATTATTGGAAGAATTACGCAAGTATCAAGATATAAAAGAACCCGAATTGGATCCAGAGATTAAAGCTAGGATCGAAGAATTTAAAAAACAATTGGAAAACGAATAAAGCTATGCAAAAGAAATTCCTTCTACTATGCCTGTTAGGTCTCCTCTTCTTTGAAGTACACGCCCAAAAGGTAAACGAACAAGATTCCATTACCATCCGTAATATTTACGATATGGCACTTTTAAATGGAAAGAGCTACGAATGGTTGGATCATTTGTCCAATGAGATAGGTGGAAGGCTTTCCGGTTCATTGGAAGCCGAAAAGGCCGTTCAGTATACCAAAGAAGAAATGGAAAAACTGGGCTTGGATAAAGTGTGGTTACAACCTGTAATGGTTCCCAAGTGGACCCGTGGTTTTCCAGAGCATGCTTTCATAGAAACAGCCCCGGGGCTTACCAAGCAGGTAAATATCTGTGCTTTGGGAGGATCTGTGGCCACTTCACCTTTGGGGTTGAAGGCTGAGGTTATAGAGGTGCAGGGCATCGAGGATTTAAAAAACTATGGAAAAGAACGGATCGAAGGAAAGATCGTTTTCTATAACCGCCCCATGCAAGCAAACCTCATACATACTTTCGAAGCTTATGGCGGATGTGTAGATCAGCGTTATGCAGGGGCTATGGAAGCTGCCAAGTATGGTGCTGTGGGTGTAGTGGTGCGTTCCATGAACTTGCGCCAGGACGATTTACCGCACACAGGCTCTATGAGTTATGGCGATACTCCTGAAAACAAACGAATTCCTGCTTGTGCCATTAGTACCAACGATGCAGACTATTTAAGTAGAGCTTTATCGCTGAAGTCTGATCTACAGTTTTATTTCAAGCAAAACTGCAAGGTATATCCAGATGTACTATCCTATAATGTTATAGGGGAAATTACAGGAAGTGTGTATCCAGATAAATATATGATTGTTGGTGGGCATTTGGATTCCTGGGATTTAGGCGACGGTTCTCATGACGATGGAGCAGGTTGCGTTCAGTCCATGGAAGTATTGCGTCTCTTTAAAAAGATAAACTACAAACCCCGTCATAGTATCCGTGTTGTTCTGTTTATGAATGAAGAAAACGGATTGCGTGGAGGACGTAAATATGCCGAAGAAGCCAAACTGAAGCAGGAGGAGCACCTTTTTGCATTGGAGAGTGATGCGGGTGGCTTTACACCAAGAGGCTTTTCGTTCGATACAGATGAAGCCAATTTTGCACAAGTAAAAAGTTGGGAGCCTTTATTTAAACCCTATCTAATCCACTATTTTGAATTGGGTGGAAGTGGTGCCGATATAGGTCCATTAAAAGACGATAAAATTGTGCTTTCCGGATTACGTCCAGACTCTCAAAGATACTTCGATCACCACCATGCTGCTAACGATACTTTCGACGCTGTAAACCGTCGCGAATTGGAATTGGGAGGTGCTACTATGGCGAGTCTGGTGTATCTTTTCGATAAGTATGGAACCAAGTCTTCTATGCAAAGCGTTAAAAATTAAAGTTTTAAGGGTGCTACCCCTTTTTGTACGCTAACACTTGTTAGCTACTGTGTTTACTGGGATTTTGTTAAAATTTGAGTAAACTTTTGTCGGCAAGCGGAAGTAAACTATTATCGGGAATTACTTGCGGACTTTTATTTACTAAAAGTATTCGTATATTTAGGTAAAAGAAAAATCGCTAACCTTACATGCTTACGACGTCTTACATAAGAAGAATTATCGCTGTCATATTTGTGCTCTTTTATATGACTGCCGATGATCGTTTACTCGCTATGGAGATGACGGATGCCGATGCGGATACAGAACTTATATATAACAAAGACCGCCCTTTCATATTCAATCAGAAAATAGATCAACGTTATTTTAGTGCGGATTCCCTTCAGGCTTTCCGTGAAAAAGCAATTTATGCTGCCAAAAACAATGATTTGGAGAATGCAAGTAAATATGCAGAAATGTATATACAGTATTCGGGGGAAACATCATTTTTGGATTATAGCTATTTTAAACCTTACGCAAATACCCAGGAATTTACAGAATTGAGGGGTACTTATGGTATAAATTTCAGCTGGCCCAACTTTTTTTATCTTTTTTCGTCCATTATTGGCTTTTTTATAGCCATAGTGTTAATGCTTAAAAAGAACCAGGACCGATGGGCTACAATGTTGATCAGTTCCTTTATGTTGATCAACTCTGTATTTATCTTCCATAATTTCCTGTACGAAACCAAATTGGTGTATAGCATAAGTACAGCACATATGCTCTATGTTTCGGCTACGTACGCCTATTTGTACGGTCCCCTTATGTATTTCTATTACAAACGGGTTACTGCCAATTATACATTCAAGAAAATAGATTTACTCCACTTACTACCAACCGTTGTTATTTTGGTTTTGCTAATACCCATATTGACACTATCCGCTGTAGAGAAGAACAGGATCATGTTGGGGGTAGGTGTTGTTAATAGGGAACCCTATCGTGTTTTTGTAGTTGTTGCCAAGTTTATATCATTATTTGCCTATGGTGGTATGGTACTGTATTGCTACATAAAGAGCAGGAAAAAATTTACCATTACGTTGGAAGCCAAAAGGTGGATCAGGAATTTGGTTGTTTTAACCAGTATTTATGTTGTCTCTTATTTAATCCATGGATTGAATATTATCGGGGTACCTAGAATGGACATATTCCTGAATATCCAGATATTTTCCATGGCACTAACGGTATTGTATATAGGATATACCTCGTACACACGTCCTAATCTGTTTACCAAAGGGTTTATTAGGAAAAAACAGAAGTACACTAAATCGGGACTTACACCGAGTTACTCGTTGGAGTTAAAACAAGAATTGCTACAATTGTTAGAAGAAGAGAAAATATATCGCGAAAACAATATAAGCCTTGCTATTGTTTCAGAAAAACTGGGAACTACAAGGCACAATGCCTCTCAGGTAATCAATGAACACTTTGGTCTTAATTTCTTCGAGCTCATTAATAAATACCGTATCGATGAGGCCAAGGAAATCCTTAAAAACGATAAGAACAAGAACCTGAACATCATCGATGTTGCCTATGAAGTTGGCTTTAACAATAAGGTGACTTTCAATAAATCGTTCAGGAAGCAATTGTCTCTTACTCCGTCCCAATATATTAGTTCACTCAACCTGTAAAAATCGGGTTAACTTTCATCGGAAATGGTAAAGTAGGTGGGGATTGCCCCCATTTGTAAGAAAAAGTTGTTGTTTAGTATCAGAATAATTAAGCAACGAGATAATTATTCATTTTAGATTAGTTCTTTTCATATAAAGTTTAGTTGGTGTACGATTTGTTTGGCTAATTCATTCAGTTTGGTTGGTTTTTCGTTTTTACCAAACAAATCATTTAACCCGTTCCGTAACTTCTTCGGAGCGGGTTTCTTTTTTCCCACTATGAATGTGAAATAATGGCTCATAACTTTATGTAACCTATAACAAAGATGAAGAATCCCTTCCTTACCTTTGCCAAAAACCAACCACATTGCTTCAACAGTACACCAAAGAATTCTCCTATAATTTTAGATTGGCGAGCCCTGTAATCCTAGGAATGTTAGGGCATACCATGGTAGCGTTTATCGATAACATCATGGTGGGGCAATTAGGGACGGCAGAGTTGGCAGCGGTTTCCTTAGGGAACAGTTTTATGTTTATCGCTATGTCCCTGGGAATTGGTTTTTCTACAGCCATTACCCCTTTGGTGGCCGAAGCCGATGGGGAAGGGAATGCCAAATCGGGGAAGTCTGCCTTTAAACACGGTCTCTTTTTGTGTACGGTTTTGGGTATTTTACTCTTTTTAATGGTTTTTATCGCAAAACCGTTGATGTACTATATGAATCAGCCCGAGGAAGTGGTCGATTTGGCTATGCCTTACTTAACCCTGGTAGCTGTTTCTTTAGTTCCGCTCATAGTATTTCAGGCTTTTAAACAGTGCAGTGATGGGCTTTCGCTTACCAAATACCCCATGTATGCTACCATTGCAGCCAATGTGGTAAATGTGATCCTTAACTATCTTTTTATCTTCGGAAAATTCGGGTTTCCACAATTGGGAATCGTAGGAGCAGCCATAGGAACCTTGGCTTCGAGGGTGATTATGGTAGCGTATGTTTGGTATCTTATGTCACAACACTATAAGTCCAGGGAATATGTATTGCGTATTAAACTGTTTAGGCTTACCAAGACCATGATCAATAAGTTATTGAGTTTGGGCTTCCCTTCTGCTTTACAGATGTTTTTTGAAGTGGCTATATTCACGGCAGCCATCTGGCTTTCGGGGATATTGGGTAAAAACCCGCAGGCAGCCAACCAGATTGCACTCAACCTGTCTTCTATGACATTTATGGTAGCCATGGGCTTTAGTGTAGCCGCCATGGTTAGGGTAGGGAACCAAAAGGGGTTAAAGCGGTTCAGGGAATTAAGACGTATCGCCTTTTCCATTTTCCTACTCACTACCCTTTGTGCTGCGGTATTTGCTACGGTGTTCTTATTGTTTAATGGAGAATTGCCCAAAATATATTTGGATGAAAACGATCCCAAGAACTTTGCAGATAACTTCCAGGTATTGACCATTGCGTCCAAGTTGCTTCTTATCGCTGCCATATTCCAGATAAGCGATGCTATCCAGGTTGTGGTATTGGGTGCGTTGCGTGGTATGCAGGATGTAAAAATCCCTACACTTATTACTTTTGTGGCCTATTGGGTGATTGGTTTCCCTATTTCCTATTACTTGAGTATGTATACAGATTACAAGAGTTCGGGGATTTGGATCGGGCTTTTGGCGGGACTAACAGCTTCTGCTATAATGCTGTTCATTAGGTTCCAATATCTTTCAAAAAAGCTTATTGCTACAAAATAGGAGCAAGGAACAAGAAAGACCTTTGTTTCATAAAGCAGGGGTAGTACTGTTTTAATTTATATAGTCTTCGCTTTAGTTTTATACCATTCAATTTTAAAAGTCAAAAAAATCATAGTTCGTTAGGTCGAGTTTATGATTCTAGTTAGTTGTTGAGTTCCCGGGCTTATGCTCGGGACTTTTTTTTTTGAACCTGTCTATTCGGCCAGCTTACTTTTTTTGCCAAGCCCCCAAAGGTTCAGGTTCCTGTAAGTAGGCAGTAGATATAGAATAAGACCCGCTGCCATGGAGAAGAAAAAGGAAAAGATCCCGTGAAACAGTATGATGGAAAAGTGGAAGAATATCGC
>JANQKN010000141.1 GCA_028281065.1 Flavobacteriaceae bacterium | reverse complement strand
ATACATTCTTATCGTTTCAAAAAAGGAGGTGCAAATTTAAAAAGATTATCGGGGATTACCTTGTAATTCCTAAAAGAACCTAATTTGAATTGAACCCTTATTGAAGGAATCTGTAATTTTGAACGATTCTATTGAAAAAAATGCCGTATTCTTTGGTTTAAATGAAGAATTACTACTATTTTCGAACGATTAACAAAAACTTAATAATTATGAAACAAACCAACTTTAATTACAGGATATTCCTGTTTTTATTGCTTTTTCCTTGTTTCGTGTTTGCGCAGAACACTATCACAGGAAAAGTGAGTACAGAAAATGGTGAGCCCGTTCCTTTTGCAAATGTGATTGAGCAAGGGACCACCAATGGTACCACAACAGATATTGACGGTAACTATTCTATTGATGTGTCCAGCCTTCCGGCAACATTGGAATACTCATCATTGGGATATAGTACCATTGAACAACAAGTTACTTCTGCGGGTGCTGTGGACGTGACCCTTTCCGAGTCTGCTCAGGCATTGGAGGAAGTGGTTATTACGGGTCTTGGTACCTCGATTAAAAGGGAAAATGCGGCCAACGCAGTTGCATCTGTTTCTGCAGAGGAGCTAGTTGGTACCACGGGACAAAGTACCGTGGATGGAGCTCTTTATGGTAAGGTAACCGGGGTTAACATTACGTCTTCTTCAGGTGCTCCTGGAGGAGGTTTTGCATTACGACTTCGTGGTATTTCTTCCATTAACGGTAACAACCAACCCCTTATTATTGTAGACGGAGTGTACATTAACAATGTGGAGATCCCATCCGGTCTTCGTTTTGCTTCTGGGGCAAACCGTCCTAACGAGGAGAATGGAGCTAACCGTTTGGCAGACCTTGATCCTAACGATATCGAAGATATCGAGATCTTGAAAGGATCTTCTGCTGCGGCTATTTACGGACAGCGTGGTAACGCAGGGGTTATCATTATTACCACTAAAAGAGGTAAGCGAGGAAAAACCCAAATCAATTTTGCTCAAGACGTAGGAGTTCAGAAAATTTCTAACCGTCTCGGAATCCGTCCATGGACAGCTCAGTCTGTAGAGGATACTTTCGGACCTGAAGAAAGAGCTAGATACGAAGCTACTATTCGTGCGAATGGAGAATTATATGACTTCGAAGATATTATCTATGGAGAAACAGGATTCATTACCGAAACCCGTTTAAGCGCTACAGGTGGTAACGAAAAAACCAAGTTTTATGTAGGTGGAGGATTTAGAGATGAAGAAGGAATCATTAAAAATACTGGGTTCGATCGTTTGTCTTTAAGAGCTAACATCGAGCACAAAATCTCAAATACATTCGATATTACTTCTACCAGTAACTACGTTCGTAGTAACTCAAGTCGTAGTTTTACTGGTAACGAGAATGAAGGAGGATTAAGTTACGGATATACATTGGCCTTTACGCGTCCTTGGGTAAACCTATTCCCAGATGCACAAGGAAACTATCCTAACAACCCATATTTCTCTGGAAACCCAATCTTTGTTAGAGATAAGGCATTAAACGAAGATTCTAACAACCGTTTTATTCAAGGTTTAACTTTGAATTCTAAAATCTTAGATACAGACAAGAATAGAGTGAAGTTGATCACGAGTGCAGGTGTGGATTACCTATCTAACTCAACGTATGTATACGTTCCAGAAATTCACCAATCACAACAAGGTACAGAGAATCCAGGATTCGTAGCTGTTGGTAACAACAACTTTACCCAATTTAATGGTCAAGCGATCGCTGTTTGGGATCATAACGCAAGTGAAGATCTTGCTTTCACTACTCAGGCAGGTATGACCTACTTGTATCAAGATGTAGATAACCTATTGTCCATTGGACAAGGTTTATTGGCAAACCAGACTGCCATAGATAACTCTGCAGCTCAGAGTTTGAACAGCTTCTCTTCGAGAGAGCAAGATTTCGGTATGTTCGGTCAGGTTGAAGCCAACTATAAAGATCAATTAATCGCAACTGTTGGTTACCGTTTGGATAAATCGACACGTAATGGAGATCCTAACGAATACTACGGATTCCCAAAAGCTTCCTTGGCAGTTAACCTTGCTAATATGGACTTCTGGAGTGTAGATGCTATCAACCAGTTTAAGCTTCGTGGAGCCTACGGGGAAACAGGTAATCCAGCACAGTTCGGATCTACCTTTACCAGTTATACCAGTACTACCATTGGTGGTGGGTCTGCTGGACAAACCTTGGTAGGTCTTAAAGGAGATCCAGACATTGAGCCAGAAACAGCCCGAGAGCTTGAATTTGGTTTTGATCTTGGATTCCTGGATAGCCGTATTAACTTAGAAGCTACCTACTATAACAAGCAAGTGGACGATTTGATTCTTACAAGAGCACTTCCTGGTTCTTCCGGATTTACTCAAGAAAGAACAAACTTGGCCGATATGAAAAACCAAGGGGTGGAATTGGCATTGACTGCTGATGTGTTTGATTCTGACAGATTCTCTTGGAATTCTAGAGTACAGTGGTACAAGAATACATCAGAGATTACTCGTTTGGATGTACCTGCATTCGCTCAGCCTGGAGCTGGATTCGGATTGGGTCTAGGATCTTTCTACATCGAAGAAGGACAGCCAGTAACACAATTGGCGGGTAACGTAGATGTAGATGGAGACGGAACTGTTGAAACCGTACAGATTGGAGATGTTGAGCCAGACTTCCAAATGTCTTGGAGTAACAACATTACTTTATTTAGAGACTGGGATATTTCCTTCTTATTGCACTGGAAAGAAGGAGGAGAGAACATTAACCTTACCAAATTATTGACCGATATTGGACAGACCACTCCAGATTTGGAAACTGCAGAAGGACAAGCGCGTTTGGCTCAAGGTATTACACCAACCCGATTTATTGAAGATGCTGGTTATATCCGTTTAAGAGAAGCTGCAGTATACTACCGAGTACCTACCAAATTTATTGATAATGTATTTGGAGGAAACATCAAAGGTGTAAAATTAGGAGTGTCTGGTAGAAATATCTTTACCATTACAGACTACACAAGTTACGATCCAGAAACTTCCGTAAACGGGGGTGCAGGACTATCCAGTGGTATTGAGGTGACACCTTTCCCAACTTCGACTCAAGTGTATTTCCACCTTAATGTTAACTTTTAATAAAATTGATTATGAAAAATATACTTAGAAAAATATCAGTATTTGGGGTGGCCATAGCTATGTTGGGGGTAACCTCTTGTACCTTCGATGAAGTGGTTGATCCTAATGGACCCAGTGTCGATGGTGTTGCTGAAAATGCCACTATAGGACAATTAAATGAGTTAGTAATCGGAGTAGAATCCTCTTGGAGAAATGGTTTGGCTATCGAAACCACTGCAAGTGGAACTATGGGCCGTGAATTATACCTTTTCGACGCAGATCCTCGTAACACAGGAGACTTACTAGGAAAGAATGGTGTTGCATTGGATAACAGTTCTTTCTATAACACTGCACAATGGAACGGTAGTTACCGTTGTGTTAAAAATGCAAACTTGTTGATCGGTGCCGTTACAAACACGTCTTCTGTAACAGCTCGTGAAAGAAATGGTTATACTGGTTTTGCCAAAACCGTTATTGCATATGAGTTAATCCAAATGGTGAAGTCCTATGGACGCGCCAGAGTAGATGTAGCCGATGAAGAAAACCTAGGGCCTATCCTTGGGGAAGCTGAAGTATTGGCTGCTGTACGTACTATGTTAAACGAAGCTGAGGCTGAATTGAACAATGCAGATTTCATCTTTACGTTAAGTGATGGATTTGCTGGATTCGATACTCCTGGAGCCTTCAGACAGTTCAATAGAGGAGTGGCTGCTGTGGCTGCTGTGTATGCTGGTGACGGGCAAGGTGCCTTAAATGCTGTTAATGCTTCTTACTTCAATTTAGGAGGAAGCTTGACCAATGGTCCTACGCATGTGTTTGGAACTGGAGGTAACGATGCCTTGAATGGATTGTTTAAAGTTCCTTCTGCTGACGGAGTTACTAACATTGGTGACAACATCATTGTACACCCAGATTGGGTAACCCAAGCTGAAGCTGGAGACCTTAGGGTTTCCCAAAAGTCAGCTCCAACACCAGACCCAACGGCTAACTTAGATGGATTGTTTGCTGAGTACGAAACCCGTTTGTATGCTTCCGCATTATCTCCAGTAGACATTCTTCGTAATGAGGAGTTGATCCTTGTATATGCTGAAGCCAGTATTTTAGCAGGGAACCTAGGAGATGCAGAAAATGCATTGAACGTAATCCGTAATGCTGCTGGACTTCCTAATTATAGTGGAGATAGCAGTGCTGCTGCGCTTACTACAGAGATGTTAAACCAGAGACGTTATTCACTTTGGGGTGAAAACCACAGAATGTATGATATGCGTCGCTACGGACTTTCCAGTACGTTACCAATAGACCGTCCTGGAGATGTGGTTTACAATCAACTTCCTGTACCATTAGCAGAGGAAAACTAGGATTGTTTCATATACCATCATAAAAAAAGCCCTTCCAATTTGGAAGGGCTTTTCCTTTTGGGCTATTTGTTTAAGAAGTAGTCTTATAATCTATTTCTTTTTCATCAGGTTTGGATCACCAACTTCGTATCCTAATCCTTATTCTGTGGATAGTAAAGTGATTAATGTAAAGTTAACCGTAACAGTCAATTGATATATTTTGGTATGACTTTATCGTTCAGTTCCTGTAAACCCTATGCTCCTTTCCAAATGGAACTTCGGGTTAAACGCAAGCAACAAACCAAAGGAAACCAAAACGGTTTTATAGGGCATAAAAAACCCTTCCAAGTTGGAAGGGTCTTTTCTTGTAAGCGGTTTGTTTAAGCAGCGGCTTTATAATCTATTTCTTTTTCTTCAGGCTTAGACCTCCAGTTTCGTATCCTGATCTTTATTCTATAAATGATAAAGAATAG
This sequence comes from Flavobacteriaceae bacterium, assembly GCA_028281065.1. Taxonomy (GTDB): domain Bacteria; phylum Bacteroidota; class Bacteroidia; order Flavobacteriales; family Flavobacteriaceae; genus Aureisphaera. The sequence goes on along the minus strand of JANQKN010000141.1, from coordinate 1,634 downwards.
AGTAGGTACAATAATCAGGGTTAAGAAGGTAGCAATGATCAATCCGTAGATTACTGCCCAAGCCAACGGTCCCCAGAAGATTACGTTATCCCCTCCCAAGTAGAACTTAGGGTCAAACTCGGAGAATAAGCTAAAGAAGTCGATATTTACCCCAATAGCCAACGGAATCAATCCTAATACTGTGGTTATCGCCGTTAAGATTACAGGGCGCAAACGGGCACGCCCACCTTTTACAATCATTTCTTTTACATCATCCTTGGACAGCATAGCGTCATCGGGAAGATCAAGCTCTACAGATTTTCGGTCAATAAGCAGTTGGGTATAATCCAAGAGTACCACACTGTTGTTTACCACAATTCCTGCTAGGGATATAATCCCCATCATGGTCATCATGATTACAAAAGGTGATCCAGTGATTAAGATTCCGCCAAATACCCCAATAAAACTGAGGAAAATGGAAATCATAATAATGGTAGGCTTGGAAATAGAGCTGAATTGGAAAATCAAAATCAAGAAGATCAATCCCAGTCCTGCAAAGAAGGCTCCCATTAGGAAATTCATCTGCTTCGTTTGCTCTTCGATCTGTCCTGTATAGTCTATTTTAACGGAGTCTGGCTTTCCTGTAAAAGCTTCCATCTCTGCCTGTATCTGTGTTACCACGGCTCCTGCATCGGTAAAACCTGGTGCCAAAGCAGAATACACGGTTACAACACGTTCATTATCTCGATGCTTAATAGCACTGAAAGAAGAAGTGTTCTTTTGAGAGGCTACAGCCGAAACGGGAACCTCTTTTATTTGCCCCGAAGCCTGATCCCTAAAGGTGATCTTTTGGTTGAACAATGCTGAAGCATCGTATCTTTCGTTTTTGTCGAAACGAACATAGATGTCATAATCTTCCCCATCTTTCTTATATACTCCTGCTTTTTCTCCAAACAGGGATCTGCGCAATTGGTTTCCTACCATTCCAGCAGGAACTCCCAACTCTCCCGATTTTTCACGGTCTACCTCAACTTGCATGGAAGGTTTGCCTTTATTTACATCAATCTTCAGCTCATCAATTCCTGCAATGTTTTTGGCATTGATGAAATTCCGCATATTCTCGGCAGTAGCAATCAATTCCTCATAGTTTTTCCCTTCCAATTCAATATTGATAGGATATCCAGCGGGAGGTCCTACTGCATCTTTTTCTACCGAAATAGCAACCCCAGGATAAATGCCTTTTAAGGCTTCCTGTACCCGCTTACGAAGCTCCTCACTGTCTTTCCCCTTACGGTATTTATACTCACGCATGGTAGCCGTGATTTTGGCCCGGTGCGGCATTTCGGCACTACTTCCTCCATCTGTTTGTGGATTCCCAGCACCTTCACCTACTTGGGAAACGGCAGACTCTACCAAGAAGTTATGGGCTTCCCCTTCCATATACTCGTCATTATTTACTTCTTGGTATACTCGTTGCTCGATCTCCTTGGTAATGGCGTTGGTTTTTTCAATGTCGGTACCTTCAGGGTATTCTATATATACAATGATCTGGTTGGGAGTGTTATCGGGGAAAAACTCTACTTTGGTTCTTCCGTCGCCTATGGATTTGGAAAATCCATAGGCGACGGAAGAACCAAAGTAGAGTTTTTCCCCGA
>JANQKN010000138.1 GCA_028281065.1 Flavobacteriaceae bacterium | reverse complement strand
GCGGGGAAGAACTTTATTGGAACCACAGATGACCAACCGTTGATGTTTCGGGTTAACGATAAAGAGAGTTTTTATATAGAGGACGATAGTTTTGGAGGTATTACAGCAGGCGGTAATACCATTATCCGAAATAAAGTAAAGGAAGTATCGTATGGCTTTAGTGATAATATTTTAATTGGGGAGGGTATTCTTGAGAAACAAGATGTTGAAAAGTCAGTAAATGTTACTGGAAATATTTTAATTGGGAGCGAAACTCTAGATCATGTTACGCTTGCTAATTACTCGGGTCATAGCTTGGTTATAGGTTCATTTAATGCGCCATCTTATGAAACTAATCTTTATTGTTCAGCTTTAATTGGTTCATTTTTGGTTCTCAACGCTCCATCTAATGATTACTCATTTTCTATAGCTTTAGGCCATATAGCTATGCTTACCGGAAGTAAAATGGTTAGAATAGGTAGTCTTACTAATTTTTATGTGAACTCCATAGGAGGAGTGCGAAGTTGGACAACCCTCTCGGGGGATACCCGGTTTTCTGAGGTAGTAGAGGAGAAGAGCATTCCTGGTTTGGAGTTTATAACCCAACTAAACCCAGTTAGCTATAGGCACAAGCATAGAGAGTTTATGGACTTTTTGGGGATGACCGAAGAACAAATGAAAGAACACGACCCTGATTTTAACCCAGATAACGATACGGAAGTACATACAGGCTTTATCGCCCAGGAAGTGGAGGAAACTGCCAAAAACATGGGGTATGATTTTAATGGTATAGATGGGCCCCAAAACGAGAATGATTACTATGGCATTCGATATGGGAGTTTTGTAGCGCCCTTGGTAAAAGCCGTACAGGAGTTGGAAGAGTTGGTAACCCAACAAAAAGAGATGATAGAAAATTTAACCACCCGCATTCAAAAATTGGAAGGGGCGTAAAATTACTCGGAAAAGTAAACAAAAGGGGCTGTTTGAAGAGTCAATACTTTGTCAATCTGAACTCGATTCAGATTCCATTAATAATTAGAAATCAAATAGTAAGATTCTGAATTAAATTCAGAATGACAGATTCCAAACCTTTTCAGACAGTCTCTTTTTTATAAGGTTTCTTGGGTTTTATTCCTCCGAAGAAGTTTCGTCCATCAATTGATACTTAAAGCCCTTAAAAGCGAAATAAGGTCTTTCTCATTAATGATATTCAATTCTTTTTCTTTAATGATCTTTTTTACTTCAGCGGGCTTGTGATTAAGGACTTTAATGATTTTATTTTTTGAATTCGGAATTTCTTTTAATGTGCCAGCAGCGTTTAAAAGAAAAAGGGCTTCTTTGTTTTTAAAGGTTGCAGGGACACTACGGGTTAAAGAGGTAGTCGCTAGAATCGCTGGGGTGAACTTCTTTTTATGCTGTTTTAAGAGAGTGTAGTTTTTGTCGGTATAAATAACTTCAAAATAATTGACAGTACCATGGGTATCCATAGCAATGAAAAGCGTGTTGCCAATTTTAATTTGAAAGTCTGGCGATTTTACAATGCCTTTAGCTTCATTGTCTGGGCTGTTTACATCTAATTTCACCTCAAAAATATCATCCATAACGTTGTAGCGAATACCAACATTTTTTGCTATAATTTCTCTTCCGTACAAAACGCTTCCCATACGAAAATCATCATAAAAGAAAGGGGATCCAACAACCTCTTCATCTAATACATTTACTCCAAAGGATCTCATATTGGTATAATTTGAAGAAACAGCAGCTGTAGTGAACCCAATAACCTCTATCCCGGATTTAGGATTTGTGTTAATACTTGTTGTTTGTTTTTGAGTGCTTTCAGCCTCCGTTTGTCCATACATGTTGAAATGTATTGACAGGATGAAAACTAATAAGTAAACTTTGTTTGAGTTGAACATTTTCATGTAAATATTTCTTAGAACGATTATATCGAAGTTCAAAATTTCTATAAATATGAATAATTATTGCTAATTATTAAAATAAAACCCCTACAATAAATAGAGGGGTTTCGTTGTATATATTGTAATTGAAGTGATTTATGTTTCCATAGTATGGAAAACATTCTGCACATCGTCATCTTCCTCAATCTTTTCCAGAAGTTTTTCTACATCGGCCGCTTGTTCGGCATCCAACTTTTTGGTTACCTGCGGGATACGTTCAAATTCAGAAGACAGGATTTCTATGCTGTTTTCTTCCAAAAAGGACTGTATGGCACCAAAGCTTTCGAAAGGAGCGTAGATCAATACCCCGTCTTCATCTTCAAAAATTTCCTCCACGCCAAAATCGATCAGTTCCAGCTCCAGTTCTTCCATGTCCATATCGCCCACATTCACGCGGAAGTTACACACGTGGTCGAACATAAAAGAAACCGATCCTGAAGTTCCCAGGTTTCCGTTGCATTTGTTGAAGTACGATCGCACATTGGCAACGGTACGGGTATTGTTATCGGTAGCGGTTTCTACCAAAATGGCAATTCCGTGGGGTGCGTAGCCTTCGAACAAGACTTCTTTAAAATCCCCTTGGCTTTTATCGGAAGCACGCTTAATGGCACGTTCTATATTGTCCTTGGGCATGTTTGCCGACTTCGCGTTCTGAATTACGGCACGCAATCGGGCATTGGAATCGGGATCGGGACCGCCTTCCTTAACGGCCATTACAATGTCTTTCCCAATTCTTGTGAATGCTTTGGACATGGCTGCCCAACGTTTCATTTTTCTGGCTTTTCTAAATTCGAAAGCTCTTCCCATAGTTTCTTCTAATTTGCTACAAAAATAAAAAAATGGCCCACATGGCAAAGCCTATCCCACCAAGTCGTTGATTATTTGTGCCAATTCAAAATCATTCTCGGTTACACCCCCTGCATCGTGGGTAGATAGGGATATCTGAAGGGTCTTGTACACATTGGACCAATCGGGGTGGTGGTTTAGTCGTTCCGCCTCGAAAGCGATGCGGGTCATGGCAGAAAATGCCTCCTTAAAATTGTCGAACTCAAAGGTGGTATGCAATGCATTGTCTTCGTACATCCAGCCTTCCAGTTCTTGCAGTTTGGAGCGGATCTGTAATTCGGTCAATGGTTTCATCATATACTGGTTTTTAAGGTGTCTATTTCGTCCTGCAGTGTACTGTCGTTAATTACTTCACTTACCCGGATCTGGTAGTTCTTGGGGAGCTTGTTCTTTTTGGACAACAACGCCAAGTAGCTATCATCATTGCTTCGGTACACATTTTTAAAGATAGGTTTTTTATCACTTATCCTTTCTGCAATCTCACTAAAAAGATCCCTGTGGTGTATCACATCCTTACTGGTTAGGTGAAAGATACCAAACAATTCCTGATTGATGATATAGTGTACTTGTTGCGCGACTTTATCGGCCGTTATGGCGCTAACAATGAGATTTGGATACACCTCAAAAGCTGCTGAATGCTTAATGGCCTGTTTTAACTGAAATACCCGAGGGGAGTTGGCTCCCAGTACGATAGGTAACCTTAGAATAGCATACTGTTCTTCAGGAATCTCTGTTACGATCTTTTCCAGAGCTATTTTAAACAAACCGTATTTACTTTCTGCTTTCGGCGTGTCGTCTTCGTAAGAAGGAAAAGCACCCAAACCATCGAACACATTTACCGAAGAAAGTAGCAGTAGCCTTGCGCCTGTAGCGATACAATATTCTACCAAGACTTTATGACCGTTTAGTTGTGCTTTAAAATCGCCCCGTAGCGAAGAGATAATGATATGGGGACGAACTTCATTTAAAATCACATCCAAGCTATCCTGTTCCACTTGGTAACGGTGAAAGACCTGGTTATCGCCAAATCGACCTTCCTGGCTATCGTAGGTACCGTATACGTCGTAGTAGGAGAGGAGCTCCTTATAGAGTACATTGCCAATAAAACCACTGGCTCCCAATAGCAAGACGGTATTGTTTTTTTGTGTGGGGTTAAAATTCATTGAGGTTAAAAAATAGATAATTTGGTGGCAGTTGTAAATTGTTCCAAGGCTTGCATTCCCAAATGGGAGTTTCCTTTTTCATTAAGGCCTGGGGACCAAGTTGCTATGGTATACTGATTGGGCAATAAGGCAATGATTCCACCGCCTACACCACTTTTTCCGGGCAGTCCCACCTCAAACGCAAACTCGCCGGCTTCGTCATAAAAACCACAGGTAAGCATCAAGGCATTGATACGTTTTACTTGGCTTTCGGTTAAAAAGGCATGGTTACGCATGCAATATCCCCGATTTGCCAAGAAATAGAAAGCATTGGTAAGTTGTTGGCAATTCATTTCCAAAGCACATTGATGGAAATAAAAGTCCAAAACAGTCTCCACATCGTTGTTTAGGTTACCAAAGGACTTCAGCAAATAAGCTGCTGCATAGTTTTTGTAACCGGTCCTTTTTTCGGACAGCGCTACTTTGGTGTTGAATGCTATGGAATCATCGTTGGTAAGATTCCTTACATAGTTCAAGAATTCCTCTTTGGGATGTTTCAGTTTTGAAACCAAAACATCTGCAATGACCAAAGCCCCAGCATTGATTAATGGATTTCTGGGGATTCCGTTTTCCAATTCCAAGAGGGATGAATGGTTGAATGGGTTGCCAGAAGGCTCTACATCCACACGTTGCCATATCGAGTTTCCCTCGATGGAAAACGCTTGGGCGAGCGATAAAACCTTCGAAATACTCTGAATGGAAAACGGCTTGTCCCAATCGCCGACCTTATGATCTTCGCCCGAAATGCAATTCAGGTAAATCCCAAAATTTTCAGCATCGATTCCAGCCAATTCAGGAATATAGGTAGCCACCTTACCCCGATGGGTATTTCGATCCAATTCGGTATGGATACTACGTATAATGGAACTGAAATCGGGCATGTTATCCCTTATAAAATGGAAGCTTTACAATGGTGGCAGGAACAGCATTCTTTCTAATCTGGATATTGATTTGAGTACCAACATCTTTCATAATGGTAGGTACATAGCCTAATCCAATCCCTTTACCCAAAGAAGGCGACATGGTTCCACTGGTTACAGCCCCAATGGTTTTTCCCTGTCCGTCCACAATGTCATATCCCTGTCTAGGAATACCACGATCGTTTAGTTCGAAAGCAACCAAACGGCGCTCTGGACCCCGTTCTTTTTCTTTTTTAAGATTTTCTGAATTAACAAAATCCTTGGTGAATTTGGTAATCCAACCCAATCCTGCTTCAATAGGGGAAGTGGTGTCGGTAATATCGTTACCGTACAGGCAGTATCCCATTTCCAATCGAAGGGTATCCCTTGCTGCCAGTCCAATGGGTTTAATGCCCCAATCGGCACCAGCTTCGAATACTTTTTCCCAAATCTGTGCTACTTCGCTGTTCTTGCAGTAGATTTCGAAACCACCGCTTCCTGTATATCCCGTAGCACTTATAATAACGTGCTCTATGCCTGCAAAATCGGCAACTTCGAAGGTGTAGAACTTGATGTTTTCCAAATCCACACTCGTTAACGATTGCATGGCTTCTGCTGCTTTTGGACCTTGGATAGCCAATAGGGAGTAATCTTCGGAAAGATCCCTCATTTCGGCTCCCATAGTGTTGTGGGAACTAATCCAGTTCCAGTCTTTTTCAATATTGGAAGCATTTACAACCAACAGCCACTTTTCTTCATTCAATCGGTACACGATAAGATCGTCCACGATTCCATTGTCTGCATTAGGCAAACAGCTGTATTGTGCCTGACCATCGACCAATTTAGCCGCATCGTTGCTTGTTACTTTTTGAATGAGTTCCAAGGCGTTGGGACCAGTAATCAGGAATTCCCCCATGTGGGATACATCAAAAACACCCACACCGTTACGAACGGTTTCATGTTCTATATTTACGCCTTCATAGGATACAGGCATATTGTAACCGGCAAAAGGAACCATCTTGGCTCCTAAAGCCTCATGAACGGCAGATAAAGCAGTATTTTTCATCTATTTTAAATTTTTGATTTACTGAAAATGAAGAAATCAAAAATTTCTACACATTCAGGAATTCGCATGAAAAATTTAATCACTCCACTTTGAACGTATTAATTAAATTTTTCAAGCTCATTTCATACGTCTAGATTTGTTTGGATTGCAAATTTATAGATTCTGGGAAAGCAAACGCAGGAATTGTTTGATTGTTTTCAACAAGTTGGTAACTTGCGCAAAATCCTTTTACATGAACATATTCTCTGCAGCGCAATTGTATGAAGCCGATAAAGTGACAACAGAACGGCAAGGCATAACCTCTACTGATTTAATGGAGCGGGCCGCCACACAGATTTTTCACTGGCTACACCAAAGGATGCAGGGGGCGCAGGTTCCCATTCATATCTTTTGCGGTATTGGTAATAATGGGGGTGATGGATTGGCACTGGGCCGTATGTTGATCCAGAATGGATACAATGTGCATGTGTATATAGCCAACTTTACCGATAAGCGATCCAAGTGTTTTTTGATCAATTATGGAAGGATTAAGGATGTGACCAAAAACTGGCCAATCCTCATGAAGGGGGAAGAAGACTTTCCAGAAATTCACCCAGACGATATCATTGTAGATGCATTGTTCGGTATTGGGTTGAACCGTGCACCCGAAGGCTGGGTAAAATCCTTGATACAATACCTGAACAGTGAAAAGGCTTTTAAACTTTCTATCGATGTACCTAGTGGATTGAGCGCCAATGGTCCTTTGTTGGATGGAGAAGCCGTGATTATGGCCAACCATACACTTACGTTCCAAACCCCAAAACTTACGTTCTTCCTTCCTGAAACAGGGAAGTACGTCCCGTATTTCGAAGCTTTGGATATAGGTTTGGATCCCGAGTACCTAATGACCACACAACCTTTGGCTAGGGTAATTATTAAGGCTATTGCCCAGAGTTTTTATAGGCAGCGGGAAAAGTTTGCGCATAAGGGCAGCTTTGGACATTCGTTGCTTATTGGAGGTTCTTATGGTAAAATGGGCGCTATCATGCTGGCTTCTAAAGCCGCCTTGCGATCGGGTAGTGGGCTAGCCACTGCTTTTATCCCTGCTTGTGGGCACGACCTTTTGGCGGGGCAATTGCCTGAGGCCATGGCGGTTTGTGATGTGGATGACAAGAAAATTACAGATATCTCTTTAGATACAGCCTCCTATACTATTGGGATTGGTCCTGGAATGGGCAAAGAACCTGAGACCCTTAAAGCGTTTGAAGGGCTTCTCTCTGTGGTTGAAACCCCCATGGTGATTGACGCGGATGCTATCAATTTATTGGCAGAGAATACTAAATTGCTAAAAAAGGTTCCTAAATCCTCTATCCTCACACCTCATGTTGGGGAACTGAAACGGTTACTGGGGGAATGGAAGAACAACATAGAGAAATTGGAAATGGCGAAGGCCTTTTCTAAAAAATACGAAGTCGTACTAGTAATAAAAGGAGCCAATACCATGACCGTTTTGGGAGATGATCTTTATATCAACACTACGGGCAACCCTGGAATGGCTACAGCAGGGAGTGGGGATGTGCTCACAGGGATGATCACAGGATTATTGGCACAAGGTTACGATCCCTTGGTGGCAGCATTGTTTGGTGTATACCAGCATGGAAGTGCGGGTAATTTGGCTACCCAGGAGCAAGGGTTCGAAGCATTGATAGCCAGTGACATTATTGAAAATATAGGAACTTCGTTTCTGGAGTTGTTCCGTCAAGAACCCCCGCCAGAAGGGGCTCAAGAAGAAAATGAACAATAAAAAACCACCACGGTAGTGATGGTTTCTTTTTGTAATTCAATTTAGGTTTATGGATTGATATATATACACCAAACTTCTGCTAGATCACAACTTAATGGGCCACCAGCTACACCATTAAAAATTACTTGACAAGTACCATTTGGTAATGCTAGAATTTTGATATGGGTACCTGCGGCATTGGACCCTTCACAAATGACCCATTCTGGAATATTTGTTTCTTCCGATATAAAAGAAATAACTTGATACTTAGTGGTTTTGGCTTTTACAGAAGCTTTTTTCGATATAGATCCATTGGAAATATTCCATGAGACCATCAAAAATGCCATAGATAAAATTAATAGAGCTTTTTTCATAAAATTTATATTTTAAATTAACAACTCTGGTAAAAATATACCGTTAATACAAATACGAATGTACTAGACTACTACTGTGCACTATTACTAATTTCTTGGTAGAAATAATAAAAAAACCGCCACAGTTTCGTGGCGGTTTGTTTTATAATCGTTTTGCTTGTTAGATCAATTCGTCAAGCATTTCACGTAGTTTGTCATTGGAAGGACGCGGGGCGTCTGGGGTCACAATGTTTCCATCAGGATCGATAAGGATAAAACGTGGAATCCCTTTTATGTAGTAATCCTTTACAAATTTGGATTCCCAGTTGTTATCGGAAAACAACTGTACACCGCCCAATTCTTTGTCGGTTACCATAGCAATCCATTTTTCATGGTCTTTTGGTCGGTCTATGGAAACACTTACAAACTCGATGTTCTTGTCATGATAATCTGCTTCCACTTTCTTTAAGTGAGGAATCTCTGCTTTACAAGGCCCACACCAAGTTGCCCAAACATCTATATAAACATATTTCCCTTTCAAGTCTTCTAAACTAGTAGTACCTCCTGCGTGGTTCTCGTAATTGGAGAACGTAGGGGAAGGGGATCCTTTGGGAAGATTGGTTCTTAGGGCAATTAAGTCACCCAAATACCCTTTGTAACTTTTTATGGTCCCTTCCACAGATTTTCTGGAATTATTAACAACCATAGTATCCAATGTTTTTTGTTTATCGAGGAATTCGATCAGTTGTTTGGAAATTTCATCCAACTTAACATCTAAATCATTGGCGGTCATTTCATCTATATCGAAATCTAATAATTTCTCTTTTATTAAAGCTTCCTCTGCTATATAATTATTATTTTCAGCTCCATTACCCTCATATACTATTGTTTCATCGAACTCTTCAGTGTTCAATGTCATGTTTAGGTCATATCCATTTTTAAGGAAAAGTTTAGTGGCTTCACCTCCATCATAAAAGGAATAAAAACCATCTTTAACTTTTAAAGTATCACTGAAAGAGCCATCGTCAGACACACTCAAAACTTTTCGGTATTTCATTTCTTTATTAGATATCACAATAGAATCACTGTTCTTGTTGGTTATCGTACCGGAAAAGGTTACATAGTCTTTTTTTACTTCTGTATCACAGCTAATAATGATAAGTCCTGCAAACAGAAAAAGTATTTTTTTCATGCTTAGATGTTTTGGTTTCCGCTAAATTAAAATAATATTCGAACCATATCCTAAAATTCGTTAAAACCTTAACAAGAAATTGGTATTTTTGTCGCAAATAACCTTGCCTATGCGCCCAATTCATTATGTAAGCAGTGAAATACTTTCCCTAGCTGTTATCAAGGACATTATTGAGGAAAACAAAGAATTAGCCCTTTCGGACGAGGCTATCCTAAACATAAACAAATCACACGATTACCTTCAGGAAAAGATCAAGAAAGACGACCGGCCCATCTATGGTATCAATACCGGGTTTGGATCGCTTTATAATGTAAAGATCTCTACGGAGCATTTGTCCAAGTTGCAGGAAAACCTTGTGATGTCTCATGCCTGTGGTACAGGCGAATTGGTCCCCAAGCCCATCGTTAAACTCATGCTGTTGCTGAAGATACAATCCTTGAGTTACGGATTTAGCGGAGTACAACAACAAACAGTACAGCGACTGATCGATTTTTATAACAACGACATCATCCCTGTGGTATATACCCAAGGGAGTTTGGGCGCTTCTGGGGATTTGGCGCCTTTGGCACATTTGTCATTACCCTTGTTAGGCAAAGGGGAAGTATATACAGATGAAGGAACCGTTGCTTCCAAAGCATTGCTAAAACAACACAATTGGGAGCCCATTATCCTACACGCCAAGGAAGGGTTAGCGCTGTTAAACGGTACTCAGTTTATGAGTGCCTATGGAGTACACTGTTTATTGAAAGCACATAAGCTATCGTACTTGGCCGATTTAATCGGAGCCGTGTCCCTTGATGCTTTCGATTGTAATATGAGTCCTTTCAACGAGCTGGTTCATATCGTGCGCCCGCACAGGGGACAGATAAAAACAGCTCAGCTTATTTCCGAATTCTTGGAAGGAAGTGAAATTGGGAATTCTGAAAATAAGCGGGTACAGGATCCCTATTCGTTCCGCTGTATTCCCCAAGTACATGGAGCTACTAAGGATACGCTGCATTTTGTAACCAAGACTTTCAAGACAGAGATCAACAGTGTAACGGACAACCCTAACATTTTCAGAAACGAAGACCAGATTATTTCGGGAGGGAATTTCCACGGTCAGCCGTTGGCTTTAGGACTGGATTATTTAGGTATTGCTATGGCGGAGCTTGGTAATATTTCAGAAAGGAGGACCTTTCAGTTGGTTTCGGGAGCTAGGGAATTGCCACAGTTTTTGGTGAACAACCCAGGGCTTAACAGTGGATTCATGATTCCGCAATATACAGCTGCCAGTGTAGTAAGTGCCAACAAGCAATTGGCGACACCCGCATCGGTAGACAGTATTGTTTCTTCCAATGGGCAAGAAGACCACGTAAGTATGGGAGCCAACGCTGCTACGCAGTGTTTAAAAATTGTAGACAACGTGGAAACCATTTTGGCTATTGAGTTGATGAATGCTTCGCAAGCCATTGCTTTTAGAAGGCCTAAGAAGTCTTCGGAATTCATCGAATCCTTTTTGGAGCATTACGTACAGGGAGTTCCTTTTGTGGATGAAGACCGTTTATTGGCAGATGACATCCATGCTTCCATTGCCTTCCTACAGAGTTTTTCTATAGAAAGTGATTTACTTTTCGGATAATGATCCCATTTTCTGAATAGCTGATTTCGTTTTAAAGAGGATTTTATATTTTTATGGAAACTCCAGTACAATGAAATTGATTTTCCCCGTAAAAGTGGCTTCTTTTTTTGCAGCGATCGGTCTTGTTTTTTCATGTAAGACCCTCAACTCCAACGTTACCCACGAACAGATGATTTCTAAAGCCTCTGCCAATGCAAGAAAATTGGTACGGGAATCCGATTTTAAAAGTTGTAGGGTGGGGCATCGTAAAAAAATGGATGGCGATGTTACACTAAAAAATAACCTTTGGGGAAAATCCAAGGTAAAAAGAGGGACGGCCGAGTTATGCGTCTTTACAAGAGGAAACGATTGTGGTTGGGAATGGAAAATAGACAATACTGCCAGTGGGGTTATTGGGTATCCAGCCTTGGAAATAGGACGATCTCCTTGGGGTGGAAAGGAACGAAAGGACAGTGGCGGATTTCCGCTATTGGTTGAAGATGTAGGGGAGTTGGACGTTTCTTACAATTTCGAAACCCATGTAAAGCATAAGAAGTTTAACCTCTCTTTCGATATCTGGTTAACCGATGTTGCCAAAGCCGACAACAAAAACATTACGACCGAAATCATGATATGGGAAGACTATTTCGATTTCAGTTCCTACGGAAGGGTTATCGAAAAGATCATTACCCCATTTGGTCGCTACAAAGTTTACAAGGGCTATTTAAAGAATGACAAATTTGCCCAGGATTGGGTATATATTGCCTTTGTACGTGAGTCGCCACGCTCTGAAGGGAAGGTAGACGTAAAACATTTCCTCGATTATTTGGTGAAGAACAATCACATATCGGGCAAAGACTATTTTGCTTCCTTGGAATTGGGGAACGAAGTGGGTAACTCCAGCGGGATCACTTTGGTGAAAGAATTTGACTGGAAACTTACCAGAAAACCTTAGGTTTTCCAATCCCTCCATCACGAATTTTAAACCCTTTTGTTTTTTGATAAAATGAAGGGTTTTTTCTTTTCAATGACACATATTCTTATATGAATATACCCTAAATAGGGGTGTGGAACAATTCTTATACCCATTGGAACAATAGTAAAACTTTTCAGATTCATGTCCATATAGTTTTGTTGAAGATTTAAACCAGATGTACAACTAAAAACTAAAAATCATGAAAAGAGAAATACTACTATTAATGACTTTTTGCATGTTTTCGGCACTAGGATGGAGCCAAAACAATAATGATTACACCGATGGGTTTCAACCTATTGAAATCCCAGAACGAACACCAGCGTTAGAAGCGCTTTATGCCCACGGAAAATATTTGGAACTGCATGGGACGGTTTCTGAAATTCGACAGAACAGGATCGATATTAAGAACGAATGGGCCACTATTTCACCAGAAGTAGCAGCTTTGTATAAGCCTATTGAATTACCTTCCGATGTGTCAGACTTTGTGTTATCCTCCAACCATTACGAGGAGGGAAGCACCCCTACAATCAATTCGTGGAGCGAAGAAGACTTGTTGCTTCGGGATGGTTTTGTAGATGGTATCGACATAGATGTGGACCAAGCACATGGAATATTTGTGATGGGTTATGAAAATAGTACAGGGTTAGGTGATGTGTTCATATACAAATCGAATGACAATGGAGGTTCCTTTTTCCTTTGGGCCGATGCCCAATTGAATGCTAATATTGTAAAAGCTAAGATCATTTCCCTGGATGGTGGAGGAGAGGAATACTTACTGGCTTATGTGTTACTGGACAATGGACAATTCGGTGTTGTTCGGTGGAATATGCATACAGGCAATTTGGTGGATACCGCTACGATAACCACCGATGTTTTGGATTTTTCTGTAGATCAAAACTTCCCTGGGTCTACCCAACTTAAGAGGGTTTTTGCTACCTACATAAAAGAAGAAGGTTCCTGCGGTTCTGTCATTTATTCTGCCAGGAGTACTTCGGGGAGTTATGGAATGGAATGGGTAGATGAGCACAACATTTATAATACATGCAGTATCGAGAATGATATTTCTTATGGGAGGGTTGGTGCCATATATACTGTATTTATAGGATTTACTACCGGTAACCTCTATGCAGGAGTAAATAGCGATTATAACGATCCGGCTTCCTGGCAGCCTAGAGAGACTGTTGAAGAAGGGGATGTTGAAGAAAGCAAAAATCCTGTCGTAGCCGCAACTAAGAAATCATTGGGAATCGATGAAGTGATATTAATAACACAATCAAGGGATGCTGGGACTAGTAATGCATTCAGTCATTTTCGTTACAACCGGGAAGGCGAAAGTGATTTCTTTTTAGACCAAGAAGGAATCCCTTTACCCAATAACAGTGTTGGGCCTATGGATGCTTGGGTGCGTAGGGCTCCAGAAAATGAAATTATACGCACCTCTTATATTTCTGAAAGTACCAACAATAGTTTTAATGCCCGGGCAAGGTCTTATACCTACGATGGGGATGTACTTACCGATAATGAAGCAGTAAGCGATCTCGATTTTGAGATTTGGAATGGCTTTGCACCAGCGATTGCAGAAACCCCTGCGGATAATGCTCCATGTATGGTTTTTGCCAGGGTAAACGGAACTAGGGGCTATGGTTTGTACTTTAATAGGGACACCGAACTACTTTCTGTTGACAGTGAAAACGCAAATAGAATAGATTATTCCCCCAACCCAGCCCAAGATAGGCTCCACATTACTTCTATCCAACAAATGGAGCGCATTGTGCTGTATACGTTAACGGGACAAAAGGTGAAGGAATTCAGCCAGACCACCACCGAAGCCACTTTAGACATGCAGGATCTTGCTGCTGGGTTGTATTTAATGACGGTATATTCCGCTGACTCCAATGCTACATTCAAAATAGTGAAGCAATAGGTTACGGTAACCCTACATAGGAGAATCCCATCCATACATAATGTATGGGTGGGTTGGGTTACCATTTGTGTAGATAATCATTTAAAAAACGAACCAATGAAAAGGTTAATTCTATTAGTTTTTATGATCACTAGTGTAGCCTATGGACAATGGGTTCCATTGGGTGACGATATAGATGGCGTAGCGGGTAACGATCAGTTCGGGTATTCGGTAAGCCTTAGTGACGACGGGACTGTTTTGGCCATAGGTGCCCCTTTTAACGATGGCAACGGTAGTAATTCGGGCCATGTACGGGTGTTCGAAAACCAGGCCGGAAATTGGGTGCAAATTGGCGATGCCATTACGGGTAGCTCTTCCAGCGATAGATCGGGGTTTTCGGTGAGCCTTAGTGGAAATGGACAAACGTTAGCCATAGGTGCTCCCGATGAAGGAACCACTGCTTTTGAAGCTGGAGAAGTACGGGTGTTTCAGAACCAAGCCGGTTCTTGGCAACAACTGGGAGATCCTATTTTAGGCGAAGCTCTAAGTGACCACTCTGGATTTTCTGTGAGTTTGAATGTTGATGGAACCATTGTTGCCATTGGCGGCCCTGATAACGAAGGCGACTCTGGGGGAAATTTTGGACACGTTCGGGTGTATGAATACGATTCTGGCAGTTGGGAACAATTGGGTGAAGATATCGACGGGGAAGCCCAAGAGGATAATTCTGGGGTTTCTGTGAGCCTAAGTGACGATGGAACCCTTTTGGCTATTGGAGCACCCTTCAACGATGACAGTGCCTCAGATGCAGGTCATGTGAGGGTTTACCAATATGAATCTGATAGTTGGGAGCAGTTAGGGGAAGACATTGATGGGGAAGCGAGCAATGACCGCTTTGGAAACTCTGTGAATTTCAATGCCAATGGAAATAGATTGGCAGTAGGAGCCATAGACAACAATGGTATAGGTCATGTCCGTGTTTTTGAATGGGTGTCCAATTCATGGACACAAATAGGTGAAGATATCGATGGAATAGGTATTAACGATAATTTCGGGAATGCAGTGAGCCTAAATGCAGAGGGAACTATTTTGGCCATTGGCGCCCCACTTTATAACGATGGCGGTAACGACATTGGATTGGTTCAGGTATATAAAGAAGAATCCGATCAATGGGAATTGGTGGATAACAATATGATAGGGGAGGCCCAGGAAGATCGATCGGGTTTTTCCGTAAGCCTAAGCGCAGACGGAAGTACAGTTGCAGTGGGTGGATACCTAAACGATGACAATGGAGCCAATGCGGGTCATGCGCGCGTATGGCATAACGCTTCCATTTTAGCTGTTAACGAACCTAACTTAAAAAACAATGTTCTTATAAGCCCAACCCCGTCTTCTAATGATTGTACCATCTATCTTGGTGCCGTTTATTCTACTATTGAGTTAAAGATATTCGATGCTTTGCAAAGGCGAATCACGGCTAAATCATACCACAATGTGGCTGATATAAAGATGGATACGGATTCACTCACAAAAGGTGTGTATTTTATTAAATTGTATCTTGAAGGGAGTGAAGCGACTTTGTTACGATTGGTGAAAGAATAATCTTTTTACTGCCGTAGTGTATTGCATTACTTTGTAAATTTAATGGTTATACAACATATGCTGCTATAGGCAATTTCTTATAGCGGAGTCATTTATGAAGACTAAAATTTTTCCAAAACTTGTTCTGTTTTTGTCGATGCTATGCTATCCTTTGTGTGGATGGGCACAGACAGAACCTTTATTGCGTTTGGAAAAAGTACAGGGCAACCTATCCAACGAAAATATTACCAGTATCGACCAAGATGATAAGGGGTTTATATGGTTGGGCACAGAAGATGGCCTTAACAGATACGACGGGCACCACTTTGATGCCCTTAGAAGCGATCCTGAAAAGGAATCGTGGTTGCCTGCTAATTATATATCGGATATAGCCATTTCCAACGATGGGAATTATTGGTTGGCAACCTGGGGAGGCGGAATGAGCGTCTTTCGCCCCGATAGCCTGTCATTCAACAATTATTTTAAGAATAAAGATTTTGGCCCTAGGTATATTTTATCCCTACAGAGAATGGATAATGGGAATTTGGGACTGAACACGGATGAAGGGGTTTTTGTGTATATGAATGATAAGGGAAACTTTATTAAAATTCCAGAAGGACAAAGAACCAGTATAATAGCTGCTTTTGGTAATACCCTATGGCTGACCAATAAAAATCGCCTTTTTAAGTACGATACGGAAAAAAGGCAGATTGTATTTCAATACGATGCAAAAGATAGGATCACATTGCTGGTCCCTCACGATAAAGGAGTAACCATTGGGGTGGGGACAAAACTCAGGCATTTAGTTCATGGAAAACTAGTAAAGGAAGAGGATACCGAAGTTCAATTGGAAGGCTTTGTGCAAAGGAACAATACTGTCTATTTGCATTCCAGAAGTGAAATCTTTGAACTCGAGCTAAATTATTTTACATTAAAAAAAGTGTCTTTAGAGGTACAAGATCCATTTAATAGTTTAAAGACCCTGTTTGTGGATCGCGATGGTTTATTGTGGGCGGGGACTTCGCATGGTGTTTTTAAAGAAAGACAGTACGAGGGGGTATTTAACAAGGCTTTTCCACAGATACACGCTCGTAGAATCTTGAGGTGGGGAGATAAAATTTATGCAGGTGGATTAAATGGTCTCTTTGTATTGGATAGTACAGGGGCAAGGCAACAGATCCTTAACGAACCTGTACTTTCTTTAAAACGATTCGATTCCATTTTATGGACTGGAAACGGCAAAGGAGAAATTCTTAGGATTTATAATGATGCTATTATAAGCAGGACAAAATTGGAGACCAACCTTAGGGTGATGGGTATTGAAAAGGATAAGAAGAACAGGATTTGGGTAGGCAGTTGGAACGGCATGCATATATTGGACAAAGACGGGACAGAATTACGGTTTTTCAACTTGGATTCCTCCGTGCCATCCAATGAAGCCAAGGTTATTCAAATGTTGCGGGATACTAAAGATCGACTTTGGGTCATTACAGCAGCCTTTGGGGTGTATTGCATAAAAGACGTGTCAGACTTCCCTTTAAAGTCATCTCAGTTACCTTCTATTAATTATAGGCACTCGAGAAAAGATTTAAATAGTATTACTTCCAATGTTATTACTACGCTTACAGAAGACAAAAAGGGAACCATTTGGTTTGGGATGGATACAGGGATTGTATCCTTCAACGAAGAGGAAAACAACTTTTCAAGGCTAAGGAATGGGGGAAGCTTATTCGATAAAAAAATCATGGCACTACGTTCAGATCTTGATAATCGCTTGTGGATTAGCACTATAAACGATGGATTGTATGTGTACGATCCAGATAACGGGCAATTTTTCAACTATACAATAGAAGACGGGCTCATTTCCAACTCTTTCCTATATTCTTCTGGGTACTATTTCGATAATGACCATATCCTATATTTTGGAACGGACAAAGGCATTCAAGCGATCGACATTAATAGCTTGGAATCTCCATCTTTCAGGAAAGAAGTAGGTATTTCCCACATAGCCATTCAGCATAAGGAAGGGGAAAAGAATATTTTACCTTTCAATGCCCCTTATACCAAAGACATTAAGCTCAATTATACAGAGAACAATTTTTCCATTCGTTTTTCCAACTTGGATTATGAGCATACCAATAAGGTGCGGTATGCGTATGCCCTGGATAATGAGGATTGGGTGGTTACCGATCATCAAACCGCTTATTTTACACGTATTCCCTACGGGAATCATGTGCTTAAGGTAAAGGACCTTTATCATCTGGGGGAAATTGGAGCCCCTGAGAAAATGTTTCGGTTTAACATACACATTACCCCGCCTTGGTACCTTTCTTGGTGGGCTTATGTGAGTTATGGAATAGTGCTATTATTGGTGTTGTTTTCGATATATGCCTTATTGCTAAGACAGCGATTGGCGAAATCTGAAACACTAAGAACCAAGGAATTCGATCTAGTGAAATCCAAAATGTACGCCAATATCTCGCATGAATTCAGGACGCCACTAACCATTATTAATGGGTTGACCGATGCCCTTTTAAAAGGCAAAACTACTGAAACTAAGGAACGGAAAAGGATTTCGGGAATTAAAAGAAACAGCGATCAGTTGTTGCATCTGGTTAACCAAATGTTGGACCTTGTGTCTTTGGATGTACAACAAATGCAGGTTCATTACAAACATGGCGATCTTATTGGGTTTGTGGGAAAATGTGTTTCCTTTTACAAAGCCTATGCAGACTCTAAGCAACAAGACCTCGTATTCCTTACCCAGATGGAAAGTTTGTTTATGGATATTGATGATGATAAACTCCAGAAAGTGATTAACAACCTTTTGTCCAACGCCATAAAGTTTACCCCATCGGGTGGAAAAGTAACCGTACATATTGGATGCGATGAAGCAGAAGAGCAGGTAATGATTACCTTATCCGATACAGGAAAGGGAATTACAAAAGAGGATCTTCCCTATATTTTCGATCGGTATTATAAAACCTTCGATACCGAAGGTAACTTGGGCAATGGAATAGGGATGGCCCTTACCAAGGAACTTGTCGAACTGCTCGACGGAAATATTTCGGTAGAAAGCAACATCCTCAAGGGAACGACTTTCAAGATTACATTGCCCATTCATAAAAATGCTTCTTCCTCACAGTCCTTGTCCTTTAAATCGCCCTATGTAGACGAATTGGTTGCAACTTCAAAAGTTCCATTAAATCCTTTTGCTGAAAAAAAGCATACCGTTTTATTGGTAGAGGATAATGAAGAACTATTACAATACATAAAGGAGCTATTATCACAAAAGTATAAGCTATACACTGCCAAAAATGGAAAAGAAGGACTTAGGATAGCCAGAAATAAAAATATAGACTTTATTATTAGTGATATTATGATGCCGGTGATGGATGGTGATGAATTTTGCAAACAGATTAAGAGTAAGGTGGAAACTTCGCACATCCCGTTTGTCATGTTAACTGCAAAAACGGATACCCAAAGCAAGGTAGAAGCTTATAAAACAGGTATCGATGCTTATTTGGAAAAGCCTTTTAACAGTGATGAATTGTTGGCTATAATCGATAGTCTTTTTATTAAAAATTCTCGCAGAATTAAACAGTTTGGCTCTTTACTCAATTTAAAAGGAGCGGCTGATAACTACAAGGATATCAATCAATTGGATATTGAGTTTATTCAGAAGATTCAGGAGTTGGTATTAAACAAAGAAGCCAAGGTTTCTACAGACTTCCTAGTGAATTCCCTCGGCACTAGCCGAACACAGTTGCATAGAAAGGTAAAAGCCCTAACAGGAATGTCGATAATGCGTTATGTAAACCGAATTAGGCTGGAAAAGGCTAAAGAACTTCTGGAAAAATCAGAACTTTCTGTAAGTGAAGTAGCGTATGAAGTAGGGTATGAGGACACGTCCTATTTTTCATCAAACTTCAAAAAGATGTATAAGGCAACCCCTTCTTCATTTCGAAAATAACAAAATTAACGAGCACAATTTACACAGGTAATGGCCTGTGGCATAAGAAGAATCCTTCCCAGTGGGATGGGGTTTTTGCAGCGCACACAAATACCGAAATCGGCATCATCCAGCTTGGTTAGGGCTACTTGTAGGTTCTTCAGTTTAAGCTCTGCTTTCTTTAGTGCGGCTTCATTTACACTTTTATTGTTAATGGCATCCATGCGGGAAACCCTGCCAATGGCGTTTTCCGGAGCGATGGGTTTAGTGAGGTCACGGTATTTTTCAACCATTTGCTGGGTGGTTTCTATTTCATCCAGAATTCGGGTTTTTATTTGTTCCTTTTCGGTCATGATTAATAAAAAAAACACCTATCTGAGCGGACTCCTATAGGTGTTTGTTTTCGTATTTGTAATCAAGCAAATTAGGACTCAGTAGCCTTTTTCTGCTTTTTGATTTGTATTTTAAGTTCGTCGGACTTTTCATCCAAATCCATCGTAATGGTATCGCCTTCCTTAAGGTTGGAATTAATGATCTCCTCGGCCAACGCATCTTCGATGTACTTTTGGATGGCCCTCTTTAACGGACGTGCTCCATAATCTTTGTCGAATCCTTTTTCGGCTATATAATCCTTGGCTTTTGCGGTAAGCTTTAGGGTATAACCCAAATCGGAAATACGACCAAACAATTTGTCCAACTCAATATCAATAATCTTATGAATGTGCTCACGCTCCAATACATTAAACACCATTACATCGTCTACACGGTTCAGGAATTCTGGGGCAAATGCTTTCTTAAGGGCATTCTCTATAATGCTCTTGGCGTGGGCATCTGCTTGGTTTGCTTTGGCGGAAGTTCCAAAACCAACCCCTTGTCCAAAATCTTTCAGTTTTCGAGCTCCAATATTGGAGGTCATGATGATGATGGTGTTTCTGAAATCGATCTTTCTCCCCAAACTATCGGTTAAATAACCATCGTCCAGTACCTGAAGCAGCATATTGAATACATCTGGGTGCGCTTTTTCAATTTCGTCTAACAATACTACAGCATAAGGCTTTCTACGAATCTTTTCGGTAAGTTGCCCTCCTTCTTCATAACCTACGTATCCTGGAGGTGCCCCGATAAGACGGGAAACCGCAAACTTCTCCATGTATTCGCTCATGTCGATACGCACCAAGGCATTATCGCTATCAAAAAGTTCACGTGCCAATACTTTGGCCAATTGGGTTTTACCTACCCCAGTTTGCCCTAGGAAAATAAAGGAACCAATGGGTTTGTTAGGGTCTTTAAGCCCAGCGCGGTTACGTTGTATGGCTTTTACCACCTTGGCAACGGCTTCATCCTGACCAATTACTTTGCCCTTTATAAGATCTGGCAGCTCAGCCAATTTGTTACTTTCGGTCTGTGCAATACGATGTACCGGTACACCTGTCATCATAGAGATTACTTCGGCTACCTGAGGCTCATCAACCAATTCTTTATGCAACTTGGATTCCTTTTCCCATGCTTCTTGTGCAGTGGCAAGGTCTTTTTCCAAGTTCTTCTCATCGTCCCTTAGTTTGGCAGCTTCTTCGTACTTCTGCTTTTTGACAACAGAATTTTTCAGTTCACGAACTTCCTCCAACTTCGATTCTATGGTTAGAATCTTTTCGGGTACGTTGATGTTGGTAATATGCACACGGGATCCCGCCTCATCCAAT
Source organism: Flavobacteriaceae bacterium (assembly GCA_028281065.1). Classification (GTDB taxonomy): domain Bacteria; phylum Bacteroidota; class Bacteroidia; order Flavobacteriales; family Flavobacteriaceae; genus Aureisphaera. The sequence continues at coordinate 5,745 of JANQKN010000138.1, read as the reverse complement.
GCATCGATCGCCTTGTCTGGAAGGAATCGGTCGGTCATATACCTATTGGTTAATTTCACACAGGCTTCTATGGCCTCGTCGGTATAGACCACATTGTGGTGGGATTCGTATTTTTCTTTGATGTTCTGAAGGATCTCGATGGTTTCCTCTACCGAAGTAGGTTCTACCAATACTTTTTGAAAGCGTCTTTCGAGGGCTCCGTCTTTTTCAATATACTGTCGGTACTCATCTAGGGTAGTGGCACCAATACATTGAATTTCTCCACGCGCTAACGCAGGCTTAAACATATTGGAAGCATCTAATGAGCCTGTAGCGCCTCCAGCACCTACTATGGTGTGGATTTCATCGATGAACAGAATGATATCGTCATTCTTTTCCAATTCGTTCATCACGGCTTTCATGCGCTCCTCGAACTGCCCACGGTATTTGGTTCCCGCCACAAGGCTAGCCAAATCGAGGGTAACCACGCGCTTATCATAAAGGATGCGGGATACTTTTCTTTGTACAATGCGCAATGCCAATCCTTCGGCAATGGCACTTTTTCCTACCCCGGGTTCCCCAATAAGGAGCGGGTTGTTCTTTTTCCGTCTACTCAGGATTTGGGAAACACGTTGTATTTCGTGTTCACGCCCAACCACAGGGTCAAGCTTCCCTTCTTCGGCTTGGGCGGTAAGGTCCCTTCCAAAATTATCGAGTACGGGGGTCTTGGATTTTTTACTTCCTTTGGAACTACTGGATCCAGAGAAAAGGTTGTCTTTATCTGCATCTCCTGCAGCGGCATCATCATCGTCGTTAGGGAAAGAATCCGATGCAGTGGGTTCTATATATTCTTCGTCGTTGGTAATCATAAGTTTAAATTGGTCTTTTACACCATCGTAATCCACCTTCATTTTGTGAAGCAATTTGGTGGTGGGATCATTTTCGTTTCGTAGGATACACAAGAGTAGGTGTGCGGTATTTATAGACGAGCTCTGAAAAAGCTTCGCTTCCAAAAAAGTCGTCTTTAATGCACGCTCTGCTTGCCGGGTAAGATGGAGGTTCTTCTTGTCGTTGGTTGTAGCCCCCGCATTGGGATTGGCTGGGCTAAGGATTTCCACTTTTCTACGCAAGTGATTCAGGTCTATATCCAACGCATTAAGGATACTGACCGCTTTTCCATTCCCATCCCGCAACAACCCAAGCATAAGATGCTCCGTACCTATGAAATCGTGTCCTAGGCGAAGTGCTTCCTCTTTACTATAGGCTATAACGTCTTTTACTCTTGGTGAAAAATTATCATCCATAATTTATTTAACTCTTTATCTAGCTTTATTTTTATTTATTTTTTCAAAAACTATGCCTAGTTTAAGCAAGATAGGTAAAAGTCTTTTAAACCGTTTGGAAATTAAAGGCAAATTAGACAAATGTACTGGATTTACCTAATTTAAAGCCAGAACTCGTTAACTCTTTTTCAATGCAGCAAAAAGGCAGTATTTTCAATCTAACTTATTCTCTCTCCCGTACTTCTACGGATGAAACTCCACATTTTTTAGAAAAGCTGAGCCTAACCATTCAGCTTTTTATCTGTTTCACCCAAATTATGACAAAAAGGTAGGGTTTTTCCTTGTCTTGTTGTCTTTCTATAAAATAGGGAAAATCCTATTGGTTGAACAAAAAATAAAATTGAATTAGTTATACTAAAAAAACGAAAAAGATGAAACATTTATTACGAATTGCTTTATTGGTTTTATTGATACAGTCTCAGACATACTGTCAGACGGAATTAGACACCAGTTTTAATGGAGATGGTTATGTTACAGATGATTTTAGCAGCCCGGAGGATGTAACTCAACCTCATGATATTGGTATTAGTATTAAGGTGCAAACAGATGGTAAATACCTTGTCGGAGGTAACGCCGGGGGTTCTTTGTCCTTTGCATTTGTGAGGTATAACCCCGACGGCAGTCAAGATACTTCTTTTGGCGATGGCGGCAAAGTGAGATTTGAATTTGATGGGAGTTCTTCAAGTGCTTTTCTTTCTGCCATGGAAATACTCCCTGGCGGTAAAATTATAGCTGCAGGTTCGGTTGTTACTTCAACAACTGCTAATATCGATTTTGGAATAGTCCGTTTTAATCCCGATGGTAGTGTTGATAGTTCATTTGGTGATAATGGAACTGTAATAACCGATTTTTTTGGTGGGGAAGATTCTATTTCTACAGGGGCTATGGCCATACAGAATGATGGTAAAATAGTAGTTGCTGGGGCAGCTACTAACTCTAGCGGACTTTACGATTTTGCAATAACAAGATATATGCCTGACGGTAATCTGGATACCTCATTTGGTGATGGTGGTAAAGTAATTATGTCATTTCAGACGGCGGGAGCCATTGCTAGGACAGTATCCATTTTAGATGATGGTAAGATAATTATTGCCGGTATTACCTCAGACTTTTCTCAAACTCAAGTAGCTATGGCGAAGCTAAACGATGATGGATCTCTTGATACATCATTTGGTGTTAATGGAAAAGCAACAATTTCTAACATTGTTGGGTTGATTAATATCGGCACACTGGATTTTCAGTCTGATGGCAAGATGATTCTAGGAGGGCAATCCATAGAAGCGGCCTTCTTTCAACTATTGTTGAGAGTAAATGCAGATGGTACTTTGGATACCACTTTTGGCAGTGGAGGAATTCATACTCATGATTCCCCCGGGGCCAATGGAAACATTAGAAAAATAAGAATTGACGACAATGATAATATCATTGCTATAGGGGTTGAAGATGCTGGTATGTACATTACCCGCCGGTTACCTAATGGAGATTTTGACACTAGCTTTAATGCCACTGGCTTTGCAATTATTAATCCGGGTACTGGTTTAACCAATAGTACAGAATTGGGTCATGATCTGATAATTCTTAATGAAAATAGTTATTTAACAACTGGGGGGGATTATGTTAATGCCACCAATTTTACAGATTTTGTTACTATGCGTATTATCCCGGATGCCTCACTGGGCGTTGTCGATCTTTCGGTTATTTCAGATCAGCTTTTGGTGTATCCAAATCCTGTCGAGGATCTAGTAACCCTGGAATTCACCTTACTGAGTGATGAAAAAAACCTTAACCTAGATATATTTGATTTAGGTGGAAGGCACATTAAGTCTATATTCCGTAACAAACATACAGTAACTGGAAACCACAAAATGACAATTTCGTTAGGTGATATGTCATCAGGAAATTATATAATTACCCTTAGTAATAATCAGAGCAAGCGGAGCCTGAAAATTATTAAAGAATAGCTTTTTTTCGGCATATTGGAAATGCCTAAATGCGTTTAAATTTTGAAGTAGTGTTCTTTAAAAAGGACCCTACTTTTTTTGTTAATAAAATCGTGAATATTACCCCCTAAAATCACTGTTAAAACTTGCAAAATAGTGTATCTTGCTTTCTTAGATTTTAATAACCAAATAATAGTTTTTATATATGGCTGAAGGCGAAAAATTAATCCCTATTAATATTGAAGATGAGATGAAATCGGCGTACATCGATTATTCGATGTCGGTCATTGTGTCACGTGCACTGCCAGATGTTCGTGACGGAATGAAGCCAGTTCACAGAAGGGTGCTGTACGGAATGTACGAATTAGGGGTAAGAGCAAATAGCGCACATAAAAAATCGGCAAGAATCGTTGGGGAGGTTCTCGGTAAGTACCACCCACATGGTGATACCTCTGTGTACGATGCCATGGTACGTATGGCTCAAGACTGGAGTTTGCGTTATATGCTGGTCGACGGACAAGGAAACTTTGGTTCCATCGATGGCGATAGCCCAGCAGCAATGCGTTATACGGAAGCCCGTATGCGTAAGATTTCGGAAGATATGCTGGCCGATATCGATAAGGAAACCGTAGACCATCAGCTAAACTTCGACGATACACTACAGGAACCTACCGTATTGCCAACCAAAGTCCCAGGACTTTTGGTTAATGGAGCTTCGGGTATTGCTGTAGGTATGGCGACCAATATGCCTCCGCACAACCTTTCTGAAGTTATAGACGGGACTGTGGCCTATATCGACGATAATGATATCGACATCGATGGTTTGATGCAACATGTAAAAGCACCCGATTTCCCAACAGGAGGGGTGATTTATGGCTATGAAGGGGTAAAAGATGCTTTCCATACTGGAAGAGGCCGTGTTGTTATGCGCGGTAAGGCCCATTTCGAAGAAGTAGCTGGACGCGAATGCATTATTGTAACCGAAGTACCCTACCAGGTAAATAAGGCCAACATGATCAAGAAAACGGCCGATCTGGTAAATGATAAAAAAATAGAAGGTATTTCCAATATTCGGGATGAGTCCGATAGAAAAGGGATGCGTATCGTTTACATCTTAAAAAGAGATGCCATTCCTAACATTGTATTGAACATGTTGTACAAATACACCGAACTGCAATCCAGTTTTAGTGTAAACAACATTGCCTTGGTAAATGGTCGTCCACGACTGTTGAATCTTAAAGAGTTGATCCACTACTTTGTGGAACACCGACACGAAGTGGTAACCCGCCGTACCGAGTATTTACTCCGTAAAGCCGAAGAGCGGGCCCATATTTTGGAAGGTCTTATTATCGCTTCCGATAATATTGATAAAGTGATAAAGCTCATCCGTGGTTCTGCTAATGCCGAAGAAGCCCGTGCCAAATTGATAGAAGCTTTCGAGTTGTCGGAAATTCAAGCCCGTGCCATCGTAGAAATGCGCTTGCGCCAGTTAACAGGACTGGAGCAGGACAAATTACGCAGTGAGTATGAGGAATTAATGAAAACCATCGAAGACTACAAAGACATCCTTGCTAAGAAGGAACGTAGAATGGCAATTATCAAGGAAGAATTGCTTGAGATCCAGGAAAAGTACGGTGACGAAAGACGCTCTACCATCGAGTATGCAGGAGGGGATGTAAGCATTACCGACCTTATTGCCGATGAAAAAGTGGTGATTACCATTTCGCACGCAGGGTATATAAAACGTACCCCGCTTACCGAATATAAGAAACAGAATAGAGGAGGGGTAGGGCAAAAAGCATCCTCTACCCGTAACGAGGACTTCCTGGAAGACCTTTTTGTTGGGACCAACCACCAGTACATGCTGTTCTTTACCCAAAAAGGGAAATGTTTCTGGATGCGTGTGTTCGAAATACCAGAAGGAAGTCGTACTTCCAAAGGAAGGGCGATCCAAAACCTTATCAATATAGAACCAGACGATAAAGTGAAAGCCTTTATCTGTACCCAGGATCTAAAAGATGAAGAATACATAAACAACCATTATGTAATCATGGCCACCAAGAAGGGTCAAGTAAAGAAAACCCCACTGGAACAATACTCAAGACCAAGATCCAACGGAATTAATGCCATTACCATCCGTGAGGGTGACGAATTATTGGAAGCGAAGCTTACCACTGGGGATAGCCAGGTAATGCTAGCGGTAAAGTCTGGAAAAGCCATTCGTTTCGAAGAGGAGAAAACACGTCCTATGGGAAGAAATGCCTCTGGGGTTCGTGGAATCACTTTGGGTAACCCAGAAGACGAAGTAGTAGGTATGGTTGCAGTGAATGATTCTGAATCCAATATATTGGTAGTTTCCGAAAACGGATACGGAAAACGTTCCAGCATCGAAGATTACCGAATCACCAATAGAGGAGGAAAAGGGGTTAAAACCATTAATGTTACAGAAAAAACAGGTACTTTAGTGGCCATAAAAATTGAGA
>JANQKN010000111.1 GCA_028281065.1 Flavobacteriaceae bacterium | reverse complement strand
AGCCTCGCGGATGTTCCCGTCGGGATCCAAGGCGATGACCTCTATACGGTTTTCCAAATTGCTGCCTGTACCGCCCTTTTCAGCTTTTATGAATTCGGGCTGGATATAGGCATTGCCGTTCACTGTCCAGTACTTATACTCGGTCCTCTGTGTGGAAAGTAGCCTTAGCAAGGCATCGTTCTGGTCCACCCGCATGGTTTTGGTTAGGATGGGCGCGGAAATCCTATTGACCTCGATAAGGGAATCCTCGGCAGCGGTGCGCTGACCCTGTGGAATATCGAGGGGATAGGTGTATTCTGTCTTGATGCGTTGTCCATTATCCGCATTCACGGCGCTCGAAAGCATGAGGTGGGTGTCGGGGCTATAGGTATTGTCTGTGGTGGTAGAGGTTACCTGTCCACCAAAATGTTCGGTCTTCACCGAAGTGATGAGATGGGAAGATCTTGATGATATGGAAACCGGGGTTTGTCCAAACTGTGCAAGCTTTCCTTCGTTGATCCCTTGGGAATTGGGTCCACTGCAATATCCTGGAGCCATGGCTTCGAAGCCTGTGGTCGAGATTTGCCAAAGGTCGAGATTTACCGTTGGGCAGGAAGCGGTTTCGGGTTCAGGGCCATTGTCCCCTGTATACACCAATACATCGTTACCGCTTTTGGTTACACAGATATAGGAAAAGTTTTTCCTAGGGTTTTGCTTTATTACAAAGGTATTATCGGTGTATATATGCCCTGATGAATTGTAGGTATTGGTTTCTTCCACCAAGGTACTGTTGGTACTATCCACAATCTTTGTTTTCAATGGGTTTCCAATCCCTTCGCCAGAGGTATAGTAATTGTAAAAGGGCATACTGTTGTTGTTCACCCAATTCTCGTTTTGGGTGCCTATAAGGAACTCGTGTTCTGTAAACCCATGATTGGTCCCCCCGTCGATCTGGCGTTCGATTACTTTTCTATACGTAATATAGGCACCATCGTCCATATTGGGCGGGTTTACATAACGGTACAGTGTCGCGGGCTCAACGGTTACGGATGCAAATACACAAGGGCTACGTTCCTGCAGTTCTTCTATTTCGAGGATAGGGGTAAAGGTTTCTATCAATTCGCTATCTGGGTATTCGTATTCGCTCTTCGTGGCCAGTAGGGCATTGTTGGTATAATGGCTAATGCTTTTTATCCGCAATCCAGGGAAGGTCTCCGTGGTGGTCTGGTGATTCTCAAAATCGAACTCCGAATAGCCACCTGTTGGATAATTGATTTTTTGTAGGGTTCCGTATTTCGTATAAGTTTCAGAAACCGAACGATCCGCCCCGGGGAGTTGCACGGGACCACTTTGGGGCCAAGTCTGAAAAGCGGTAGCACCATTGCTTACCCCGTTGTAATACCCAAGGATATCGATATTGGTAGCAAAACGGTCGGGTAGATCGCTTGAGTTGAAATAATCGAAACTATACTCTTTTAGGTCGGTTCCCGTACCGATCTTAATATTGTCGAGTTTCAATCTCTTTTGATAATATTCGGTGGCCGATCCCGATTCAAAATAGGTATGCCCCAATTCTATCTTTTCTAAAGGTGTTGTAGAAGCACCATAGTCTTCGTAGACATGGATGGCTTTTATTCCTTTATTGTCACCATTCTGTAGGTCGGAACGGTTCATAAGCTCGAAACGGATCACTTCTTTTCCGTTGTGGTATACGGATTCCAGTACCTGTAAGGTGTTGAAGGATTTCACCGAGCTTACCTTGTTGATCTGTGGAGGACTCCCCGCACCTGAATATTCGTACCCATTATTTCCAATATGGATTCTGTTGTGGGTAATGGTTTGGTTGATTACGTTGGGCAGTTCGGGGAAATCTGCCTCTGTATTGTTGCTGTATTTAAAATGGTACACATCCTTCCCATTGGCTGAAACCACTTTGGACAAGAGCCAAGAAGAATTGTAGGTAATGTTGGAGTTGGGGATGGGTTGAGTGTCTTTGTCGTCCTTTCTGTTTATGATCTCAATGGCATTGCTGTCATTGGGATTGTAGGGTTCACTCCCGTCCACGTAGTTCCCAAAGTAGTATTTGTTTCCGTTCCCGTCTACAAAATGCCAGTAGAGGATATCGAGGTTCTGCTGTCCCGGACCCGAAGGGGAAACCACTTTTAGGTTGATGTTCTTGAGTGGGTGTGGCGTATAGTGTTCGGTGTCCATCCAAATGATGTCGTTGAGCCCCATCCCGTTTACGCTGAAGTAATCCTGTTCTATGTCTATTTCCGACTTGCTTACCTTTTGCAAGAATTTGTAGTAATCGTATACCGATTGGTGGGCGGCCGCAAGGCTCCCGTTTTCGAATATGGTCCCCGTATTGTCCGATATGCCGTTATAGTCACGGTACTTTACAACGGAGTCCCTCACCCATTGGGTTCTTGGGTTGGGGGTATTTACTCCATGGTCTGGCAACCCCCGTGTTTGGCGGGATACACGCCCTCCAATGTTTAAATTCCAGCCAAGCCCCACATTGGTGGCGGCCTGGTTTACTTTAATGCCCGAAGCATCATACGTAAGGGAAATGGGAAGGTCCATTTCACGGCCCTTGTACACATATAGGGGTACCGAGATGTTCGGTGTTCCTGTGTGGAGGCTCACATCATAGTTCCCGTATTTGGTAAATGCAGCCGCTTCGGGGGACGCGGGTACCTGTACCATTTTAGAAAATTGTTCTGGATAGTTGGCTTGGTCTTGCCCATAAAGGCACATTGCTAAAGAGCAAAAGATCGAAAAGACAAAAAACTTCTTCATAAAAAAGGTTCTTTTTTAAGTTTAGTGAAACACATAATAATAGTCACTGCCATACCAAAATGGCATCAACGTACAAGTCGATAAATCGGGAGGGGAGATTTAAAAAATGTTCTTTGTATCGAACACCCAAAACTAACAAAAAAGTACGCGCACTTGCCGCTTAATTATCAACAATGAATGACGATTCAAAAATCCCGAGGACCTTTTTCCAAGTTACTGGTCTGGATAACGAAGGATTGGGGTCGGGTTAAAAAATGGTAGTTTCTTACGGTTTTTCCGTAGTAAAAAATACCACTGCAATAGTACGCAATAGTCACGAGGAAAAAATAGGCTAATTCACCTACGGCGCCTTTCAGGTAACTAGCGGACGTATTTGGGAACAAACGGGAAAATGGGAAAGAAGAGGTTTTTCGTTGGGCGTGCTTCCATATAAAATAACCCATTTCTTCAGAAATAAAAATAAGACCCCCCCAAACCCCCATAGGATTTTTCCCCTAAATAAACGGTGCAAATCCTACTGCAAAATAGGTGGAACGACTGGCTTTTTTGTTACTGAAAATGAGGACTTTAGAGGTCTCTAAAACCAGAACATACCCATGCCGTCCGACGTCATTCATAAGACCCTGCAATTTTTGCAGACCAAAGTAGATACCTATAATGGTAATGTAGGGAGCATGGTGGAACTCATGAACATCGCCACCCTAAACGATGGGGACGAATACCTGGACTCTACCTCACCCATTACCCTTTCCATCATTAATATAGAAGAAGATACCGTGGCCAAGGTACCCAATGTGTACCTACCCAATACTACACAGGCGTCTTCCGTGGACAGATATAAGAGTCCAGCCCAGAACCTGGTGATCTCCCTCTTGTTTACGGCCTATAATAAGGAACAGACTACAGACAAGTACCAAGACGGAATCATAAAACTGGAACACGTAATCCGCTGCTTTCAGGAGCAGAACGTGTTCTATATCGATGGGACCGTAGAAGTGGATCCCACGACCCAAGACCATATAAAGATCATACTCGATCTGGAGAGCCTTAAAATAAGTGAGCTCAACCAACTGTGGTCCATGCTGGGCAACAAGTACATGCCCTCGGTACTGTACCGCATGCGCATGATTACCATACAACATGAAGAGGAAGATGGAGGCAGTACGGTAGAGCGACTGAAGCTAAAGCTTTGGAACGACAACCCCAACGACATTGCGGGGCAACTAGAAGAAAGTGACGAAATAATTCTTAACAATCCTTAAAAAACGGAAATTATGATAAGTTCAATTAAAACACCTGGGGTGTACATCCACGAAATCAATGGATTTCCCCCCAGTATTGCCCAAGTGGCAACTGCAATACCTGCTTTTGTAGGGTATACAAAGACGGGCCCTGCGGTGCCCACTAAAGTGACTTCCCTCTTGGAATACGAAGAATCGTTTGGAGGGGCTCCAGAACCTGCGGGGGTTAATATCATTCTCAATTCGGAATACACCGTAACCGAAAGCCAGTTTAAGATGTACAACAGCCTGCGTTTGTTTTTTGCCAACGGTGGGGGCGAATGCTATATCGTTTCACTAGGTGGTTACGATACAGCCACTCCGTTTGCATCGGCCACACCTTTTAACGATGGTTTGGACCTATTGGAAAAAGTAGACGAGGTAACCCTGTTGCTGTTTCCCGATGCCGTAAACCTGAGCGCTGCCAACCTGGGGTTGGTGCAGAAGCATGCCCTTATGCAGTGTGCCGAACTTATGGATCGATTTACGGTAATGGACGTAATACAGACCGCTAACGGACTCGAGCAGGACTCGGCCGATTTTCGCGATCAGGTGGGGAACCAAAACCTGAAATACGGGGCCTCCTATTACCCATACCTACAAACCAGTTTTGGATACGATTTTAGGTTTGGGGATATCAGCGGAACCGATCCGGGTAAAGTGGATTTTGCCACTATATATGCATCGGACGCTACCATCACGGCAGCGTTGAGCGATTTTGCTACCCTAGACACCGATATCAACGATGGTACCAACGGTATTTTGGAAGATTGGAGCAATGCACAGTCAGGAAATGCCAAAGTAACTATTGGAAACGATGCCGATGTGGGGACTTACATTACCAACATCTTTGGCTTATTGGGAACCGTAGACGATCCTGTAGCCGATATTTCGCATACCGGTTTGGAAAGTCTGGTGGCCGATATGATCTCCATTTCTTTACGACCCTTGGCGCAAAAGTTGGTTGAAATAAATGCAGCTTACGATGCACTGGGTGTAGGTGGGGATGCCAGCCAGACCACGGCAGTCGACCTTTCGAATGCTGGGGTAGGTAATGATTTTGCCGATGCCGAGTGGGGTGATTTTGCCGATAATGGAGCCGCTGGGGATTACGAAATAGCTGTACCCAACCCGTATACCGCATTGATTGAGGACAGCGGTGTTGCAGGTGATGTGGATATGGCAAAAGTACAGGCACAGTTAGACAAATTGTACAGCCAGGTAACATCGGCCATGAATGGGGTGATTAGTGCCGTAAAAGAATACGAGCTTAAGGCCGAAAACGACCTAACCTCCCAGTTGCCTATTTACCCTTCCATCTTGTCAGAATTGGCCAAGAACATGAACACCGTACCTCCTAGTGGGGCCATGGTGGGGATCTATGCCAATACCGATGCCACCCGTGGGGTGTGGAAAGCACCTGGAAACGTAAGCGTAAACGGAATCATTGGCTTGACGGACGATATTACCGACAAAGAACAGGAAAACATGAACGTTCATGAGTCTGGTAAATCCATAAACGCCATCCGTAAGTTCACAGGAAAAGGATTGCTGGTTTGGGGAGTACGCACCTTGGATGGCAACAGCAACGACTGGCGCTATATCAACGTACGCCGTTTGGCTAATATGATCGAGGAGTCGGCCAAGAAAGCCTGTATGAACTTCGTGTTCGAACCCAACGTAAAACAAACCTGGGTGAACGTAAAAGGGATGATAGAAAACTATCTAACTACCCTTTGGAGCGACGGAGCCTTGGCAGGAGCCAAAGCCGAAGATGCCTTCTTTGTAAGCGTGGGGCTTAACGAAACCATGTCTGCACAGGACATTAACAACGGACTCATGATCGTAAAGATTGGTTATGCGCCTTCGCGTCCTGCAGAATTCATTGTTCTTGAGTTCACACAAACACAACAAAAATCATAAACAAAAACATTTAAAATAAATAGTCATGGCAGATTTTCCATTACCAAAGTTTCATTTTAGAGTAGAATGGGGCGGTACACGTATAGGATTTCAAGAAGTTTCGGGTCTTAACAAGGAACTGGAAATATTGGAATACAGAGAAGGATCCAGTCCGGAGTACTTTAAGCAAAAAATGCCCGGAATGCACAAATTGAGCAACATTACCCTAAAAAGAGGGGTGTTCCATAACGATAACGAGTTCTACGACTGGTACAATACCGTGGCGTTGAACACCGTGGAAAAGAGGGATATCACTATTTCCCTACTGAATGAAAACCACGAGCCCGCCATCGTTTGGAAAGTAAAGGATTGCTTTATCACATCGTTAAAGTGTACCGACCTTAAGTCGGACGAAAACGCCAATGCGATAGACACCGTAGAGATTGCCAATCATGGGTTTACCATGGAACACGTGTAAACCATGCCAGACGGAATGCCATTAAGCGGGTACCATTTCTCGGTCATCTTCGAGCTATTGCCTCAGTTTAGTATCGATACTAAATTCCAGAGCGTAACAGGCCTGAAGGCCACGATGGAGACCGAGACCATTTCCGAAGGGGGACAGAACCAATACAAGATCACCCTTCCGAAACGGGCTACCCATGAAAGTTTGATACTAAAACGGGGGCTCACCAAAGAGCTCTCGGGGTTGCGCATGTGGACCACTAAAGCCCTAAGCGACTTTGTGTATCATCCGGCAAACCTGGTGATCTCCCTGCTCAACGAAAAGCACAATCCCGTAAAGGTTTGGTATGTATCGCAGGCCATTCCCGTGGGGTTGGAAACCTCGGGCTTTAACGCCGAGGAGAACAAATTGGTTATAGAAACCTTTACCCTTAAGTACCAATATTTTAAAGAAATCCCGATCCCTTAAACCCTTCATCATGGCTATAGAAATAAAAGAATTCCATATCAAGGTGAAGGTCGAGGAAGAACCCAAGAAAACGGTCGTATACAACAACCAAACGGTTATTAATCAAGAGGTGATGACAGCGGAAATCATTAAAAAGTGTACCCGAAGGGTATTAGAAATCCTTAAAGAAAGACAAGAACGATGATAGAAGGTGCCCTAGGTATTATAGATAAGATGCGGATAGAAGTCTATCCCAACGAAGAGTACAAGGAAAGTGAAGCCATCAGTACCATTTTTGTACAGGTAAACCCAGAGAGCTATACCATAAACCACGAAGTGGAATTTTGTGAAGGGCAAGCAATGGGGGCTTCCAGCCAGAATCTCAAGTTCAATAAAATTGGGGGCGAAGAAGTTACCTTCGATTTTATCTTCGACAGCTCTGGTGTATTGCCACCTGCCAAGATAGAATCGGGCAAAGTAGAAAAACTCCCTTTGCTCGATAGCCTGGTAGATGTACTGAAACCGGCTATTGCCAACCCTTTCGAAGAAGCAGCTACCATAGAGGAAGAGCTGGAACAGTTTAAGGATCTGTTGTTGGGCTACAACGGGGATACCCACGAAACGCAATACCTCCAATTGCTTTGGGGAGGATACGAAATGAAATGCAGGCTCAAGAGCATGCAGATAGAATATAAGGTATTTAGAAGGGATGGGCGGCCCATTAGAGCCAATGCCAAGTGTAAGTTTTTGGGGACACAATCCTACAAGGAGATGCAGGCAGAACAAAACCAGCAATCACCCGATGTAACCCATAAAAAGATCGTGAACCAACAAGACCGGTTCACCCTATTGGCAGAACAAACCTATAACCAGAACAAATACTATGTAGACGTGGCCAAAGCCAATGGCCTGTTGAGTTTCAGGAAACTGGAAACAGGACAAACCCTCCTGTTCCCTCCTATAAAATAAGAGAAAGCAATGTCGGTAACACCCTACACTCCAGAGTATAGTACACTCCAACTGGAAATCTCCGTTAATGGGGAAAATGAAGGTTTGCATACGGTATTGAAAAAAGCCGAAGTTCATTACGAGCTCAATAAAATACCCTTTGCCAAGCTGCATTTTATATCATCCAACCCCGATGTGGGGGCGGAAGAGAACCCCTTGCAGAGTGATGTGTTGGCTGTGACCGATGAGATAGAGATCAAGGTGAACACAGGAGAGGATGCCGAAACCCTTTTTAAGGGGATTGTGTACAAGGTGGAGAAGAATGCAGATCCCAGTTCGGGTTTCGAAACCAAGATCGAGTGCAAGGACATTGCTGTAAACCTTACTAGCCAACAAGACGTGGTGGCCGATGAGACCTTTATCGAAAAAATGGACCGTTTCCTTCAGGAAGTGGAGGTGACCAACGAAGCGGATTTGGGCGCCTTTGGCGAGGAAACCTCGCTGACAAGGCTGAACAATCTGAGGATAGTTCAGCCTTGTCAGCGCTCGTGACGTGCTTTCTCTGACGCGGTGATTCCAGGACAGTTGCTCATCATACCATAATCCCACATATCTTAATTCCGAGATACGTGAAATCATCTCATTGGATATCTCGGCCTGAAAATAGGCCTTCAGCCATACTTGCGCACCGTGAAAACAAATAGCTTCACACTTTCTAGGATTGAATTGTAGTCGCCATCTGTGAGACCATCTGGT
>JANQKN010000147.1 GCA_028281065.1 Flavobacteriaceae bacterium | reverse complement strand
CACCGCCGGCAACAGATCGGTTAAGCGTCTTAAGTAAGGTTGCTTATGTAGAATTGATAGATTCCGATAAGAATTCGGTTTTTAAGCATAAGATACGATTGAATGAAGGTATTGGTCAAGGAGATTTCTTTGTCCCCGTTACCACTCCATCCGGAAGCTACAAACTGATTGCTTACACCCAATGGATGCGAAATGCAGGAGAAGGTCGCTTTTTTGAAAGTGATATCGCCCTTATTAATCCCTACCAGAATGCACAGGAGAATATATTAGTTCCGCAAGGAGATAATACTTCCATTAAGGAGTATGGACTGGTTAACGACAATAAATCGGTTACAAGGGGGGGCGGACTTCAATTACGTACAGACAAAACAACCTATGGCACTCGGGAGAAGGTGACGCTTCAATTTTCATCGAATAGGACCGATCTTACAGAAGGCCATTATTCGTTGTCTGTCCGTAAGGTGGATTTTACACCGCCCTTTTTGCAAAAAACCAGTAAAAACTATACAAGTAAAGGGAATGCAAACCCTAGCCCGAAATTAGGAAGTACTATTTTCCTACCCGAATTACGGGGAGAAGTGGTTTGGGGCAAAGTGGTAACTCAACCTAGTAAAAGCCCTGTCGCTAATGCGAAAGTTGCATTGTCTATTCCAGGACAGGATTTTGTCACCAAGATTGCCAATACAAACCCCGATGGCGTATTCTACTTTGTCCTACAAGAAGAGTTTAACGATAGTAACGCTACCTTCCAGGTATTGGGAGATGGTGGAACTGATTATGAAATTAGCGTCACGACCCACAAGCCATTGAATTATGAAGGGTTTCGTTTTGGACAATTCTCTATAGATTCAGAATTAAAGGATGCCATTGTACAGCGTAGTGTGTACAATCAGATAGAAAACGGGTATTATGAACTAAAACCCGATACCATAAAAGTTCCTTTGGCCAGTCCGCCCTTTTACGGAAAAAGAGGAGCGTCCTACAACTTGGACGATTACAAACGCTTTAATACGGTAAAGGAAACCTTTTTGGAGTTTATTGACGATGCCTGGACCAAAAATGTAAATGGGGAGACCGTTTTCGCTGTACGTCCTTATGAAAACACGCTGCCTTCCAACTTCCCGCCTTTGATTATTGTGGATGGAATCGTGCTTCAGGACCAACAAAAACTGTTGGATTATCCTTCTCGGAAAATAAAGACCATAAGCATCGTAAGGGATAAATATTACTTGGGAGCCGATGTGTTTCAAGGGGTGATCATTGTGGAGACCCTAGGAGGCGATTTTTATGAAACCCTTACCGATAGTTATGTTTCCAAGGTAGATCTGTTTACAGCCCAACCCAGAAAGTCCTATTTCGCTCAAGCATATACGTCGGGAACCGAGAACAGGATCCCCGATTTTAGGAGCCAGTTATTGTGGGATCCTGATATTGAAATGGCTGCCAATGAAAACCAATGGGAGTTCTATACTTCGGACAATACAGGCACCTACGAGATTTCATTGGAAGGATTTACCAAAGATGGAAGGCCTATTTCAATTCAGAAGGAAATAGTTGTAAAATAATCGTTTGTGCATGGTCGTTTAAATCGAAAACCCTACCTTCGTTCTACCCCCTTAACATGATAACAACTGTATATATGCTTACCAAAGTGTATGGGAGTGCTGTGTTTGGGGTGGAAGCCCAGACCATCACCATAGAGGTAAATACCGATATAGGGATCGGTTACCATTTGGTCGGATTACCCGACAACGCCATTAAAGAAAGCAATTATCGTATTGCTGCTGCACTACAGAACAATGGCTATAAAATTCCAGGAAAAAAGATAACGTTAAACATGGCTCCGGCCGATCTGCGTAAGGAAGGCTCTGCCTACGACCTCACCTTGGCTATGGGTATTCTAGTATCCACAAGTCTAATAAAGGAAAGACACTTTATATTTTAAAATGGCAGCCTTCAAATCAATGTACACAAAATGCAAAGCGTATTTACTCAAGGAAGCCTATGTGTATTCCAGTACGAAGCAGTTTTTGACTTTAGCAATAACAACATCATTTATAACTTTTATCGTCCTGTTTGTATTAAAGGCCTTCGAGGTGGGGCTTTTGCCCTTAAAATGGCGTTTTGTTTCATCCCTGATATATGCCACAATCCCTTTTATGGAATATCCCCTTTTGGTGAGATACTATAAAAATGTTGTATCCAAAAAAGCGTACTTTTCCAGGTTCCATGAGTATTGTACCTACCTATCCCTATTTGTTTTGGGAGGTTTTTTAATTTTCCTGTACTCCTATCTTCTGTTCGGGATCCTGTTCACGGATTTGCTGGTAGTTGAATGGGATGGTTTCTTTTTAAGATGTTTTGGTTATTCGTTTTCGGTGGGCTTTCTTGTATTTCCCATCTATGGGGTTTTAAACCTTTTCTATTTCCATAGGGACAACAGGTTTAAGGGCAAAGCCAAGCAAAAGAAGGATGAAGTTATTGTCTTAAAAGGCAATTCAAAGAATGGTTTGGTATTGAGTCTTAATAAAACCGACATCCTTTTTTTTGAGTCGAACAAGAACAATATATCCATTCATGTCCTTGAAGAAAAAAGTACCAAGGTATACACCATAAGAAAAACCCTAAAAGAGATACATGACCAACTTTCTAAGGTAAACCATGGCTTTTTTATGTGCCATAGGTCATTTATCATCAACATGGGACATATTAAACGGATTTCCGGGAACTCCAGGACAAGCTTTGCCGTCTTGACCAATGACATCCATATCCCAATTGCCCGATCAAAACTTACATCCTTAAAAGCATCGATGGAGGCTTCCTAACTTTTTGTCACAACAGTTTCCCATTCGTCCCTTTCCATTGATTTTTAATTGCATTGCTTCTACTTTCGACATCCGAAAAAAGATACAATGGTATTAGAGAAGATGGCTTAATTGGTATTTCCCTAAGTCAAAAATCACCTACTGACTTGTGTGTATCGCTTAATATCATTTGGAACAGTGAAAATTTAAATCGCATTATTAATTAACCTAGTTTATTATGAGAATACCGAAAACAACTTTATCATTATTGAGTTTCATGATCGCTTTTGCGACCAGCTATGCACAAACTCCCTCCGAACTACCACCTTGGGACTTAAACCCGGACTGCGGTAATAGCATCACCAGAAAAGGGGTAGCAGCATTTACTGTGGGTGTGTCGACTAATGACCCTCCAGAACAAAACTTTACGCTAGGAATGATGCTTATTGATGACGTGGTTCCTCAAAATGGGCGACTGAATATTACCGGCCAGGTGGATAAATACTACCATCCTTCCTGGCATGTAGATAATATAGGTAATGTGTTTGGCGTTACCATGGATAAAGATGGAAATACCTATGTGTGTGCTTCGTCGAATTATTCCCATGATTTTAATGGTAGTCCGTCGATCCTAAAATATGGTGCTTTGGTAAATGGCGACCCCGAATCCCTCGAAGCCGCAGGGGCGATCTATAAAATCGATGCACAGACAGGCGAAGCTTCGCATTTTGCCTCATTGGATCAACAAGAATATAATTTTCAACACATTTCATATAATTATTCAAATAACACTTGTGAAGTGTCAACGATCGTAAGGGAAACAGGCCCAGGGTTAGGCAATATTGCTTACCACGAAAGAAATAACCTGTTCTATGTTACTAATTTTGAAGATGGTGGTATTTATTGTCTTGATTCGGATGGAAACCTTTTTGATATGTTCAATCCTTTGGAGCATGACACGGGTCATTTGGGTCCTCCTGGAGTTACAGAGATGCCATATGGAATTGCTGTTAATCCAGAAGGCACAAAAGTATTCTTTGGGGTGGGGGAAATGTTTGTAGTGAGCGGTGGTGCCCCTCCAGCAAGAATATATTCTATTGGAATTAATCCAGATGGAAGCTTTATTTCCGTTACTGAAACTCTGGAGTATACTTTTCCGGGCTGTAGTGATCCTGAACTTCAGGAAGAACTTAACCATCAACACTGTGCTACAATATTTGGATGTGCGCATTCTGTAGTAATATCGAGTTTGGAGTTTTTACCCTCAGGAAGGTTATTAGTAGGTACAAGATCCGTAGTAGGCCATAGTATACATAGTGCCTCAAGTAGCGAGTTATATCCATCCCTTGTATTGGAGGAAGAAGATAGCGGAGATTTTGATTATTCCATTCTTGGGATTTTACAAACGGGAATTACTAACGAAACTCAACAAAGAACGGGCTATTCTTATGGAGGGGTCTCCTATTATAGTAATGATGTTGGAGAGATAGATTATGTGGTTACAAGCTCGGATATGACAAATGATAATACAAGTAACCGGCCTCATGGTGTTCATGTTTCAAACGAAGGGGATTTTGGAGCTCCCTTAATCACCCCTGCTGCAATTATCTCCTACGGAGGTATAAGCGATCAAGGTAATCCTGAGGGTATTGGTGGCGATGTTTACGTTTTTAAATCGTGCAATAGTAGTAGTTGCTGCAAAGGGGATGTAAATAATGATGGAGCCATCAATTTCGGGGATATACAACCGTTTGTCGACATCCTTTCTTCTGGCACACATATGTGTGAAGCAGATATGAACTCGGATGGCTCGGTCACCTTTGCAGATATACAACCGTTTGTAGATTTGATCTCTGCGGGTGGCGGCAGTTGCAGCGAATCATTTGTGGGGAATCACACCGTTGTAAGCAAAGGGGAGGTCGAAAATGCCATCAGCAAAATGTACGAAACGCTGGGATACAAGAATACCACCGAAGGGGTGTTGCTGCTTTTTCCCAACCCCGCAAGCGACCAATTGAACGTGATGAGCGAGTTTACCATTAACGGTATTGCCATTTATAA
Source organism: Flavobacteriaceae bacterium (assembly GCA_028281065.1). Classification (GTDB taxonomy): domain Bacteria; phylum Bacteroidota; class Bacteroidia; order Flavobacteriales; family Flavobacteriaceae; genus Aureisphaera. Next base: position 10,181 of record JANQKN010000147.1, on the reverse strand, counting down.
CAATACGGGAAGTCTGTTGGGTACTCAAAAACTATCTGTTCCAAAGACAACACACCAACTGGATATTGGACACTTGTCACAAGGCATTTACTTTTTGGAGATCCAGATAAGGGGCTCAAAGCAAACATTGAAGTTTGTCAAAGAATAGAAAGTAAATAGTGTGCTAACCCCTTGGGAAATCAACCCCAAGGGGTTAGCGCACTAAATCATCTTTATTTTCACTTACCTAAGAAATCATATAAGTTCGATGATATATTAAAATTTACAGTGAAGGCTAAATGCAACGAGGACTATCGGATTCAAACGATTGCATAAATAAGTAGAGCACATAATTTTCAGTTTTTTAAAAATTATATGAATAGATTTTATACCTTCGTTCTACTCCCTTAATAATATGAATTATTGTGTATGCTTACCAAAGTGTATGGGAGTGCTGTGTTTGGGGTGGAAGCCCAGACCATCACTGTAGAGGTAAATACCGATATAGGGATCGGTTACCATTTGGTCGGATTGCCCGACAATGCCATTAAAGAAAGCAATTACCGCATTGCTGCTGCCTTACAGAACAATGGCTATAAAATTCCAGGAAAAAAGATAACGTTAAACATGGCCCCGGCCGATCTCCGCAAAGAAGGTTCTGCCTATGATCTTACCTTGGCCATGGGTATTTTGGTATCCACGGGTCAGATTAAGGAAAGCCATCCTTTAAAGGATTTTATCATCATGGGTGAGCTTTCCTTGGATGGATCCTTGCAACCTATAAAAGGGGCATTGCCCATTGCCATAAAGGCAAAGGAAGAAGGATTTAAAGGGTTTATTCTTCCCAAACAGAACGCCAAAGAAGCTGCTATTGTAGATGGCTTGAAGGTGTATGGGGTAGATTCCATAAAAGAGGTGCTCTCTTTTTTTGATGAAGGACAACTCTTGGAACCCACCCAAATAGATATGAAGACCGAGTTCTATGAGCATCTGGAGCATCCTGAGTTCGATTTTGCCGATGTAAAAGGGCAGGAAGGAATTAAGCGATGTATGGAGATAGCTGCTGCGGGGGGACATAATATCATTCTTATTGGTCCTCCCGGTTCGGGGAAAACCATGCTGGCAAAACGACTTCCTTCCATTTTGCCACCTTTGAGTTTAACAGAAGCTCTGGAAACTACCAAAATCCATAGTGTAGCAGGTAGGACTTTAAAAAATGGAGGGGTTATGACCTCCCGTCCTTTCCGAAGTCCACACCATACCATTTCCGATGTTGCCTTGGTAGGAGGGGGTCAGTACCCACAGCCCGGGGAAATATCGCTGGCACACAATGGAGTACTCTTTTTGGACGAACTGCCCGAATTTAAACGAAGTGTGTTGGAAGTAATGAGACAGCCTTTAGAAGATCGGGATGTGACCATTTCCCGCGCTCGATTTACAGTGACTTACCCTGCGGGTTACGTTGACCATTCGTTTTCAATTCAGAAAAGGGGTTAGAGGTTTGGGGTGGGGTTATGTGCTTCAGTTTAAAGGTGAGGCTTTGTCCGTCGAAGATAATAGCGGTAGTAATGGCTTCGATCACTTCCCGTTTTTCGTGTTCTGATAGCTTATCCCAACTACTATATAAATCTTTAGAAGTTTTAATAATTTCTCCCGTCGATTTTTTTGCTGTTGACATCTCTTTTAATTCCTTTTCTAATATTGGAACTATAGCCTGTAGTTGTTCTAACTGTTCAAAAAGAGGTTGGTAACGTTTGTTAAAGCCCTTGGTTGGGATTTCCTCTGCTTCGTGGAGATCAAAGAGCCTGTTTATTTTTCCTTCGATGTCTTTTACGTTCTGCTTGGCAAGATCAAGTTCCTGCTTCTTTCCTTGCTCTTGGTCTTTTGGAATTGAAAGGTATTCGTTGATTTCATCTTCTGAAAACACAAAAGTTTTGAGCCGTGTTTGAAATACCTTTTCGAGATCGTCTTTATCGATCCGTACCTTACACTTAGGGCAACTATACTTTTTCGATCTGGACTGCTTCATCATCTTGTGTCCATTGTGGCAATGAATAAAGCCACTAAAAAGGTTTATTCTTCGGTTTAATGGTCGTTTGTTATTTCGCTCCTGTTCTTCAATGATCGCATTTACCGATTCCCACAGTTCCTCTGATACAATGGCGGGAGCCTTATGGTACTCCCATTCTTCCTGTGGCTTTAAAACAATTTTCTTTTTGTCTTTTGACCACGTACTGAAATTGACCCGAAGTAAACCTTTAGCAATCGTATCGGTAAGGTGTCGTTTTATACTCACGTCTGAAAATTCTGTGCCCTTACGTGTTCGGTAGCCCCGCTCGTTGAGAATTTTGGCAACCGTGCTTCTTCGTTTGTGTTCCAAAAAGAGTTCAAACATGAGCTTTCTAATCGGTGCTTCTGTCTCGTTGAGTATCATTTTGCCATTTTCCCTACGGTACCCATAGGGAGGGCTACCCCCAAGAGGTTTTCCCATTTTTGCACGAATGGGAATGGAACTTGCAACACGGTCGGCGATCTCCTCACGTTCCCATGTAGCAAGAGCCCCTAAAACTGTATATAGCAATTTTCCCGCAGGTGTTGACGTGTCAATAGCTTCTTGAAGGGATATGAGGGAGGCATCATATTTGTTAAAAAAGTCGGCAAAGTCCAAAAGTTCCCGTGTGTTCCGTGCCAACCGTGCCAGTTTGGAAAAAATGAGACCATCAATATGCCCTGTTTCAATATCATGCAACATGCGGTGCGTTTCAGGGTGATGGATAAGTGTTTTACCGCTTACACCTTCAAGATCGTAAACCTCGACTACTTCCCATTCACGACTCTCGGCGTACATTCGGGCACGCTTTTCGTGGTTTTCGGCACTTTCTTCCTGTCGGTCTGTGGATACCCGTTTCCAAATCCCTATCCTTTTTTTCATTTATATAAATGTTTGATTGAGTAGTGCCAAGGTAACCAAAACACATAAACAAAACTAGTTTTGTTTAAAAAATAAAAGAGATTTTGAAATAAACGGACAAGCTATTGTCCGCTCTCTTTTGTTTGAAGGAGCAGTTGTATTTTTTCCTTGAAATTTTCCCGGTACTGGGGCGATACATTCAGTTTGTGTTCACCACTCCAACAGTACGACCAATCGAGCCGACTATCAATGTGGTTTATGTTAACGACAAACTGCTTATGGATCATTACGAAGTACGAACATTCCCTCAAGACCTCTTTAAGTGTACCACGATCAAAGTAGCCTTCATTATCCAGTGTAATGAGCCGTATGTATCCCTTTTTGACACCCTTGGTCGTAAAAAACCGAATGTTTCGATAATTCACCTTGTAGTAATTGGGTTTGAGGAGGCCATTGCATTTCAATATTTCGGGGGTGAACCAATCGGCAATCTTACGTTGGGTTTTTTCTGACACGATTTAATTTTTTACAATAAGTGTTTTATATTTTTTAAGGATTGATTATCTCCTAAAAGGGCTTTATGGTGTTAGTTGATAAATAGATTATTAATGACTCTGACAAAGACCATTATAATCCTGTAGATTGAAAAAGCCCCTTACCATTTTTTATCATTGACAACGTAAGGGACAATTTGAAAAGCGGGAAGAAACAATCTAAGGAGTATCACAACTTTCAGTCTATTTTAAGTACATATTTTCCGGTAGCTTGGCCATTTTCAATTTTTTGATGTGCTTCGGCTGCTTTCTCCAATGGAAGGATATTTATATCAATAGAGAGTTTTTCCTGTTCAAACAGTGTTATCAAGTGCTCCATTGAAGCTTCCCATGCTTGTCTGTTTTCCAGTTGGTCAAATACCACAAACCCTTTCAGGGTAATGGCATTCATTAAAATTTCCAATCCCGGGAATTCACTGTGTCCACTAACCGAACCATAGTACATCCAGATTCCTTGGCTTTTAAGGACTGCTAGGTTTGTATCCATCACTGCTTGACCGATCGGATCGAATATGGCATCAACCCCTTGGTTTTTGGTAAGGATTTTTACCTTTTGGGCTATGTTCTCTTTATTACGGTTAATACAGTAGGCATCGGGATTGAGTGTTTTCAGTGTTTTTTCTTTTTCAAAAGTGCCGACTATTGCTATAACTTTAATGACATTCAATTTAGCCAGTTGAACAAGTATCGAACCAACGCTTCCCGTAGCCCCGTGTATCAATATGGTATCCCCTTTTTTAACACCTGATTGTTCCAATAAATATAGGGCTGTAGCCCCGGGGCATAACATTGCCGTCAATATTTGGGGATTCACTTTGGTATCGTTGACTTTATATACTTTTTTTTCATCCACGGATACGTACTGGGCATACCCACCTCCTTCTTTATTCAGGTACAGTACCTTGTCCCCAATGGAGAAACCCTGAACATTATCACCAATACTGACTATTTCCCCATACCCTTCAAAACCGGGGATAAATAGAGTGTTTTTTGGGAACAACCCCCGCTTTCTTCGAATCACGTCCCCATAATTCACCCCCGCATACTGCTGTGCGATCAAAACATGATTGGATTGCATATCCGGAAGAGGTCTATTCTTGACTGTTAATGTATCGGCTTTCCCAGCCTTAGTGATTGCTATTGCTTTCATGGTGTTTTTAAGTTTCATCATTTAAGTATAGTACCGTCATAGTAATATGTACAGTTATTGTCATCCACTATCCTGACGAGGTTTTTATTTCCCCTCATTGTAATCTCCGGGTGAATCTCCAATTTGATTTTCTTGCCATAACTACAGGATTTTAGTAATGGTACCCCGTGGTATGGCAATAATTTGGAGCTTCCGTAGTATTCCGGATATGTCCGTAACCCAATGACCGCGATCCCGTTTTTTAATCCCTTATGACAGGTAACACGGATATTGTTCGGGAACAATGTTTCAAAAATGTTCAGGGTACTACAGGCCTTTCTGATTGCAACCACATCATTAAAAGCCACTTGTGTCAAATTTTCAACTTCTGTGAGTAAGCTATCCGGAATGTTTGCTGGACCGTTGCCGAACAGGGCCATATGTTGTGCATAACTCAGTCCCATCCTTCGGGTATTGATACTGGCCCTTACGCTCTGAAAAAGGGTTTCTGTGTGAACGCTCTGCAAAACTTCCTGTCTTTTCGGGCTTCGGAGCTTTTGATAATAGGTATGGTGCAGTTCCAAAAATTTCGTAAAGTAATTTCCCCCTGCCAATAAATCCACATAATTATGGAGTTTGATAAAGTCTTTGAACAGTGGTGATGCGATTAGTTTCCTACATTGTGATATATATCTATTGACCTCAACCTCTGTATTTTGAAAAGCGGAATTGTAGAGTTGGGCATCACAGATAATATTTATTTCCAATCCCGGGGCATATTGTTTTTTAATCAGTTCATTGAGGTGGTTAAAGAACAATAATGTCGCTAATTCTCCTGCATGTGGGCCGACATTCGTCATTTGCTTGGCCCAATTGCCTATCTTGCACATTAACGGATAGACGATCACTATCGGTTGTTTTCTTTTTATGAAATAATCCAAACGCTCCAACCAGATCTCTTCCTTCTTTAATTTTTGGGTTGAGTTGAATTGAAATTTTTTACTGGTCAATAAAAAATGTACTTTTTCCGTCTGGGATTTGTTCCGTGTGTTTTTTTCAAATGCTTTTTGGTCAAATACTACATTGGTAGCGGCGATTTTAAGCTTTTCATCCGTTAGCGGATTACGGGAAAGTACCGACTGCCTTATTTTGGTTGGATCATCTGACGGCCATTTGTAATTATGTAGCCCTGAAGGTTGTAGTATTTCATCCATACAATTTGAATAATTCTGTTGTTTGATACACTTACTGGATTCGTCTCTTTTCGTTTATACAAGTGGTTTTTTTCACCTCTTCCAGTATGTATGCCCATTGCGGGCATTCGGTAATTATTTTTCAAACATATTTCTAAATGCTGATGGGTCAAATTTTCATAACCCGTCTTCACAACCCGTTTTTCGGGATACCCAATAATGCAGTTTGGTTTTTTAGTAACTTTATTTAACAAGCAAATTATAGCTATGAGAAATAAACCTTCTGTACCTCCTAAGCTTCCGTTTTCTTCCCGTCGAACGAAATACGAGGTACGTTCCCTTGATGCGTTTGTTCATTTCTTTGAAAGCCGGGGGGTGTTTGAGGGAAGGAACCGAAGGGGAAAAGGGATTGAAATTATAGAAAGCGTAGCGAGGAATATATATAATGATACTGTTAAAATCGATTCCAAAAAATATAGAACAGTATCTGTTCTCGATAATGAACTGCAATACTCTGTTTCAAGTGTCCTTCCTATTCCTACCAAGGCAGGTTCAATCTCTGATAGTTGGGCTAGAAAAAAGAATGTTACACAAAAGTATCTTGGATATATTCAATTCAACCTCATTTTATCGCTCATTTTTTTTGACAGTTCTTATACAGTGAGAGATATTAAGAGGTTTTTGGAATTGGTCCGCCCTATTGATGAGGATTGCGAAAATCATTTCAATTATACTATGTATGTGGTGATGCAATTACTGCAAAAAAATGATAAAAAGTTGTTATACCGCTATTTTCTCACCGATGGGAAAGGAACACCTACCTTTAAAAGTGAACTTGTTAAAAATCGGTATGAACCATCAATTTTAAAAACGGATGATATAAGGGATATACTTCGGCTGTCTGAAGAATCATTGATCGGGTCTTTAATTCCATATTATCAAAAGGGGACTAAAAGCCGTCATGTTTCAAAACAATTACAGGCACTCTATTTTGGAAAAGATATTACTACAGAAACGGCACTGCAATACTATGGGAAATATCGAAAAAAAATAGCTGACCTAACATATTTCGAATTGGTGAAAAATATTGACCAATTTGAGGGTTGGGTTCATACAGATATTATTGGGATTATCGATTCGACATTTTGCAATGCAGGGTATGTAAATGACAAGGGGTATTTTAAAAAAGGAAGCCAGATTATAAACTTTGAATGTACCAGGGATAAATACTTGGGCGGTGATAAGCTAACTATCTTTATTGAAAAAATAGGTGGACAACACAATCCTTATATTGAAATCCCCATAGAAATAAATCAAATAGGCCGGATTCAGAAGGTGTGTCTTGTTTTTCCCGATCTCGAAATGATAGATTATGGTGCATTGCTCTCCAATATCAGATCATTGATTGTTTCGGCATATATATGCTATGAAAATATATATCGAGAAAATGCCATGATGATTAATGATAGGATATTCAAGGGACACTATGGTATTATCAGAAATCGGTTGGTACAAGTAGGTATGGAACATCTTATCGATAAGGTTTTCTTGTTATTTGCACATGGGAAAGAAGATATCGTGTTGTTTTTCTTTGATGGTTACAGCTTGAAAAAGGCGATAGAACATTATAAAAATGTACAGGAACACGGAACCCTTGGAAAGAGTCCTTTGGAGTTGACAATAGCTATTACAACAAGGATGTTTTCTTTTAAAAAGTCCGTAGCCATTGAGGCATACAGATCAAGGAAAGCTGTCGACGAATATTTCAGTAATGTTAAATACAAGGATGATGATCCTTTTCACTTTAAGGCCGAATATCTTTTGATCAATTCTGACCTATGTACTGGCTATGTCCCGTCAATAGTTCGGGATCACTTTTTAATTATAGGGTGTCCTACCGATTATGCAGAAGAGATACTTTCAGAAGTAAAGGCAGTAGAAGGGGAACTTTCCCGACAACTGGAAAAAATATTCAAAGGTTTCTCCCTGTTTATTAAGAATATTGAAAATCATTTATCGAATGGGATTTGATATTCTTCCCATCCTTGGACCCAACATGTACCAACCGGACAATGCGGAATGCGGTTATGGTTAAGGGTAAAATGGAAACCCTTTGACCAAATCGGAAACACCATCATAGGCCTGCTGGGAAAGAATGTGTGGAAAAATAGTTACGCATTAATCGAACAGCTCCACAACACCAACACCCAGTGCCCGTAATATCTTCAGTAGGGTTTTTATTCTTTGAGGAATGAAAAAAAAGAAAAAAGATCGATGTCAAGTCCGTTGGTTACTTTATAGAGGGTCTTTAAAGTTGGCGACGTATGGCCGTTTTCGAGTCTTTGTATCTGGCGTTCGTCAACTCCCGATTTTATGGCAAGGTCCAATTGTGTCATTTCCTTTTCTTGTCTCAAATCACGAACCCGTTTACCAACATTTTGGATGAGCAGTTCTACTTTGGGAATTGCCATATTTCTATTTTCAAAAGGTGTTTTGAGAAAAATAGATGTTCCCCTTGAAAAATAACACGACAATTTTGTCGTGTTATTTGTTTTTTTATATACATTTGGGGTTCAACCGGCTCATTGTATGAACGCCCCTGCGGGCCAAGGGGCATACAAAACTTTAATAAGAATCATGAAAACAACACTACTTACCACGACACTGCTATTATTGACAACCCATTACATCATGGCGCAGACCACGGCGATCCCCGACCCGAACTTTGAACAGGCACTCATCGATCTCGGTTTCGATTCGGATGGGACCGTAAATGGAGAGGTGCTTACCTCAGACATTGAGGGGATACTGCAACTTGAAGTACAGGGGTACAACATTTCCGACCTTACGGGGATCCAGGACATGCCATTTTTGCAGAACCTGTTCTGTTTCGACAACAATATCAGCAGTTTGGATTTGAGCGAAAACGACCTCCTGTTCAACCTGCACTGTCAGGACAATAACCTCTCTAGTTTGGATATTTCAGCAAACCCGGCGTTGCGGTTCCTCTTTGCCCATGGAAACAACATTACCGGTATCGATGTGGGCAATAACAACGCTCTTGAAACGCTCAATCTCGGCAACAACCAGATCACCTCCATCGACATTACGAACCTTGATGATTTGAAAGGGTTCTCTATTGAGGGCAATATGCTAACAGGGATTGATTTTACACAGAACACCGATTTGGAATGGTTCAACATACGCAACAACGCAATTACAAGCCTTGATGTAAGCAACAACCTTTTCTTGGAGGAAATCTACATGGACGACAACGGGGTATCGGGTCTGGACGTATCCAACAACCCCGTGTTGGTCCATCTGTTTGCCGGCAACAACAACATCATTGCCTTGGACCTCTCACAGAACCCAGGGTTGGAAACCGTTGCCGTGTACAACAACCAGCTGGTGCAGTTGGATATAAAGAACGGAAACACGGCAAACATTACACCCCTTATTGCAGAAGACAACCCCAATCTTGCGTGTATCCAAGTGGACGAAGGTATTGTCGGGAACATCCCTGCCACCTGGAGTTATGATACAGGTGTTTCCTTCAGCAGTGATTGCGGCTACCTTGGGATCGGAGAAAACAGCTTGTCGAATATTTCCGTGTACCCGAACCCGGCAACGGGTGCGGTACATATCGGCACGTTGGACCATACAGCCACCTTTTCCCTCAGGCTGTATACCCTACAGGGGCAAACCATAAGGGAAGCCAAGGGCAATACCATACCATTGGATGGGATAGGCAGTGGGACCTACCTTCTTGAGATACAGGGCAATGGTTTCAGTTCTGTCAAAAGGATTATCAAGGATTGATGTCTGTTTAAAGGCCGGGCTTCCCTTTATTCCCAATAAACCACCATTTATTCCTAAAACCGACCGTTTATGACTTTGCGTGTTCAAAAAACAGGCACAGGAGGTACCTTTGTACCGTCCCCACAATAATATCCACCCTAGGTCCGATCGCTGATATCCTAGGGTGGTATGTTTTTAGGGGTTGAAGGGACACCGAAACCCCTTTGAGCCAGTGTTTTGGGGGAGTTATCGAAAACAGGAAAAATCCTGTTTTTATTTTTAAATGAGCAACGGATATTTGTACCACTTTCCTCCGTGCACAAACAGGCCTGCCGGAATCCAGGCCTGTTAAATTCAAATTATAGTAAAAACCGAACGACAACCGACCGTCGATTATAAACAGAATGTCAGCATACCATCAACCTTAAAACCTTCTTTCCATGAAACAACTTGTTCTGCTCTGCCTACTTTGTGTGGGTACGATTTCCTTTGCCCAAGAAGCATTCAATGCCGAAGGCGAACTTCAAAAAATGATCCAGACACCCAATTCGCCCGAGGCCCAGGCCTTCGGCAATTATGGGAACATCCCGATCGATCTCAGGACTGGAAAACCCAAT
>JANQKN010000144.1 GCA_028281065.1 Flavobacteriaceae bacterium | reverse complement strand
GATCTTCATCGGAAACGGAAGAGTTCCATACAAACTCCAACTGGGTGTTTATTTCGGTAGCATTGTCTGCTGGAAACACTAAAATCGGAGTTAGCGGTTCCTGGTTGTTTATGGAAGATTCCTGCATTTCGAAAACCACGTTAACAGTTCTTCCGTCTTGAATATTGGCAGCTTCGAAAGCGGTAATAAAATCCTCCACTTCTGCCTGTACCGAATATTCGCCTACGAGTATTTCCCCAATGGAGAAGTTTCCGTTTTCATCGGTAAAAACTGTATTGGAAGCAGGATTGGTGGTTATTTTAGCATTTGCAATGGGGACATTGGTGCCATCGACAACAACCTTCCCTTCCAAAGTCCCGGATCCGGATTCTACCAACCCATCCTCAGAGCACGAATTGAATACGAAGCCAATCCCTGCGATTAAAGTAAATATATATAGTATCTTTTTCATTTCTAATTTGTATTAGAATTACCAATTCCTTCAATTTCCACAGGGGCTGTATTTTTCTTTTTCCCCAGTGAAAAACTCACACCCAATCCAAAATTATAATAGTAATCGTCCCTTTTTCCTCTTTCGAGACCATCCAATTGATCGGTAAAAAGAAGATCGGACTCAAAGAATCCACGGACGGCCCAACGATCGGTAATCTGAGCAATGATCCCTATGCCCCCCTGTAACTTGGGTTGGGGATCCAGCTTTCCGAATTGGGATGCGGTACTTGTTGGATCGAACAAAATCCCGCCCCCACCATATGCATAAGGGGTTAGGTTGTCGTATGGCAGTAATATGTATTCTAAGTTAAGGTCTGTTGCGAAGAAATCTTTGTTGAAACCAAAGCTACTTTCAAAGTTTTGAAAGTTTACATTGGCACTTACGTTAAAGTGATTGGTCAATTTATGGGAGTAACCAATAGAGCCCCCATAGGAAAGGGGTTTCTTTTGGTAATCACCATTCATAACAGTTGCAAACCCCGATGCGTGTACAGCACCAAAGTAATCACGGGTGCGTTGTTTTCTACCGTAAAGCAATGTAGATTCTTCAAGTGCCTTTTCAGACAGATAAGCATCTACCAATTCTTGATTGGTTTCCTCTCCATCCTGGGTAGTCCACAACTGGTCTATGATTCCCTCAATAATCAAAGACTCCACTGCTTTTTCTATGGCATCTTTCATCGCCAATTGCACGGGTTCGTTTTTGGTAATCCCTGTTTCGGCTTCCAACAAACGCTGGAAGTTTACATAACGGAACAAGCTTGCATTGATCGCTTGTGAAAGAATGGTTTTTGAAACATAAACGGTTTTCAAAATCTTTCCATTGGCTGTAGAAACCGCCCGAAGGTAAATGGTAATTCTATCCTGTCGGTATTGGGTAGACCCGCCTATACCGAAATAACGGGCTCCCGCACCACCGGTAACGATATTGGAATCGTATGATACAATTCCACCTTCCAATAAGATACCTGCAAACAAAAGCGGGGGCAATTTGGGTTCGTTGGGATTGGTGGTTTTTCGGAATTCCTCCCGAGTGGAACGAATAATGTTTCGCTCGTTTAAAAGGTTGTTTAAGTTTTCCCTTTCTATGGGGGTAAACCACTTGGAATCTTCCAAGGCTTTTATAAGCATGGTTGTTGCCCCTTGGCTCACGGCAGTACTAAAGGTACTTCCGTTTTCAACCGTTTTGTATTGCCCTGTCTGATCCTTAAAGTTGTAGACCCCAACAACAACAGGTTCTTGTGGCAATGGAAATTCCTCCAAGATCTTACTCCTAGGGGTTAGCTCCCCTATTCTTGCCTCGTCCTGGGTAAAGGGTTGGTTGAAGTACGTCCCACAACTGGACATACAAAGACATACCAAGAGTATATATATAATTTTTTTCATTAAAAGTGGGATTGTTAGTTTAACGTACCGTTACCCGCCAGGAACTACTATTTGTGTCTGTTCCCCTGTAGAGACGTCGAGGATATTGATGACCAGTCCTTCTGCGGATTCAAAAATTTCCAAAGCTAAATTCCCAAAATTAAAGCTCCCTTCCTGTAGGCCTTCCCCCAATTGGGTATTGAAAAGGCTACGGGATAATTGCCCTAATATCTGACGGTTCAGGTTTTCGGAAAATTGCTCCAACTCGGATCGGTTTTCGTCTGCACTGGGATCGGTAAAGGAGTTCTGGGCATTGGCAGCGTTAAGCAACCACTGGTGATTAAAAGTATCTCCCCCGAATGCAGGGTTTATGGGTTTGTAAACCAATTGCTGCGCAAACGAACAAAAGGAAAAAAACAATAGAATGAGGGTAAGGTAGTTAGCTTTCATAACTTAAAACTAATATTTTTTAATGAGATTTCTGCTTTTTCTTAAACGTCTAAAATAACCTTCGGTTCTCTTTACGGCAATAGATGCCATCTGGTCTATGTAATCGCTCCTGGGATTTACAAAAAATTGAAATACTATGGAGTTCTCTACTTCTACTTGGATTTTGGTGTTACTTCCTACGGCTAGGATCTCCTTAATTACCACTACTCTTTCCCCATTTACTCCATTTTGTTGGTACAAACCACTATAGGCCTTAAAAAAATCCCTTCCTGGTTTGGTTTTGGTACTTTCTACCACAATCCCGGTAATAAGGCCTGATACACCGTCGTCGCTGCTTGCTTTTACATCTAAAGAAATATCATCCAATTTTTTTTGCTCTTCTTCTTTCCGCTGGGCATTAATCTTTTCCAATTCCTGAAGAACAATGCGGTCTTTTGCTATAATGGCTTCTTCTTTGTTATAAATAAGCAACAAAGCTATGGTACGGTCTTTATCGGTAGTATTAACCGTTAACTCCCCTAGTTTTTTATTTGTGTTGGGTGCCAATACAAACCTTCCTTCTTGCTCATTCCTAGAGATGTTTTGGTTATTACCCAACGTATCATTTTTGTTTACTGAAAGCACATAACGCAAGGAACGGCTCGCGTCTGTTTTATTGGATGCATAGGCAGTAATTTCGAAAAATTCCCCATTGGATTCGATGTTGAGTTTCGCTTCTACCTGGGTATTATAAATTTGAGCGCCTCCATGAGCGCTCACCAACAAAAACAATATTAAATATAGCTTTCTAATAATCCGTGCTTTACGGTTAATTAAAATTTCTAACTACCAGAGACTGAGAGTCCCCATCCATTCTAATCTTCATGTTTTCCGAAATAGAATTTTCGCCATACAATATAAGGTTTTGGCTATTCCCAGTTTGGATCAACTCTAGATTATGAATGTTGGAACTATAACTAAAATCGACAAAATTATGATTGTTTCCCTGTTGGATCACTTTCTGGTCGATACTTAGTGCCCTGGAATTAAGGTATACGTTATTATCATCCCCTTGTTGAACAATTTCGATACTGAGATCGTTAGCCTGGGCATTTACAACGGCATCGTTAAAATCCCCTATCTGATTAATAAATACAGAATTATTGACAGTAGCCACTCTATTGGGATTAAAATCCGGATTATTCGTGGTGTTCTGCAACGTATACTGCGCCTCGTTTTCGGAGGGTTCATTTACGGCAAACGTCTGGGCAAAAGCCCCCGAGCCCATTAAAAGAACTACCACAAACAAACAATATTTCAACAAAGTGCTCATACGTAACAGATTAGATGTATTAAAGATACCGATAAATTTTAAAGTGTAAGAGTAAGTGGTGTGCTTACTCTTACACTCATTAAAAAGTAGGGTGGTTAACCAACCAACTTTAGTTGGCAACTTGTATTATGAAATACCCCGCTTCTTAATTGCTTTGAGAAACAGAAGAACTGTTACCGTTTCCAAGCTGGTTTACAGTACTAAGGTGGCTGTCACCTGTTTGGTCTACCGTACTAGTATTGAAGTCACCATCTTGAGTTACATAACTCGTGTTAAAGTATCCGTTTTGGATCACTCCACTGATGTTTGCATTTCCTAATTGGTCTACATCACTGTAGTTGTAGTCACCATACTGCTTCACATCGCTGAAGTTAGAGTTACCATACTGGTATACATTGCTATAGTTAGCATATCCATTCTGCAACACGCTGCTGCTGTTGAAATCTCCATCCTGAACAACATAACTATCGTTGTAGTACCCAATTTGAGCTACACCCGACCCGTTGTTGTCACCATATTGGTATACTTCAGAGTCATTGTCGTCACCGCTCTGGTTTACCAAAGAGTTGTTGGCATTTCCATACTGGTCTACGTAGCTACTGTTATAGTTACCGTTTTGGTTTACAGAACTTCCGTTATAGTTACCTGTTTGGAAAGTCAAAGCCCAGTTGTTGTCTCCAGACTGATAGATGGAAGAGTTGTTGTTGTTTCCATACTGTCCAGCTCCACCGTAGTTGCTATCACCAAACTGAAGGATGTTGGAGTTGTTCTCGTCACCTATCTGCTGGTTTTCACCACCGTTGTAGTCACCTACTTGATAGATAAAGGAATTGTTGTCATCCCCTGCTTGGTCGATCCAAGCATAGTTGTAATCGGAACCATCGGTATCTCCGTACTGATCGATATGAGCGTCGTTTCCGTTTCCGTTTTGGTAAACATATCCTTGGTTACCATCATTTACAGACGCACCCGCACCATATCCTTGGTGAACATCGGCCTCGTTCTCGTCTCCATTTTGGTAAACTTGCGCGTAGTTTCCGTCCCCTAACTGATCTACATCGTTATCATTTAGGTCTCCCATTTGATCTACATCGGAATAGTTATAGTCTCCAACCTGGTCTACAGTAGATCCGTTGGCGTATCCTGTTTGGTCAACGTCGGAGCTATTGCTCATTCCAGTTTGATTTACAGTACTCACATTAAACTGAGCTACCATTATTGATGCACACATAAGTGCCATCATGGTTAACATTAATTTTTTCATAATCTAAAAATTTGTTGTTTTTAAACCCCGCAGCACGGTAAGCACTGCGGGATTACATTTAAAAATTGGTTAATTAATTGTTTTGAGTTACTGATGAAGAATTACTGTTTCCAAGTTGAGTAACTGTACTAGTGTGTGCATTACCCGTTTGAGTAACATCACTCGTATTAAAGTTACCGTCTTGCAACACCACACTCCAGTGATCGTCACCGTCTTGGTTTACATCAGAGTCGTTTCCGTCCCCTAATTGATCTACATCAGAATCATTATAAGCTCCGTTTTGTTGCTTCACAAAACTGCTGTTTCCGTCACCTAATTGGTTTACATCGGAAGTATTGTCATCGGAACTGAAGTACTGCTCTACTCTAGAGAAGTTTCCGTCTCCAGTTTGCAATACTACACTGCTGTTATTGTCTCCTATAAATCCAGAAGCTACATAAGAGAAGTTTCCGTCACCAATCTGGTCTACATCGGAAGTATTTCCGTCACCTCTTTGGTACACGTAACTTTGGTTGCTGTTCCCTAATTGGTCAACATCAGAAAGGTTTCCATCTCTCCATTGTCCAACCCAAGAAGTATTTCCATCTCCTACTTGGGTCACTGTAGAAGTGTTGTTGTAAGCAGAATCTGCATACCAGAAACCACCTTGCCATACTTCAGATTCGTTATCGTTTCCATATTGACCAACTCCAGAGCCGTTGTCGTCTCCTAATTGATCTACACCAGAACTGTTATCATCTCCGTCTTGATCAACGATAGAAAAGTTGTCATTACCATCCTGGTCTACATCACTACTGTTGTCATCTCCAAACTGATCTACGATAGATCCGTTGAACGTACCATTTTGGCTTACGATAGAACTGTTGGTTACACCAATTTGTCCAACCCAAGATCCGTTGTCGTCACCTGTTTGGTCCACGTCACTGTCGTTTCCGTATCCATCTTGGCCAACAAAAGACCAGTTTCTGTCACCCAACTGATCTACATCACTTGTGTGATCGTCACCACCAGGCCCAAAGTATCCTTGTAATACTTCGGAGTGGTTATCATCTCCATAAGAAGTAACACTGGACTGGTTGTTATTACCAATCTGCTCAACATAAGAGTCGTTGTTGTCTCCTATTTGATCTACAAAGGATCCGTTTCCGTCTCCCAATTGGAATACATCGGACTCATTGGTCACACCAATTTGTCCAACCCATGAGCTGTTACCGTCACCTATTTGGTCCACATCACTATCGTTTGCATACCCGTCTTGGCCTACAAAGGATCCGTTTCCGTCACCCGTTTGGTCTACGTCACTGTTGTGATCGTCACCACCGGCACCAAAGTATCCCTGCAAAACGTTGGATGAGTTACCATCTCCAGTAGACGTAACATCGGAGTGGTTGTCGGTACCAATCTGCTCAACATTAGAAGAGTTCCCATCTCCAATTTGATCCACATCGGAATCGTTGGTCACTCCTACCTGTAGCACACCGGAACCATTACTGTCCCCCGTTTGGTCTACATCCGAAAGGTTCATATAACCAATTTGGCTTACGCCAGATCCGTTTCCGCTCCCGGTTTGAGTTACAGTACTCACATTCATTTGTGCAAAGACGGCCGTAACGCACATAATGAAAGCTGCACTTAACATTAGTTTTTTCATAATTAAAAATTGATAAAGGTTAATAAATATTTGTTAAACAATAGATTACACTACACATATTATAAGCCGCTTAAATTGAGCGGTAGAACATTGTATTGTTTACACATGAATCATGTACAAACCATACGGGTTGTTTGGGAAATATTTATGTTGAGGAGAGTTGCAAATCGTTGAAGGGTTATGACTAGTTGTAAATGGGTTCTCAACGATCAATTGCATACCAAAGATGTGAAAAAAAACCGTAATTTTTATACGTGGTTATACGTATATACTTGAGGGTCAGGACTGTTTGTAGGAATTTACTCGTTAAAGAAGTTTGACTTGTCAGATAAGCAACATCAAAAAATCGGCAAAGGGTATAAAATCCATCAAATCTTAAAAATGTTAATTTTTTGTTAAAATTAAAGTAGTTTTCTTACAATTGGAATAATCAACTCTTTTCCACTGAAAATGAGGCATATAAGCATAATTCAGCTCATTAAGTACGGAATTACCGTATAGCTATAGATGTAATTTCCTACAGTGTCATAAAAAAGAAAACCCTGCGGATTACCGCAGGGTTTAAACCTTGTATTAGCTACAATTATTAGTGGGTAAACAACAATTCCCTGTATTTGGTTAAGGGCCAAATTTCGTCATCTACCAAAAGCTCCAATTTATCGCAATGGTATCTTATTTCGTCGAAGAAAGGTTTCACATTATCGCAATATGCGAAAGCCCGTTTCTCTGCATCCTCGATCTTGTTGGCTTTCTTTCGCTCGTTGATCATATCGGTAATGCCCTTGTTTATTTTTGCAATATGCCTGCTAATGGCTTCAATAAGTTCCATTTGCTCACTTGCATACTTCTTAAAGTCCTTACCATATATATCCTTTAAGCCTTGTACGTTTTCTATAAGGATATTCTGGTAGTGAATTCCAGTTGGGATCACATGGTTTCTTGCTATGTCCCCCAAAACCCTTCCTTCTATCTGGATGCGCATAGCATACTCTTCTACTTCTATTTCATGACGGGCTTCTATTTCTACCTTGTTCATGATTCCCAGTTCCTCATAAAGGGCGATGGTCTTTTTGGCAACTTGTGCTTTAAGAGCCTCTGGAGTCGTCTTGTTATTGCTCAACTTTCTCTTTGCGGCTTCCTTTTCCCAGGCTTCCCCATATCCATCCCCTTCGAAACGGATGCGCTTAGAATCCTTAATATATTCACGCAATACATTAAAGATGGCATCGTCCTTCTTCATTTTCTTATTCTTGATAAGGCCATCTACCTGCTCCTTAAACTCGATAAGTTGCTTTGCCATAATTGCATTAAGTACCGTCATCGGTTTTGCACAGTTGGCCGTAGATCCTACTGCCCTAAACTCAAACTTATTTCCGGTAAAGGCAAAAGGGGAAGTTCTGTTTCGGTCTGTATTGTCCAAAAGAATCTCTGGAATCTTCCCTACTACATTCAACTTCAACTCTGTTTTAGCTTCTGGGGAAAGTTTCCCGTTCTTTACTTTTTCCAATTCATCAAGAACAGCGGTTAGCTGGGACCCAATAAATACCGAAATAATTGCCGGGGGTGCTTCGTTGGCTCCCAAACGGTGATCGTTACTTGCGCTGGCTATGGCAGAACGTAACAACTCTTCGTATTCGTTAACGGCCTTAATAGTATTAATGAAAAAGGTTAAGAACTGAAGGTTCTTCATTGGCGTGCTTCCAGGACTTAACAGGTTTACCCCTGTATTGGTAGCCAAGGACCAATTGTTGTGTTTACCACTACCATTGATTCCCGAAAACGGCTTCTCGTGAAACAACACTTTAAAATGATGGCGATCAGCAATTTTGTTCATCACGTCCATTAGTAACGAATTGTGGTCTACCGCCAAGTTGGTTTCTTCAAAAATAGGAGCCAACTCAAACTGGTTGGGTGCCACCTCGTTGTGACGGGTCTTTACAGGGATACCCAACAACATACACTCGTTCTCTAAATCCCTCATATAATTAAGGACACGGGTTGGGATGGAACCAAAATAGTGGTCATCCAACTGCTGTCCTTTGGCGGAAGCATGCCCCAAAAGGGTTCTTCCCGCCAAATTGATATCGGGTCGCGATTTTGCCAACGCCTTATCGATTAGGAAATATTCCTGCTCCCATCCCAAGGTTGGGTTTACCTTGGTTACGCTTTTGTCGAAATACTTAGCCACATTGGTAGCAGCTTGGTCTACAGATTGCAAAGCACGTAACAAAGGCGTTTTGTTATCTAGGGCTTCTCCTGTATACGCCACAAATACGGTAGGGATACAAAGGGTGGTTCCATAAATAAACGCCGGGGACGTTGGATCCCAAGCGGTATATCCCCTAGCTTCAAAAGTATTTCTAATCCCTCCGTTTGGGAAAGAAGAAGCATCGGGCTCCTGTTGTACCAATTGTCCACCTCCAAATTTTTCGATGGCACCGCCATCGCCTGTTGTTTCAAAAAAGGCATCGTGTTTTTCTGCAGTGGTCCCAGTTAAAGGTTGGAACCAGTGTGTGTAGTGGGTCGCTCCCTTGGAGATGGCCCATTCCTTCATTCCTGTAGAAATATGGTCTGCTACACCACGGTCTATTTTAGAACCGTTTTCTATTGCATCCATAACACTCTTAAAGGAGTCTTTGGTTAGGTATTGTCGCATGGCAGTTTCGTTAAAAACGTTGCTACCAAAAACCGCCGAACGTCTTTCGGCTTCTTTTACCTCTACCAAAGGTCTGTTTAAACTTTCCTTGATTGCTTGAAATCTTAATGTGGACATTTTCTATGTACTTTTTAAGGGTTTAGCTCTGAACTATTTCAGAAATATCAAATTTATTCGGCAAAAATATACTTTTAAAGCACATACCCCCTATTTTTTTAGGGTTAGTTATCAAAAAAGTGTAATTTTTTGTTGACAACCCCCTATTTTTTGTCAATTATAGATTTAAAATTGAGTTTTTGAAGAAAATTAACCTGAAAATGCCAAACCTATAAAAATGGTGTAAGCGATGACAATAAGAAACCCTTTGTAGCGACCAATAATGAAACGTTTGGGTATAAACGCCAACGGAATGAGCACAGCGGCAAAGCCCAGCATCCAAAAGATGTCCTGGGAGAGTACTTTGGTACCGTCCACAGTAAGCGCCCCTGTATCATCTAACATGGAAATAGGTTGTATAATGGCAGTGATCCCCAATACCGAAGCAATATTGAAAATGTTGGAACCAATAAGGTTTCCCAACGAAAGTGCTTTCTCCTTTTTAAGGGCTGCAATCACCGATGCAGCCAATTCCGGCACACTGGTCCCCACGGCAATCATGGTTACGGCAATGACTCCTGCACTTATTCCCATGGCCTCTGCAAGATCCACCGCACCTTTTAACAACAATTCACTTCCACCCCATAAGGCAAATCCTCCAATTACCAACCAAAGAAAAATCTTTACTCCAGAAACGGTTGCCAATGCATCGTCTACTTCTTCGTTGCTTTCTTGTTTTTTCGATTTTCTAGCACGGTTAATCAGCAACCATAAATACACAATTAAAGCTACGACCAAAGCAATACCTTCGGTGGTGTCTATTTGGTAATCGTTCTTCAAAAGAAAATAGAGCCCAACGGAAAGCAACATCATCACGGGCCAATTGAACTTGTAAAAATCCTTGTCTATGGCCAAAGGGGCAATAATAGCAGTAATCCCCAACACCAATCCTATGTTTGCAATATTACTTCCAATAACATTCCCAAGCGAAATAGCCGAATAGCCATCCATGGCTGCCTGTACACTTACCAACAGCTCAGGGGCCGAAGTGGCAAAAGAAACCACGGTAAGACCAATGACCATTCTCGAAAGGTTGAGCTTAAACGATAGGGCTACGGATGCCCTTACCAAAAATTCACCACCTACCACCAAAAGGGTAAGTCCCAATAGTATGTACAGTACACTCATAAGTTAGCGCGAAGATAGTATTATATATAGGTATAGAAAGTGGCACTAGTACATAGATTTTCAAATTTTTTTCAACAGCCACACAATACACAACTATATTTTCAGTTATTTAACTAGAAAAATAGTTGTATAACTATAAAAATAGTTTTAAGTTTGTTTATCAATCAAAAAACAATCACATGAATAAGGTCTTGCTTTTCTTTTTTGGAATCCTTGTTTGCTTTTCGTGTCAAGAGAAAGAAAAAAACACTTTTCAAGCTTCCGACAGCAAACTGGACCGGGTCGCCTCTTACCTTGATACTATTTCGCAAGAAGGGTTTTCGGGTTCGGTGTTGGTTGCCTACAAAGGGGAATTGTTGTCCGAAGGGTATGGCGAAAGTGATCGTTCCAAACAAGTGGATAATACCGTGGAAACGGTTTACGACATAGGATCCATTACCAAACAATTTACAGGTGCTGCTATCTTAAAGCTCGAAATGATGGAGATGCTCACCTTGGACAAAACCTTGGGAGATTATTTTAAGGAGGCCCCTGAAGACAAAAAGGACATCACCGTACACCAACTCCTTACCCACTCCTCAGGCTTAATCGATTGGATCGGTGATGATTACGATCCTATTTCAGAAGCAGACTTTGTAAGACTGGTTTTGGGTTCGGACCTGTTGCATGAGCCCGGATCGAAACACCATTATTCCAACTTAGGGTATAGTTTGCTTTCCTTGATTATTGAAAAGGTTTCGGGACAGTCCTACGAACAATTTCTATCCGAAAAACTATTCCAACCTGCCGGAATGAAACACACAGGCTATTCCATCCCCAACTGGCAGGGCCCGACCATTGCAGTGGGGTATCGGGGCGAAAGCGGGATGGGAAAGCCCAATGAGCAAAACTGGGATGGAGGCGAACCCTACCTACACCTAAAGGGGAATGGTGGGATACTATCTACCGTTACCGATATGTACAAATGGCACCAAGCCCTTTTGGGCGATGACATTCTAAATGAGGATGCCAAGAAAAAATTCTATCACCCCCACATTAAGGAAAATGCATCGGGGAATTCCTCTTATGGTTATGGATGGGCCATCTTCCCTACCCCAAGGAATACACAACTCATTACCCACAACGGGGGGAACGGCATCTTTTTTGGCGATTTTTTGAGGTACCTCAGTGAGGATATTACCATCATATTACTATCCAACAGTGCTTCCAACCATACCGAAAGGGTGGCTTGGCAAATTGCAGGTACGCTATTGGTAGATGATTTTGAGCCTTTAATGCCTTCGGATATGACAAACGAAGAGGAAGCCTCCCGCATCGACGATTTCGTGTTGGATGCCTTTTTGGCGATTAGGGACGGGAATCCGGAAACCTGGGAAACCCTTTTGCAAGCCCATGCATCCAAAGAGTTCCTAAACGCCGCTCCTATGGAAACGCACCTAAAATTCTTCGAAAAGTTTAAGAAAAGACTGCAAAAGGGAGAAGTAGTCGGAATCTGGATCGATGACGACGAGGTGATTTCTGAAGTGAAAACCCAAACCGAAAACCTTAAGCTAATCCTTGGTGTAATAGAAGACGGCGAAAATGAGCTGAAACTAGAGGGTATTAAAATTGAAGAAGCCGAATAACATGAAAAAGTCGATATTGTCCATATACCTCTTTTTAGTAACGAGTATCGTAGTTTCTATGCCTGTTACCAAGCCCGAAGTTAGGGTCGAAGACAAATGGAGGATACGGGAAGCGGTTTCCATTCGGGACAACATTGGGGAAACGATCTGGGAAGGGATTAGTAACGTACCCTTTGTCATCCTGCTGGTTTCTGAAAACTATGAATACCTCTTTAACCACCCCAATCCTTCGGATGATTTTAAATTGTTGGAGTTCGACACCATCACCAACACTTCCATATATTATAGGAAAACGGTTTTTTCCATTCACTTCGAAGCTACTTTTCCAGCCGTTAACGGTGTAAGCTGTGTGGTTATGGGCTTGCCCGAAAACACCCAAAGTAAATCGAGCAGCCAATGGATCCTAACGTTGTTGCATGAAAATTTTCACCAATACCAAGCCAGCCACCCCCAACATTATCACGCCGTAAATGCCTTGGATTTGGCCAATGGGGATGAAACGGGAATGTGGCAGCTTAACTACCCCTTTCCTTACCAAGACCCAAAAACCAACAACCATTATAAATCCTACATAGTAGCACTTATGGATTGCTACTACCATTTGGACACATCGCAAGCCGAAACCTTTTATATCGCCCTTAAAAAAGCAAAGACCCATTTCTTGAATAGTGTCTCTGCCGAGGATAGGAAGTATTGGTATTTCCAGTTATGGAAAGAAGGCATGGCCCGATATACCGAGTATCGGTATTTGGAAGCATTGCAGGACTATGTGCCTAGTAATGAGTTAAAAAACCTTAAAGATTTCATTCCATTCGACAAACTTGAAGTAACTTTCCTTCAGAATCAATTAGATAGGATATCGAACTGGGAACTATCCGACCAGAAAAGGAACGTTATCTATTCCCTGGGAATGGCAGAAGGTATGGTCATGGACCGTTTTGCTCCCTACTGGCAAACATCGTACTTACAAAAAGGAATGAACTTATCGTATTTTGAATAAAACAACACCTATGGAACGACTCACAAACAAGGAAGAAGAAGTAATGCAGGCCCTTTGGGCCCTGGAAAAGGCTTTTGTTAAGGAGATTATAGAACGTCTCGATGGCGAAAACCACTACAATACCATCTCTACCATTGTACGCAATCTGGAAGAGAAAGGGTTTGTGTCCTACAACGCATTTGGAAAAACCCACCAATACTATCCGTTGGTAAGCAAAGAAGATTACGCCAAGAAGTTTATGAATTTTGCTTCTCAACGGTTCTTCAACAACAGCTACAAAAGCATGGTATCCTTCTTTGCCAAAGAAGAGAAGATTAGTGCCGAGGAATTACGCGAAATTTTGAAAATCATCGAAAAAAAGAAATAACATGGACTTCTTTAACCATCTATGGCAATCAGCAATCGTACTCTCCCTATTCTATATAGTGTACGTATTGTTTTTACGCAAAGACACCCTTTTCGAGGCCAAAAGACATTACTTCCTTTCGGGCATCCTTATCGCCCTGTTCCTGCCTTTTGTTAAGATCACCCAAACCATTTACAAGGAAGCCCCTGTATTGGAAAACCTTGCCGTAACCAACAATTTTATTGCAGTTACCCCATCACCAATTACCGAATCCGTAGCCGAAAAAAGCATCGATTGGACCTTGGTATTGTTAGGTGTCTATCTATTGGGAATGCTTGTGTTTTTGGTTCGTTTGGGCATTCAATGCTACAGCTTATTAAGGCTAATACGATCCTATCCCGTTACGCGCAAAGGGAAGTACCGTTTTGTTCAGGTTAACGAGCAACTTTCGCCATTTTCGTTTTTCAATTACATTGTCTACAACCCGGAGATGCACTCCCAGGAAGAACTGGAAATGATCCTCCAGCATGAAAAGGTACATGTATCCCAATGGCATTCCTTGGACATTTTATTGGGCAACTTTATACAAATCGCGCAATGGATCAACCCTTTTTCATGGCTGTATAAAAAGAGCATGGCAGAAAACCTGGAGTTTATTGCCGACGGAAAAACAGTGACCCAGGTGGCTTCCAAAACACAATACCAACTTACCATGGTCAAGGCTTCGTCCTCTTGGGCGGCACCTTCGTTGACCATTCAATTTTATCAATCATTCATCAAAAAACGAATCGTTATGTTAAACAAGCAGCACTCAAAAAAGCGGAATGCTTTAAAAGCTATGATTATCCTGCCGTTATTGGCCTTATTCCTATGGAGTTTTAATGTACAGGAGATTATTGAGTACGAAGAACCCGAAACCCCTACCACAGAAGCTGAATCTACAACGGAAAATGAATTTATCTTTTCTGAAACCGAACCCGAAGAACCTACTGTAGAAGAAACAGCACTACTGGAAGAAGCAGAGGTTGAATCGAGCGAAAGAACCGTAGCCAGCGACACCATCGAACCTATTTCTAAAAAATCTGAAATGGGAGATAACCCTCTTTACATTATTAATGGTAAGGAGGTGAGACGCAACGAAATCCCCGACAACGAAATTAACATACAAGGGGAAATCAATGTATACTATCCCGAAGAGGCTGTAGAAAAATTCGGTGCTAAGGGAAGTGAAGGGGTTGTTGTACTAAAAGGAAATGTAAACCTAAGATACCTTAACGAAGAGAACCCGAACTCTTTTATTGAAAAAGGAGCGGAATTCCGCTTCAAAATACATAAGAACACTACGGATGCTGAGTTAAAACAAATCAAGAACGAGTTGAAGCAAAAGCACGACATCGAGCTTAGTTACAATGTAGACCGCAACAGCAAAGGTGAAATCACCTCCATAAACATGGCCTATACAGGAAAAGGCAAAAGTGGTTCCTACAGCATTAGTGAAGATGACGATAACCCCATAGAAGAGTTCGAATTCTATATGAACGAAAACGGAAGAAGTGGTTTTTATTCTGAAGCCCATGAACAAAAACGGGAAGAACGAATGGCTCATCGCCTGAAAGAAATGGAGAAGCGCAACAGTGAACGTGTGGCCAGGGCGGAAGAACGCCATAGCAAAGGGTATGCCCGTAGGAAAGATCAATTGGAAAGACGCAAAAGGGAACTGGAGGAACGTCGTGTAGAGCGTATTGAGGAAATGAAAGACCGCCAGGAAGCCATGGAAGAAGAGCGGGAGGAAATGATGGAAGAACGCAAAATAGAACTGGAGAAACGCATGAGGGAACGCGAAAAGGAAATGAAGGAACGCGAAGTAGAGCTTAGGGAGCACAGGGGTCGTCTTGCCCGCGTGGGGAATCAAGACAATGTATTTGTGTACAGTGATTCCAACCGCAGTTCGCATGTTATCATTACAAAAAACACAACAGATGCCGAACTGGCACAAATGAAAAAAGACTTAGCCAAAGAAGGAGTCACCTTTACTTACAAAAGGGTAAAGCGAAACTCCCAAGGGGAGATCACTTCCATTAAAATTGAAGTAAAAGATGGAAATGGACGCTCCCAGACTTCCATTAGATCCGACACCGATAATCCCATTGAGGATGTGATTGTTGAATTTTAGACTTTATTCTCAAAAGGAAGAACCCTGCCGTGGCAGGGTTCTTTTATTTTGTATTTTTGGGTATGAAAAAGTCTTTTTTCAAAACACTGGCCAAAATCAATAAGACTGTATTACCCAGTTTTACCAAACGGCGTTTGGATCTTGCCAAGGCCAATAAAATGCAATTGGCGCTTTTTGCCTACCGTTTGTGGGTGACCAAGAATGCATTGGATTAACCTTCATTAAAAAACATAATAAACCCGATCTCAAAAAATCAAGACCGGGTTAAGGTTTGCTTGTCTACAAACTTAATGGCAATTCAATATTTTATTATTCCACGATAAACCACCGTTTGTTACCTGAAACTGACCGTTTATAACTTTGCTTATTCAAAGGATAGGCATAGGTGTTACCTTTGTACCGTCCCCACAATTATATCCACCCTAGGTCCGATCGCTGATATCCTAGGGTGGTATGTTTTTAGGGGTTGGAGGAACACCGAAACCCCTCTGAGTCCCTGTTTTGGGGTGTTTGTAGAAAACAGGAAAAATCCTGTTTTATTTTTTGAATGAGCGACGGATATTTGTACCACTTTCCTCCGTGCACAAACAGGCCTGCCGGAATCCAGGCCTGTTAAATTCAAATTATATTAAATATCGATCGTTCGATTATAAACAGAATATCCAGCATACCATTAACATAAAATCTTCTTTCCATGAAAAGACTTTTTTTCTTGTGCCTGCTTCTGGTTGGCACCACCTTGATCGCCCAAGAGGCATTCAATGCCGAAGGAGAACTTCAAAAAATGATCCAGACACCCAATTCGCCCGAGGCCCAGGCCTTCGGCAATTATGGGAACATCCCGATCGATCTCAGGACTGGAAAACCCAAT
>JANQKN010000024.1 GCA_028281065.1 Flavobacteriaceae bacterium | reverse complement strand
TATTACTTGAGTCTTTGGAAAGTGCCCAAAAGCGTGGAGCTACCATCTATACCGAAGTGTTGGGCGGTCATAGCAATAATGGCGGACAACGATTGGGCGGAAGCATGACAGCTCCTAATAGCAAAGCGGTTCAACAGTGTATAACAGGTGCTTTGAGCAATGCTGGAATTACTCCGGAAGCCATTGATTATATCAATGGACATTTAACAGCTACCGCAAAAGACCCTGTAGAAATAGCAAATTGGAGCGAAGCCTTGCAACGAAAGGGGAAAGACTTTCCGTATATCAATTCATTGAAATGTATGGTTGGTCATGGGTTGGCTGCCAGCGGAAGTATGGAGGTAGTAGCGACAGTGCTCCAGTTGTATCATCAGTTTGTTTTTCCAAACATCAATTGTGAAGATATTCATCCCGAAATAAACCAACTAATTGATGCTGAAACGATTCCCAGAAACGAATTAAAGGTATCACTAAAAACAGTAGCAAAAGCCAGTTTTGGTTTTGGAGATGTGAATGCGTGTATTATCTTTAGAAAAATTTAGGGAATGACATCCGACGACATCTACAACCAACTTAAAGACATTATAAAAGTATACCTTCCAGAAGACGTTTCGGTTGACAATATTACCCCAGAAAGCCATTTAATTCAGGAACTCAATATTAACTCTGCCCATATTATAGACGTAGTTTTGGATGTAGAAGATACTTTCGATATCGAAATACAAGACAACGAACTCCAGGCTTTGGATACCGTTTCCAATGCCATTGCCCTTATTCAGGAAAAGATTAACAACTAACAACCAACCCTCATGGAAGCTTTTTTTACTGCTGAAAATTTAATAACGTTATTACTTCTCATCCTTCTTCAAGGAGTGCTGGGATTGGATAACCTTTTGTATATATCCATAGAGTCCAAAAGAGCCCCGATAGAGGATCAGGCAAGGGTAAGACGGCTTGGTATTGGCCTGGCCATTGTTCTCCGTATTGTATTGCTGTTTGTTCTGTTGCGCCTCATAGAACTTTTTCAAGATCCTTGGTTCGAGTTGCACGGTAATGGTGTTTTTGAAGGAACTTTTAACCTTCATAGTATCATTATCCTGTTTGGGGGTATTTTCATCATGTACACAGCCATGAAAGAAATCTGGCATATGATGGTAATCGAAGATGACGACGACAAACCCAAAAAGCCCAAATCCGTTGCAGCAATTATCTTTTCCATTGTATTGATGAACCTGGTATTCTCCTTCGATTCCATTCTGGGCGCCATTGCGCTTACCGATGTATTCCTTACCATGGCTATTGCCATTGTTATAGGTGGATTGTTGATGATCTGGTTGGCTGGAAGAGTAACCGAGTTCCTTAAGAAAAACCGTATGTACGAAGTCCTTGGACTGTTTATACTACTCATCGTTGGAATCATGCTGCTTTCCGAAGGTGGTCATTTAGCTCATTTAAAACTGTTTGGGAACGAAGTAACTGCCATGAGCAAAACAACCTTCTACTTCGTGATTGCTGTTTTGGTATTGATAGACATCGTACAGAGCCGCTACCAAAAGAAACTGAGCCAAGAGATTAACCGAGAATTTGACGATTAATGTTTTCCATCCCTTTTCCCGACAGACAGCCGAAGGTTTTAGCCATAAAACTTTCATCCAAAGGGGAGAAGAGCGTTCGTAACCACCATCCGTGGATCTTTAGTGATAGTGTTCAAAAGATCAACAAAGAAGGGGAATCCGGTGACATTGCGGTTATCTTTAGTCATACCAAGAACAAACCCATGGGAGTGGGGCTGTACGACCCCAATTCCCCCATCCGAATTAAAATGATTCATTTTGGTAGTGGTGCTAAACTGGATAGTTCCTTTTTTCAAACAGCCATCGAAAAAGCTTTTTCCATTAGGCAGCCTTTACTTAAAACGCAAACCAATAGCTATCGGTTGCTGTTTGGGGAAAACGACGGATTCCCAGGGTTCATTGCAGATGTGTACGATACTACATTGGTGGTAAAACTGTATTCGGCTATTTGGTTTCCTTATCTAGAGACAGTCCTACAACTACTGATAGAGGTTTCTAAAGCACAATCCGTGGTATTGAGGTTAAGCAGAAACCTTCAAAACAAATCCGACCATGCTCTAAAAGATGGTATGGTAATTTATGGACATCTAGAAAATGAAGTTATCCCTTTCATGGAACATGGGGTGCATTTTTCAGCTCATGTAATCAAAGGGCATAAAACAGGGTATTTTTTGGATCATAGGGCCAACAGAAAGCGGGTAGGGGAGTTGGCCAAGGGGAAAACGGTATTGGACGTGTTCAGTTATGCGGGAGGGTTTTCTGTTCATGCATTGGCAGGAGGTGCTACCGAAGTGACCAGTCTGGATATAAGTAAACAAGCCTTGGAGGTTGCTGTGGCAAATGGGAAATTGAATGATCATTCCGGAATCCACGCTACTATTGCTGGTGATGCCTTTGCTGAAATGCAACAACTCATTTTACAAAAAAAGAAGTACGATATAGTTGTTATAGATCCCCCTAGTTTTGCCAAAAGTGCCAAGGAGATCGCCATGGCAAAAAAGAAATATGCCGAACTGGCTGCTTTAGGGTTGCAATTGGTTTCAAAAAAAGGTTGGTTGATATTGGCTTCGTGTTCTTCTAGAGTTTTAGCCACAGATTTCTTTGAAATCAATGAAAGTGTTTTAACAGCGAGTGGCCGTAATTATGAATTAGAAGATACCACCTATCATGATCTGGATCATCCCATTGGTTTTCCTGAAGGAGCGTATTTAAAATGTGGGTACTATCGTCTTCATTAGTAACAAATAGTACTGGACGCTTATTGTACAAAGAATACGATCTGAAAGGTTGAAAGGTTGTTGTTGAAGTCTGATTCCCCTCCAGAACCAGCCACTAATCGGGCAGTTAATACCACTGTACCATCAGAACTATTAGGATTAAATACTCCCTCAAAACCAAATGTAGACTGTTCATTCGCCGCTAGCCCAACCGTATTTCTCCAGATATGAAAAAATGGATCGGTACCATCGTACGACCAAGCGGCATTATCTACCATCTCTGTGGAACTACCAAACGGTATGGCAGTTAAACTTGGATCGTAGGTAAAGCCCAGGTTGTTGATACGATCCAAGCGAATCTCAATATCCGAGGTGCTTTCTGTTTGGTTTCCGAGTAGTTCCCTTACACGGACCAAAACCGACAGGTTCTCCGGACCAGAGATAATTCCATCAGAAATGTTTAGGACAATTCCCAGATCACTGGGGCAAGATGCTACAACAACAGAAACTGCTGTTGTAGCATCCCCAGAGTCAGAAAAGCAATCATTACCCGGACTATAGAATGCTGCATAATAAGTTCCCTCCACTACGCTAGTAGGATCGCTTACTTGATTGGCCTGTGTGGCAGGCGTGGATGTATGCCAGGTAAGGGTGGCTCCAGTGGGTAGATTGGTGGCCGTAATGGATGTAAGGTCTGCTGTTAGGCTCGGGCAAGAAGTATCTATGGTGGTATCAGTTAATGCGGGAGCTACATTTCCAGCTACACAATCCCTCAGCATTTCCATGGCAAAGACCATGGCAGGATTGGGGGTAACTCCATTGGGGTTGGCATACATAGTAAAGCTGGTAATATTTCTAAGCCTGTATCCCAGTGAAGCGGCACAACAATCATTGAACTGTTGGGTAAAAATCCCTCCCGAAATAATGGCAGATTCATTAAAGGTAGGAAGGAATTCCACGACCCTGGTCGTAAAAGTATTGGCATTAGAGATGGCATGTGATGCTCCATTAATAGTTACAATGTCTGAAAAAGCTGTGGTATTAACATTGTCAGGGAGCAAAAAAACAAGATTGATGTCAACTGGTTCAGAAAATGTATAAGTGGCAAAGATATTTATACTACCCGCACTTGTGGGAGTATACAACACTCTTGAATGTATTGGCGTTGTAGAAACTAAATTGGTCCATGTATAATTGGGTTGAGGTAGTATTTGCCCTCCGGAAGTGGATAAAGTTTCTGTTACAGTTACCCCATCAATAACAGTAGATTGTGAGCCAGGAGAGTTTAAGCCACCAGCAAATTCGATTTCAAAAGGAATTTGTTGTGCTTTAACCATTGTAACGGATAACATTATAACAAATAGGTAAAAATAATGTTTGCAAGAAATCATTTTGAAATATTTTGGATAATAGCTAATAGTATTTAACATGATGCTACTTTTAGTTTATTATCTCGATTAGTATTAGGGTTTGTTTTTCTTTCTACATCTACTGTGAAAAGAAGATGATACGAAAAGTACTTATGTTATTGTCGAAATTGGATTCCCCTCCCGAGCCGGGAACTATTCGTGCCGTTACGCCTGTTTCCCCATTGGTATTGCCCGAATCGAAAACAGCTTCAAAACCGAATAGGGAAGCTTCATTGGCAGAAAGGCCAGTAAGGTTTCTCCAAGTAAAAAAGTTTGGGTCTGTATCGTCGAAAGTCCATTGGGAATTATTGACGGTCGTTGGAAAATTATCAAAATTGATGACCGTTGCCGTAGGGTCATATACAAAGCTCAACTGGTTAAGTCGATCCAACTGAATTTCTATAGGGATAGTGGTATCGGTATCTCCACCCAATAGCTCCCTTATTTCTATAAGGTAAACCTGTTCTTCTACACCGTTTATAATACTATTGGAAATATTCAGGGATATACCAAGATCTATCGCTCTCACTGTGGCTTGATAATCTTCCACTTCGCCATCCATGGCAGCATTGCCAAAAGAAAGCCCTGTTTCGGTGCTCCATCTAAATCTGGCATAAGTGGTGCCAACAGTTGCATCTATAGGTGGGGTTACAGACAATCGTATATTTCCAATGGTTGCATCATTATCATTGGTAGAGTTATCGGCCACATCCACAGCAATCTGTTCATTGGCATCTTCAAAATCCCCATCCAAATTCCAATCTACCCAAGCAGATAAAACTGCACTCCCTAAGGTAGCCTCTGTAACAGCAACATCAATAAAATCATTCACACCACTTATAAGTGAAATAGGGAGTATAACCCCGTCTTCTTCATCGGTTCCATCTGTATCATCCCCATCGGCATTGGCACTCCCTTGATGCATAGGATCACTTTCGGCAGGTAAAAGTCCCATATATGTAGTTGGGCTTGCTTCTATGGCATGCCTTGGTTCTCCATAACTAAGGGGAGCATCTCCATAATCGGGACTTTCTGCCCCGTTAAGGCGGCCACTTATAACACCGTGTACAACAGCAGTTTGCGGATTGGTTAAACGGGCAGAAGCAGTAACTATTCCATTAAACCCTGTCG
Source organism: Flavobacteriaceae bacterium (assembly GCA_028281065.1). Taxonomy (GTDB): domain Bacteria; phylum Bacteroidota; class Bacteroidia; order Flavobacteriales; family Flavobacteriaceae; genus Aureisphaera. Next base: position 6,802 of record JANQKN010000024.1, on the reverse strand, counting down.
CTGCCATGATATGCTGGCTTACTCCGTCTGCTTCACTCACGGGTGTAGCCCCTGTTCCTGAAAAGTTAATACTGTTTACTGATCCTATTGAAAAAAATTGACCAAGATTGTTGTTGGATGGAATCCCATCGGCAGAGGTAAAAGCAGTACTCAATACCATATTATTGGCTCCATTAGTAGCTACATTGTGCGAAGTCACTGTATTAAAAACGCCACTTGCATTGGCTGCTCCAGAGATACCGACCTGTGTATTATAACCAATTACATTTTCGAAAGTAGCGACACCAAGCACCATATCATCACCAATATCCCTAGGAAGATTAAAGTCGTTAACTGGATTTCCATTTTGATCCACAAAGCGGATAGGGCCTCCGTTAGATGGAATTCGATCTTCTAATACAACATATGCGACTATCTCATTACTCCAAATAACATTGAAGGGATTCCCCAAATTATAAAACCACCCAACCGCACCCCATAGTCTATCACTGGGATGAATCAATTCGCCTCCCCATTCCAGACCAGGGGATTCATATGTACCCGATTGGATTACACCATCGCCTGCATAGTTATTGTTTGTATAAACCCCACCTATAAAGTGGTCCCGTTCTATATTAACGAAAATAACGACGGCCCTGTTTATTCCATCGGGGGCGACATAGTTTGGAATTGAAGCAACGCCATTGGTTCCAGCACCCGTGGCACTGGCGGATTGATAACTCCCTGGAATGTAACGTACTTGGGCTGTCTGTGAATACCCTATAGAAACGACTAAAAGGAGCAGAGCGCAGATGAAATGATTGGCGGTTCGCATAGATTATAAAATCTTCAGCGTGTTAGTTGTTTGTCAAAAATATATCTGCCAAAACCTTTTATATGTACTAGACTGGTACATATTTTAAATCTATTTCTTCTTATAAACCGATTAAGGCTTCATCATTGCATAAAAAATACGATTTGGAAAATGTCCAAATTGTTGTTTGGGTTGGTGTCCCCTCCAGAACCAAACAATATTCTAGCGGTTAGTGATACAACGCCATCCGTATTACCAGGATCGAACAGACTATCGAATCCAATGGCAGATAATTCATTGGCATTGAGCCCTGTGGTATTTCGCCATATAAAAAAGAGAGGATTGGTATTGTCGAATACCCAATCGGCATTGTTTACGGGCTCAGGAATTCCTCCAAAATCCAAAGTTGTTAATGTAGGGTCATAGTTTACGGTTAAATTGGAGGAACGATCCAATCTTACTTCAATAGGTATGGATGTGTCTGTGTTTCCTCCCAATAATTCCCTAATCCGTATGAGAAAAGCAATATTCTCTGGTCCTGTAACAATCCCATCGGATACGGATAATGAAATTCCCAAATCGGCAGGGCAACTTACAGTTAATACAGAAAATGGAGTAGTAGCATTTCCAGATCCTGAGAAGCAGTCATTAACCGCATCGTAAAATGCTGCAAAGTAATTCCCAGCCGGCACATTGGCAATGTCGTTTATCTGGTTGGCTAAGGTTGCGGGTGTGCCTGTATGCCAAGTAAGGGTTGCACCTGTGGGTTGATTGGTAGCAAAGATTGAGGTTAAGTCGGCGGTTAAATCCGGGCACGATACATTTATGGAAGTACTGCTTAAGGCTGGAGCATTGTTTCCAGCGGCACAAGAGGTTTGTGCATCCCTAAAGTCTACATCGGCAATTAAAGGGGTAGTACAGCAATCGCCATCGATATCGGGCAGGGTAGTGGGATCGTCCAATATTCCGTTGGAATCACTAAAATCGTCTACGAGTTCACGGGAGCTGTCCAATCCATTTACTCCAAAGACATTGTTAAGGATAAAGTTAGCTTCGGTAAGATCGTCACCTCCTTCATTATCGGAATCTAGGTCGAGATAGTCTGGGTTATCGGTCCCATCGGTATTTACGGGGTTCAATCCACCGATATAGGCAAGATCCAATCCTACGGCATTAACGGTCCCAGTAGGGGGTATGTATCCACCCGTGGTTTGGGCTTCTATATTATCAGGAATACCATCGTTATCTGAATCTAAATCGAAATGATTGAAGATTCCGTCTCCATCCGTATCGGTAGTAAAGGTCTGGTTCCCTTCAAGAAACCCTGCCTGGGTATTGTTTGTTCCTGCTTGGGTTATGGTTCCAGAAATGGATTGCGTGGTAGGGAACTGGAAAGTACCATTGCCATTACCTCGGTATACCCGAATAAAGTTGTTTTCCTGGATATATACCATATCGGGAATCCCATCGGCCGTAATGTCTTTTAAAAAAGTGTTTTTGGTATGGTCCGTCCCTATACCATTTACATTTACCGAGCTAATGATTGGAGCGGTATTATAGGTGCCGTTTCCATTACCTCTATAAACGCGGATCTGGTTGGATCCATGAAGGGCAAATACCAAGTCTTCTATACCATCCCCTGTACAATCGATTAAAAAAGTAACCTGAATATTGTCAAAACCCAAATCCCCAATTCCAATGGACTGTACCGATCCCAAGCTGAAAGTACCATTACCATTGCCAAAATAAGCCCGTATGGCTACATTTTCTTCAAAATTCACATAATCGAGATTCCCATCCCTGTTTACATCGATTAAAAAAGAAGCCTCTGTGTTATCCGTACCTGCAGCGATACCGTTAATATTGGTAATAATCGGGCTTTGGTTAAAGAAACCATTCCCAAATCCCCTATAGACCCGTATTCCATTTGGGTTTTGAGCAGGCTGTGCAGCATGCACCAAATCCAAAATTCCATCTCCAGTAACATCTCCCAAATAGGTGTTTTGTATCCCATCCGTCCCAAAATCATTGATGGAAATCGACTGGGTAGTCGGGTTTTGGAAAGATCCATTGGCATTGCCCCGCCACACTTTTATAAAATTGTTTTCCCAGGCTACAACATAGTCCTTTATACCATCCCCGGTTACGTCGTCGTACATAGTGTGCTCTACCAGAGAGGATCCAATGGAGGGTCCCGTAGAAACCGAAGATATAACCCCACTGGTGCTAAAAAAACCATTACCTAAACTCCTATAGCTTCTAATCTGCCCAAATCCTTCATCGGACCAAACGAAATGAAGATCCCCAGTTACAGAGCTTCCGTTTACTACATCATCAGTACCTTCGTTCGTGTCCAGAATCCCATCGTTATCGTCGTCTATATCAATAGTATCCGGTACTCCGTCATTGTCGGTGTCTTGCAGGTTGTATTCATAAGTAAGCGGATGGAAGTCATTATCACTAGTACCATATTCTAACACCCAATCGCCATCTTTGCCAGTAACATTTACAGAAGCCGATACCCGTACCTGTAATTTTTCTTCGATGTATGCAATAGCTTTCAATCCCTTTGTACCCTTTGCAAATTCACAACCATAGATGTAAAGTTCTTGCCCTTTTTCGATATTATTTTGTAACCAGCCAACAATAGCCTCGGAATTTAACCATGTACCATTCAAAAAAAGTTCACCGGGACGGCCATGTGAAAATAAATGGATCCGATTTTTGTTTTGAAAAGAATCGTGTCCAGCCATAGATTGGACCAAGGCATTTTTTTCCTGACCATACAGTTCTATTATTATATTGTCAAAGAGAGAGGTGTTTGCATTCTTACCCGTTGGATTTGTAGCATTGGCACTACAATGCATATGAAAGAGAAAGGGAACTACATATACAAGGCTTTTAAATAGCAATTTCATGAAATGTATGTTTTGTTATTTGGCTAAGTGGCGTAGGATTGTGTTCTTACAGTATTTAATTTGTGCAAAACATGTATTAAAATTGTAAATGAAATGTATAGGGGTGGTATATTAAATGCAATAAAGTTTTCTTTGTATTGATATCTCTTTTAAATAGCAAGAATCTCTTTTCCACAACTTAAAATACTTAAGAGATATATGAAGATTAATGTTAAAAAATTATTTTTTTCTCAAAATTTCCCTTAAAAAATTTCATATTTAATTTTCTAGTATTAATTTCGAAACAAATCAGGAGCGTCATGACGAAAACATCCAACAAAAAAAATCACGCAGATTTCCAGTCCAGATACAGACGATCCTTCAATTTTAAGCGCAATTCCAAAAACGAGCGACTGGTACTGAATGAAAATGGGGAATTGGTGTTGGTGAAGGACGACGACAAAAAATAATTTCTATCTTGTAATGTAATCAATGGGGCGCTTTTTTAAGCGCCTTTTTTATTCCTTACCATTTCAAAAAGTCATTGAAGAGAATAAGGGAGTTGTATGGTTACTTCCAACTTATTTCTGCTTTTTTCGTCATGAATGTTAATGTCGAAATCCTGCGAATTAATAGTTGTTTTCCCTACAAATGTATTTTCCGAGTTTGTAAACTGCCATGCAACCGATTTTTCAATTCCCTTAATCGTTAGTAGCCCTTCTACAGTAAAGGCATCTTTATTGCCAGTGACTTTTGTGCTCTTAAAATCAAGGGTAGGGTATTCCTTGGCATTAAAGAATTTTTTAGCCCGTAAATGACGACTACGGAACCAATTGTTGGTATCCAAAGTTTTGGTGACCACCGATCCTGAAATCTCTGCATCTTCTATAGCCCGTAAGTCGATTGTCCCCGTAAATTGAAAACCTGAAAGGGTTCCTTCTACATCATCATCCAAAAAAAGAAAGGAAACCTGGGCATTGGCTCCATCAACGGTAACGGATTGTCCCCATGCGATTGAGGTTAGTAAAAAAGCAAGTAGGTAGATCGTTTTCTTCATAATGATTTAAGTCGTAATCGTTTACAAGAATTAACAGTACACTTTCCCTTTTCAATAATGATTCCAAACTCATTAAGTGTACCCTTCAAGATAATGATTCTAAACAAAAATACTACATTTAAAAGCGCAATACACTTAAGCATTGTATAAACAATTTATAACCAATCTATGAAGAATCTCTTTCTTTTTATGACCATAGGTCTCGTTTTTTGGAACTGTAAATCGCCCGAAAAAGAATCCATCGAAAACCAAGAAGTAGTGGTTACAGCAGTTACTGAAGAAGAACAATGCTTGGGAAGTTTTGCGCACAATGTATATGTTTGGTTAAAGCGACCAGATTCGAAAGAAGACCAAGAAACCTTTCTAACATTGATGACGCGTTTTTTGGACGAGTCTCAATATGTTGTAAGTAGCCATGTAGGGGCTGCTGTACCTTCGGGTCGTTCCGTGGTTGATGACAGTTTCTCCTTTGCTGTACTGCTTACCTTCAAAAGCAAAGAAGATCAAGATCTGTATCAGGAAGAAGAAGCCCATAAACAATTCATAGCAGGGGCATCCCACTTATGGGAAAAACTGGTGATTTACGATTCTACTAATCTTTTGGAATAGAATACAGACTTAGCGCTTTCTTTTAATATACCAAAGTACAATAACTGAAATCCCTGAACAGGCTGCAAACCCTATAAAAACAGGCAGGGTAGAAGCGGCTAAATACCTTCCTACAAAGGTACTTATGGGCACAGCCATGAGTGTGGAAATAAGCCCGGTTATAGCAGCTGCAATCCCAGCAATATGTCCCACGGGTTCCATAGCAAGGGCTCGAAGGTTCCCAAACAAAAATCCAATGGCGAAAAACTGAAGGGCAAAGAAAAGCAGCAACACCATTACACTTGGGTTCTCACCCGTGTAATGCAACCCTATGTATACAAGCGATATGATAAAAAAGGCCAGAAGGGCAGTGCTTACCAATTTTTCCATCCCCAAACGAAGTACCAATACACCGTTTAACAGTATGGCAACTCCAACAGCAATGGCAAGGGCAGCAAAAATGTATGGGAATTCGTCTTTAAGACCATACTGGGTAGAGAAAATCTGTTGGGAAGCACTTAGATATACCATAAAAGAACCCACGACAAAACCCGTAATGATGGTGTACCCCATTGTTTGTTTATGGCGTAGTATTTCCCTCAAACCATTGGTAAATACAGATAAAGTAAAGGGAACCCGCCTATCTGGTAACAACGTTTCCCGTTGCCGTCTCCAAAACCAAAAGGCAATAATGACCCCAATAACAACCTGTACATAAAAAATGGCTTCCCAATTATAGTGATCTAAAATCCACTTTCCCAAAGCGGGTGCAATAACTGGGACTAGGATAAATACCACGGTAACAAAAGACATGATACGCGCCATATAATCACCAGAATACATGTCCCTAATGATAGCGATGCAAATGGTTCGTGGAGCAGCCAATCCAATTCCTTGTAGAATACGCCCAGCAACCATAACTTCCAGGCTTTTGGCATAGACACAAACAATACTAGCAATAAAAAAAACGACAAACCCAAAATATACCGAGGGTTTCCGTCCAATACTATCGGATAAAGGACCAAAGAGTAGGGGACCAATGCCCAACCCCAAGAAAATCATGATAATGAGCAACTGGTTGTCAACAGCTTGTCGTGTTCCAATAGCAATCCCAATAACATCCAAGGCGGGCAACAATGCATCTATGGCAAGGGCTACCACCGACATGAGGGATGCCATTAAGGCAATGAATTCTATTTGGGAAGCACGCTGGTTGGACATCTTGCAAAAGTAGCTTATTTCTCCCTAGGCCATGAGGATTTGCCTGCTAATTATTTTCCTATATTTGGTTGAGCCTAACACTGCCATATGTCACTAACTGCCCAAGGGAAACAAGTTCGATTTATCCACGTATTGCTTCCCATTCTTTTTTTAATGGGGCTTATTGTTTATGGTCTTATCATCCAGCCTCAGGTATTCAAAAAAGAGGCATTTCCACTTGAAATCGTTTTTTTATTGGCAACGGTT
>JANQKN010000205.1 GCA_028281065.1 Flavobacteriaceae bacterium | reverse complement strand
AGCTAGTTTATCCAATACCTTGAAGGGAGACAAGTGGACAGCAGTTCTTAGAAACACATGGTTTGGAGAAGTTCAGGATCCAGATGATTTTGCAGGCACAGATCGTGTTGATAACCATACTGTTTCTGATGATGCGATATATACCGGAAGATTAATAACCGATTTGTCTGCTTCTTACGATTTCACCGAGAACCTTACTTTTTCTATGGGGGCCAATAATCTATTCGATGTTTACCCTTCCGAAAACAGAGCTGGAGGTAGAGCAGGAGATCAATTTGTTTACTCAAGAAGAACATCGCAATTTGGATATACAGGAAGGTTTTTATTTGCCAAATTGAACTTTAAACTATAATCATATAGTTACGATTTTTTATAAAAACCAAGAAAGGCTGTCAAATTTTGGTTTGGCAGCCTTTTTACAAAAAATAAGATATGATAAATCCTCATATTCTTACTTTAAAACCTTCGGCCACCCTAAAGATTAATCAGTACGTTCAGAGACTTAAAAGTGAAGGGGAGGACATAATCCATTTTGGTTTTGGGCAATCGCCTTTTCCCGTACCTGAAAGACTGGTTTCTGAAGTTAAAGGGAATGCACACTGTAGTAGCTACCTTCCCAGTTTGGGCCTTCGCGAACTACGTGAGGAAATTGCACATTTCCTTGAAAAACACCAACAAATGAAGGTGCATCCAGAGCAAGTACTCATTGGTCCTGGAAGTAAGGAATTGTTGTTTCAAACCATTCTTCTTTTAGAGGGTTCTTTTTTAATTCCAAAAGGAAGTTGGGTAAGTTATGGCCCTCAAATTCAGGCGGTAAATAAAGATTTTGTGGTTTTGGAAACAGAATTCAGCAACAACTTCAAACTCAACCCTGAAGTTCTTGAGGATTATTGCACCGCTCATGCAGATGAAAGCAAAATACTCATACTTAACACTCCCAATAACCCCAGTGGAGCAGTCTATAGTGGTGAAGAACTTCAAGAGCTTGCCAAAGTTTGTAAAAAACATGATCTATATGTCATATCCGATGAGATTTATTCACAAATTCTTTTTAGCGATAATCAAACTTCGGCACCTAGCATGTCTGTTTTTTACCCAGAAAAGACCTTTGTATTTGGAGGACTGAGCAAGGTGTTTGCAGCAGGGGGTTATCGGTTAGGGTTTATGATACTTCCGCTAACTCAACTGAAATTGCAAGCAGCTTTCCATTCTTTGTTCAGTGAAACCTTTAGTGCTGTGGCCAGCCCCATACAACATGCAGCCATTGTAGCGTATTCATACGAAGAAAGCATACAGAAGCATGTAACAGGATCTGTAGCTGTTTTAAATCATTTGGCTCAATATGTTTATGACGAGCTCACAGCTGCAGAGATTGACTGTACTGTACCTCAAGGCGGGTTTTATGTAACCGTTGGGTTTAACAATTTCAAAGAAAAACTTGAGGATAAAAAGTTGGAAACGAGTCAAGCACTAGCTACATATCTATTACAAGAATACAAAGTTGCATTGCTGCCTGGGATCGATTTCTACTTTGGCCCTGATGAACTATTCTTTAGGCTTGCCTATGTAGATTTTGATGGAGAAAAAGCTCTAAATGCCTATTCCACTAAAAAAGAACCATTGGACAACTCTTTTATTGAAATGTATGCTCCAAATATTGTAAAAGGAATACAAAGATTAAAAGGGTTTACTAAAAACCTTAAAGAACAAAAACTGGTTCATGACCAATTATAATTTGGAGTGAACGCCTTTCAAAGGTTGTAAAAACTTAAATTATCGTTTAGATGGTTTAATTCTTAGTGTTTTTTGATTAGCTAAAGCCTCTTGAAAAAGAGGCTTTTTAAGTAAATCTTTTCTTCTTTCTTGTTCTAAATAAATTGAGGATATTTGAAATATGATTACACCACCACGATTGATAAAGGGCAATACCATAGGAATCGTTTCCACGGCCCGAAAAATTTCAAAAACAGAACTTTCTCCACTTCTAAATCTGTTAACGGAATGGGGGTTGTCCTATCGGTTGGGAAAGACCATAGAAGCCGAGGACCATCAATATGCAGGCGATGATAACCTAAGAACCCAAGATTTTCAAGAAATGATGGACGATGCTTCCATCCATGCCATTTGGTGCGCCCGTGGAGGGTATGGAACGGTTCGCATTATCGATGCGTTGGATTTTTCGAACTTCAAAAAACAACCCAAATGGATCATTGGTTATAGCGACGTTACTGTACTGCACAACCACATCCACAACTTCAGGATTGAAACCCTACATGCCAATATGGCTACGGAAATAGATACAAAAACCGAGGCCACACGTAACGGCATATATAAAGTTCTTTTCGGTGAAGATTATACTGTAAGCTACGACCCTAAAAGTAAATTTTATAGGGGAGGAATGGCCAAAGCACCTTTGGTAGGAGGAAACTTGTCTTTGTTGTATGCATTACTGGGAAGCCCTTCCGATATAGATACGGAAGGAAAAATCCTTTTCATTGAAGATTTGGACGAGATGCTCTACCACATAGACCGAATGATGCAGAATTTAAAGCGAAATGGAAAGCTGAAAGGCCTCAAAGCCCTAATCGTGGGTGGAATGAGCGATATGAAAGACAACACCATCCCTTTCGGGAAAACGGCCGAAGAAATTGTTTGGGAAGCCATTCAGGAATACGATTATCCAGTATGTTTTGGGTTTCCGGCAGGACATATTGAAGACAACCGAGCCTTGATTATGGGCCGCACTACTATTTTACAAATAACCCCCTCTCATGTTTCACTTGACTTTAAGAGGGAAAATGGCATATCATAACGAATTAGGAAAAATAGGTGAGGAACTGGCCGTAGCGTATTTACTGCGGAAAGGCTATTCCATCTTGGAGCGCAATTTTAGGTACGATAGGGCCGAGATAGATATTATTGCACAGAAAGATGAGGTTTTGGCTGTTGTAGAAGTAAAAACCCGAAACAGTGCTGTATTCGGGAATCCACAGGATTTTGTGACCCCGAGTAAAATTAAGTTGTTGGTTAAGGCTGCCAATGAGTATGTGGTTTCAAGAAATCTGGACAAAGAAATCCGGTTCGATATCATTGCGGTCCTAAAAAACAAGAGCACCGAGAAGATAGATCACTATCCCAATGCTTTTTATCATTTTTAAAAGGTATGTTAAAAAGACTCCGCATTTATGTTTATGGAGTACGTTTGTACCCATTCGTACTTTCAATTTCAACGAAACAGGTACTTTTACATACAACAATACCCTCCTTTCATGTTTGAGCTTATCGATGTCATTATATTAATTGGAATTAGCCAAGGATTGTTCCTTAGCCTTACCATTTTACGGATTCCAAAGGCAAACAAGAGGGCTAATATCATTTTGGCACTGCTCATATTTATAGCTACCTATATGCTTATAGGGCGGTTTTTAATGTTCCGTTTCCTAACCAAGGCTACCTTTTTCTATACATGGATTTTCGATTTGCCCCTCTATCTTTTCGGCCCCTTGGTTTTTCTGTATACCAAACGGTTGCTGTTCCACAAAAATGAAGAGAAAACGTTTTCTAAATGGCACTTCCTACCAGCACTGGTATTTTTGGCAGGAACCCTTGCTCTTTTTGTGATCTATAATCCGGACACCTATTTTGAAGCTTATAGTCAGGGAAAATTCAAGGTCATTTTTAATTTGGTTTTTGTATCGGTTATTGTCTCCAATATGTACTATTTGTTTAGATCTTTTGTGCTGTTGAAACAATTCAGGAAGGTATCGAAAGAATCTTTTTCGTTCTATCAAAACCCAGTGAATTACCTCACCTACTTTTTAGTGGCCCTTTCAACCATTATCGTTATTTGGACCCTTACTTTTGTGAACAACCAATTCTTGAACCGGTTCTTTCAGATATTTACCTACGATTTGGTATGGGCCATTGTGCCTGTTTTTATTTTTGTGATAGGATATTACAGCCTACGACAACCGGATTTATTCCGTGTTGTGACCGAAAAGGAAGCTAAGGTTCAAAAAAAGAGGCTTAACGAGATGGAAATCTCCTTTCTTCGGGGGAAATTGGATGCATTAATGATCGACGAAAAGCTCTATTTGGAAAGCGAGCTTACCTTAGTGGATGTGTCCAAAAAACTGCAAACATCCAGTAATAATCTTTCGTGGCTCCTTAATAATGTATACAAGACGACCTTCTACGATTTCATAAATAGTTATCGGGTAAAGGAATTCCTTAAAAAAGTGGAAAACGAGGAACACCTTCAACATACCATCCTTGCACTTTCCTTGGATGTAGGGTTTAAATCCAAGTCTACGTTCAACAAGGCATTTAAGCTTACCATGAACGATACCCCTAGCAATTACATAAAGAAACATCGGGCGGCTTAACCTTTACGTCCTATTGTATCCACACGGTCGATTTTTGTGATATCCCAAAGTAGGTTTGCTACAACATTAAACTTATAGGATCATGAAAATAAAAACTACTACACTTTGCTTTTTACTGCTTTTCTCCCTGTGTGTACATGCACAAACGGTATCTACTTTTACAGGAGGAACGCCTGATGATGCCATCGCTCTGGACAGTAATGGAAACATTTACGCTTCCAACTATGTAGGGGACACCGTTTTTAAGTTTACCCCTAGTGGGGACGTAAGCTCTTTTGTTACGGGATTGGTTACTCCCAACGGTTTGGCCTTTAACTCCAACGATGAGCTGTATATATGCGATGGACAGGGGAATACCATATACAAGTACGATACCTCCGGAACGGAACTCGCCTCCTATTCGGTATCTTCCCACCCTTCTGGGATCATAAAGTCCCATGATGACGAGACCATGATCTTTACCCGATATCAAGGAAATACTATTGCGAGGATAAACTTAGACGAAACCATTACGGAAATATCTTCTGCCCCAGAGCTCAATGGCCCTGTTGGTTTGGCTCAAGATGAAAACGGGGTTTTGTATGTAGGGAATTACAACGACAGAACCATATACCGAATTTTAGGTAATGGGGATGCTGAATATGTAGCACAATTGCCTACAGATGGAGGACCACTTCCCAACCTTGGTTTTATAGCTTATGGTCAGGGGAAGCTATGGGGAACTGTTTTAGGGAATCACAAAATATATTGTATAAATCCAGACGGGATAGACGATTATACCGTTTTTGCAGGAAGTGTACAAGGTGGGGGTGATGGTGATATATCCGAAGCTACTTTTTCACAACCCAACGGGATCCTGCTCAACGATACAGGGGATACCATGTATATTACGGATTTTGGCCCTAAAAATTTACGTATCGTTTCGGGTATCCTTAGTGTTGAAGAATCTACCTTTAATGCAAGCAACATTTCGTTGTCTCCCAATCCAGCCCAAGACAGCTTATTTGTAGAAGGAAATCTTTTACAGGGAAACTACGGGGAGTCGTTGTATAATGTGGCTGGGCAAAGACTTATGGAAATGACAATTACTACTCAAGGGAACAGAATTTCAGAAGCATTGAATATTTCCCAATTGAGAGCAGGGGTATATTTTGTGAAAATTTCAGATGGTGAAGTTGTTGTTACCAAGAAGATGATTAAGCAATAGCATTTGTATTATACAATGCACATCTTTTTGGTCTCTTGATTGAAGGCTGGGAAATATCTATTTCTCAGCCTTTTTTTCGGGAGCTACAATTTCTATAAGCTCAGGTAAATCATGTGGTTTCGCAGTAAGAACCTTGTCTTTATCCAAAAGGAAAAAAGTAGGTGTATGAGATATACTGTAGGCCTTTGCTATTTCACTCTCCCATTTCCCGAGGGCAAGTACATGCTCAAATTCTGGATAGCGTAATACTTCGTTTTTCCAATCGTATTTTCCATCTTCGATACCTACGGCAATTACTTTGTACTCCTTTGGATTAAGGGATTGTGCTAATTTTTGCAATTTGGGAAGTTCTCTAAGGCAATGGGAACAGGTACTACTCCAGAAGACCAGAATATAGTTTTCGGCTACATCGAAAGTGTGGAGTGATCTAAGTTCTACTGTTCCGTTGTTGTCTACATCCCAGGAAAAGTCGGGAGCCAACTCCCCAACCGAAGTGTTTTTGTATTCCTTAAGTTTTTTGGCAATTTCTTTTTCACCCAAAGTTTCGCAAAGTTCGAGCAAGTATTTTTTGGTAAGGTAATTGGCGCTTTTCGGCTTGTCTTCTATAACCAATGCACCCCATAATTGGGACAACAGGTCTTTCTGAAAAACAGGATCACTACCTTTAACCAAATCTATAATAGCATCCAATTCGCGAAAGGAAGCCGCTTCGGTTTCCAATGAAAAACGGTTGATGTATTCCAGGAATGTATCTATAAGGAAGCTTGAATTTTGAAGCACGGGATTGTTGGGATCCACATCGTTAAAATACCCCAATCGCCTGTTTTCCATATACGATTCGTAAGGCTCGAACCCCTTTGGGATATAGGATCGGGAAGCAATAACAAAATCTTCGGAAAATTCTCCTTTAAATAAATCTTCGGCATTTTTTTGAAGTTCTGCCTTTTGCCGAAATAGTTCTGTGATTTCCGCTTGGTCCAACGATTCTGAAGCATAAGCCTTAGCGATGTCCTGATCCAACTGGAACAGGGTTAACTTATATTCTTTAAACGCCTTATTCTCTTCAGAAACTATAAAAGTTACCCCTTCCGTTTCCGAAAAGGACAGCTCTATGTCTTCTTTCGCATTGTAGAGGATGTCGAAGTTCTTTTCCCCTTGCGGAACGCCATAAACCAATTTATAGGCCCCTTTTTCTACCGAAGGATCTAAGCTTAGCGAAAATTTACCATCCACCACTTTACCATCGGTTACATATTTATAATTGTCCGAATTTACCTTGTAAAGGATACACCAAGTAAATTGGTCTGCAGGGGTAAAATTCCCCGAAATGGTATGCTGCGCAAAAGTAAGGGTTGGAATTAGAAATAGAGCGAGTAAAATTTTCTTCATCATATTCGTAAATATAGCAAACTATAAACAATCGTTATGCCAAAAATTGCCTAAGGATTTGTAAAATATGTTCAACGTTGGTGGCATTTTCTATGGTAATCAATAACCGAAGGCCATTTCGGGTTTGTTTCTCCTTCATTTTTACTTTTTGAGGATATTTCTGAACAAAATCCAGCACTTTCCCAAAAGTATCGGTTTGGTAAAAATCACTTTGTTGATCACTTATAAAGTAACCAACAAAACGGTTCTTTTTCATTACCACGCGTTCCAGGCCAAGGGTAATGGCTACCCATTTTATACGGACACTGTTCAAAAGATCCGTTACCTGTTGAGGCAATGCGCCAAAACGATCTACGAGATCGGCTTCGAACTTTTGCAATTCGGTTTCTTCTTTCAATTCCCCCAATCGGTTGTACAGGTTAAGCCGCTCGGATATGTTGTTTACATAATCGTCGGGGAACAATAGTTCGAAATCGGTATCCAGAACCGTTTCTTTTAAGTAACTCTTCTTTTCATGTTCCGTTCCTGCATAGAGTTCCTTAAATTCCTTTTCCTTGAGTTCCTCGATCGCTTCCGAAAGGATTTTTTGGTAGGTCTCAAACCCAATTTCGTTAATAAACCCACTTTGCTCACCTCCCAAAAGATCACCAGCACCCCGGATTTCCAAATCCTTCATCGCTATGTTGAAACCACTACCCAAATCGGTAAACTGTTCCAAAGCAGTGATCCTCTTTCGGGCATCGTCCGTCATGGCAGAATAAGGAGGTGTAATAAAGTAACAGAAGGCCTTTTTGTTGCTTCTTCCCACACGACCGCGCATTTGGTGCAGGTCGCTCAACCCAAAATTATTGGCGTTGTTTATAAAAATGGTATTGGCATTGGGAACATCCAAGCCGCTTTCTATAATAGTGGTAGACACCAAAACATCGAACTCATTGTTCATGAACCCAAGCATGAGCGATTCCAGCTTTTTTCCTTCCATTTGCCCATGTCCTATTCCAATTTTGGCATCGGGCAGCAAACGCTGGATCATTCCAGCTACTTCTTTGATGTTTTCTATTCTATTGTGAACAAAATATACCTGCCCCCCACGGGAAATCTCGTAGCGGATAGCATCTCGGATAATTTCTTCACTAAAACGAATCACTTGGGTTTCTACCGGATAACGGTTGGGAGGGGGCGTTGTAATAACGCTCAAGTCCCTGGCTGCCATTAAACTGAATTGTAGGGTCCGCGGGATAGGGGTGGCCGTTAGGGTAAGGGTATCCACATTTTCCTTGATGGTTTTTAGCTTATCCTTTACTGCAACACCAAATTTTTGTTCCTCATCGATAATTAAAAGCCCGAGGTCTTTGAATTCTACCGACTTGTTTACTAACTGATGGGTTCCGATCACGATATCCAATTTGCCGTTTGCCAGATTTTCAAGGACGGAACGTCGTTGCTTGGCCGATCTAAAACGGTTCAGGTAATCCACATTTACGGGCATTTCCTTGAGACGCTCGCTAAATGTCTTGAAATGCTGAAACGCCAAAATCGTTGTGGGAACCAAAACAGCTACCTGCTTTCCATTATCCACTGCTTTAAAGGCTGCCCGTATGGCAACCTCGGTTTTTCCGAAACCTACGTCTCCACATACCAAACGATCCATGGGGCGTTCGCTTTCCATATCCCTTTTTACATCGGCGGTAGAGGAGATTTGGTCGGGGGTGTCCTCGTAAATGAAAGACGACTCCAACTCGTGTTGTAAATAACTGTCTGGATCGTACTGAAACCCTGTTTGCAAACGTCGTTTGGCATAGAGTTCAATAAGGTTAAAGGCAATTTCCTTAACCCGTTTCTTGGTTTTTTGCTTCAGTTTCTTCCAGGCGGCACTCCCTAACTTGTATATCTTGGGAGTGGTGCCGTCCTTTCCGTTGTATTTGGAAATCTTATGAAGGGAATGAATGCTGAGGTACAGAATATCCCGCTCGCCATAAATGAGCTTGATGGCTTCTTGGGTTTTGCCTTCCACTTCAATTTTTTGAAGTCCCCCAAATTTTCCAATACCATGATCAATATGCGTTACATAATCGCCTACCTCCAAGTTGGTAAGTTCCTTGAGGGTGATGGCCTGTTTCTTTGCATACCCATTCTTAAGCTGGAATTTATGGTACCGCTCAAAGATTTGGTGATCGGTATAACAAACGTTTTTCCGATTGTGGTCTATAAACCCCTGGTATAATGGAAATACAACCGTTTCGAAAGCGTCTACATGCTGTTCGGCATCTTCAAAAATATCATGAAACCGTTTGGCCTGGGCTTCGCTGCTGCAAAAGATATAATTGGTGTACCCATTCTCTGTATTGGCGTTCAAATTTTCAATCAACAAATTGAATTGCTTATTGAAAGAAGGCTGTGGCACTATATTGAATGTGATATTGCTATTTAACGATGACTCTTTTTTGTTATTCAGTACTATGGAGGTAAATCCCGAGAGTTGTTCTTTCAATAAGGTAGAAGTACAGAACAAATCTTCAGGAGGACTTACTTTTACTTCCCCTTGGTTTTCGGCATAGGCATTCACCGCTTTTTGAAAGAGCTTATCGATACTACCACTCAACAATTCCTCGCTTTTAAGGACCACTACCGTTTTACCAGCAATGTACTTTAAGAAACTGGCCCGTTTTTCGTCCAAGAACTTGTTCTCCACATTGGGGATGATCGATATTTTTTTGAGGGTTTCCAAGGAAAGCTGTGTTTCTACATCGAATGTGCGAATGCTTTCCACCTCGTCTCCAAAGAATTCAATCCTATAAGGTTCGTCGTTACTAAAGCTGAACACATCCAAGATTCCCCCACGTACCGAAAATTCTCCCGGTTCGGTTACAAAATCGGTACGTTTAAACTGGTATTCGAAAAGGACTTCGTTTACAAAATCGATGGAAAGTTCATCTTCTACAGCGATTTTTAAGGTATTCCGTTCCAGTTCCTTTCGTGTCACTACTTTTTCGAAGAGTGCTTCGGGATAAGTAACGATAAGAGCTGGCTTTTGCCTGGAATTGATGCGGTTAAGCACTTCCGACCTAAGCAATACGTTGGCATTGTCGGTTTCTTCAATTTGATAAGGCCTACGGTAACTTCCTGGATAGAACAATACGTTCTGATCGCCCAAAAGATTCTCCAAGTCATTTAAGTGATAGGCAGCTTCTTCCTTGTCATTAAGAATAAACAGAAAGGGAAGTTCGGTTTGCTTATAGATCTCAGCCATACAAAGGGAAAGTGCCGATCCCGTTAATCCCGAAACAGGGATGTTTTTTTCTTTTTGGGCAATAGCTTCCACCAGTTTTCGGATTTCCGAAGACTGTTCAAAAAGGGATCGAACAAGGGCTTTGCTCATAGCGCGGCAAAGATAATGGAGTCGTTGCTTATATAAAACAGGAAACGAGTTTTTCTAACTCTTCTTGTGTGTTATAGAGATGGCACGAAACCCGGATGGCATTTCCACGGTAGGAAACAAAAATGCCTAAGTCTTTTATTTTTTTCTGAATGCTTTCCATTTGGGACACATCAGGCAAGTAAATACCAAACAAATGGTGCGTCCGGTAATTGGGCTCTTCAATAAAATAACCAGCCTTTGCCAAGGTATCCAAAGGTCCTTTGCTAATGTGTTTACAATACTCCTGGATGTTTTCTGGCTTCCATTGCAAAAGCTGCTGAAGGCTTTCGGTAAGCATGGGCGTAAGGATAAAATTACTCGACTCACCCACATCGTATCGAACCGCCTTGGGTTTAAGGTTGTAGTTGTAGTTTACCAGATTTCTAAAATCTTCACTTCCCACATGGTTCATCCAATTGTTTTCTATGGGAGTTCCATTGTGAAAGCGTTCCCCATAGTAGGCTACTCCTATGGAATAAGGCCCCAACAACCATTTGTAAGCCCCACAAATAAGGGCATCGGGCCGTATTTTAGTCACAGAAAAGGGCAAGGCGCCTACACTTTGGGTTCCATCTATAATTAGGTAAGCTCCCACTTGATCCGTTTTGGTGCGTATCTGTTCCAAATCGAATCGGGTACCGTCGGTCCAATGAATATGGGGCAGGGCGACAACTTTGGTGGTATCATTAATAGCTTCTAGGATTAGCTCATTCCATTTTTTACCCCTTCCGGGTTCAATGATTGGAGCTTTAATGGTATGTATAACAACTCCCTTTTCTTTTTCCAAAGCTTTCCAAGCATAGAAATTACTGGGGAACTGCTCTTCCAAAACCACAATCCCATCCCCTTTGGTAAAAGGAATGTTGGCCAATGCATTGGCAATTCCGTAGGAAACCGAAGGGATAATGGCAATACAGGAAGGGTCTTTGGTATCTATGAGTTCTGCAAAACGGCTTCGCAGCACCTCCTTTTCGGTAAAAAAGTCTTCTGGGGTTATTTCGAAAGGCCTCGATTTGCGTTGTAGGTTTTCGATCCCTACCTGCTCCACCGATTTTAGCTGGGGGCCCATATAGGCATTGTTTAAATAAATAGGATGATCGGGAAGGTTAAAAAGGTGTTTCTGGTTGTCTAACATTGTCGATTAGGGATTGATGAACCAATCGTTGTTGGTTCTGTAAAGATACCAAAATGGTAAGGATGGTTGTTTATTCTTTTTTCAGGTGGATTTTGGGTTGTTTAAAATTTAAGATCGGGAAAAGTTTATTCGATTTTTTCCCTATGAAATTGAATTAAATACGGTGCAATAATTTTATATTTGCAGTCTAAAATTAGACTATGTCATTCACAGATTTATTTGAAAGCGGAGAACATAAGAGAAACCTGGGTCATTTTGCCTCTATCGCAAGTATAGCTTCGGTACATGGAACCCTTAACGAAGCAGAGGAAAAATTGCTAAAGCGTTTTGCCCGAAAGCTCGACATTAGCGAAACCGAGTATGCAGAAATCCTAAAGAACCCAACCCAATATCCCATTAACCCTCCCAATTCTGCAGACAAAAGATTGGAGCGTATGTTGGATCTGTTTAAAATGATATTTGCAGACCACCAGATAGATGATGAGGAAAGGGAACTATTGGAGCGTTATGCCATTGGTTTGGGGTACACCGAAGAATTGGCTGCTAAGCTAATTAAGCGTTCTATCGAGATTTTTAACGGTGGTTTGGATCTGGAAGATTACAGATACTTACTCAACAAAAAATAAACATCGTAGTTTATACTATCCTATGAGCTTTTCAATATCGTTGAAAAGCTCTTTTTTTGTATAAGGCTTTGCCAAAAAGGCATCCGCTCCTGCATCCAGCAACTCCTGCTGTTCGGTTACAAGGGTGCTTCCACTGGCCACAAGTACGGGGATCTTTTCATTGCCCCCATCTTCTTTCAAAACTTTCAACAATTCCTTGGCATTAACATCAGGAAGAACATTCTTCAAGATAATAAGATCATAGCTTTTCTTTGCCATGATGGAGAACATGTGTTCTGCGCTGTTGGCAATTTCGATAACATAGCCCTTTTCGTTTTTCAAGAAGGTTTTCATGAAAAGCATTTGTGCTGTGGGATCTTCCTCAACAATGAGGATTCGTTTACTCTGAAAAATCCCCGTTCCCTTCTTTACCGTTTTCCGTTCTCTTTTAGGAGCTCTTTTTTCGAAAGGCAGCTTACACGTAAATGTGCTTCCTTTGCCTTCTTCGCTTTGCACATCTATAGAACCTTCCAAAAGGGCGACCATGTCTTTTACGATCTTAAGGCCAAGGCCTTCGCCAAGGGGTTTCTCTTTTTGAAGCTTTAATTGAAAATAGGAATTAAATACATTGCCAATTTCCTCTTTCGGAATCCCCCTTCCAGTATCACTTACCTCGAAGATGAGATGGGCCATTTTTTTGTCAATGTCCTCTAACGAAACTTTTAGGGATACCGTTCCTTTTTCGGTATGGCGGAATGCATTTTCCAGCAAATTGAAAAGGATCTGGTTAAGTCGTATGGGATCCCCAACAAAGGTTTTGAGCATTTGCTCCTCCGTATCGATAAGGAACGCAACCTTCTTGCCACCGTATTTTAATTCGTAATGGCTTTGGATATTGGACAGGATGTATCCCAAATGAAAATTAACGTGCTTTTTGGTGATAATGCCCCGCTCTATCTTGGAGATATCCAACATGTCATCCATGAGAGTCTTTACATGGTTTCCCGTTTTCTGAATCACCTTCAGGGTTTCGTACTGTTCGTAGTCCAACTTGGTTTCCCCCAAGAGCTCCAGGAAACCCAACATGCTGTTTAAAGGATTCCTGATTTCGTGATTGATATTAGCCAGAAAACCATTTTTGAAATTTTCCTTGGCTTCCAACAAACGTTTGTCGAACTCCAATTTGTTTTTAGCAATGGAAGCTTCGTTTTTTTCCTGAACCAAAGGATGGGAGGCCTGATAATGTTCAGTAAAGTCGAAAAGGAGGATGAATATGCCTTTATCCGTTTTCTGAATTTCAATATCTACGATTTTTGAAACATCGCCGATTTGTAAATTAACACATGGGAACGTAGCTTTTCCATCCAGATCGGGTAAAAGTAGCTGCAACGCTTCAAAAAAAGGATGCAGAGTGCCCATAGCAGTTCCTTCTGGAAATGCAAAAAGCACTTCATCACTATTTACTATCGTACCGTTTTCTTTAACTTCAACTTCTTGAATCCGTTGATGGGCAATATCGGTTTTTAAAACACTGGTACTCATGCTAAGTGGCTTTAACGGCTATGTTCTTAAAGAGGTCTTCTACCGTATCCCCAGTCTTGGCACTGGTAAAAATGCACTGTTCGAAAATAGGATCATTAAAGAAAGATGGGGTAAACTCTTCATCGAAAAGATCGGCTTTGTTTCCAGCCAGGGTAACAGGAACATTGGGGAATTTTTCTTTTAGGTAGTCAAATTCACTTTCCAATTGTTCGTAGGTTTCGGGACGGGTAATATCGAAAACATAAATGAAACCGTGCGTCCCCAATAGATAGGATTTTCGGGCTTTATCTATAGAGGTATTTCCTTCAATATCCCAAATAATGAGGGTTATGGTCTCATCATTCAGGACGATATCCTTCTTCTTTACGTGTACTCCAACGGTTACTAGGTAGTCTTCATTAAAAGCATCGTCCACATAACGACGCAATACGCTTGTTTTACCAACACCAAAATGACCGAGGAGTATTATTTTTTTTGATTGGCCCATGTAAAACACAAAAATTATGGTTTTGTAAAGATATTTAATTCCACAGAGTTTAAAAGAAACAATGGGATTTTATTCTGCATCGAAATCGAAATCCAGCCCTTCCAGTGCTTGAATGGCCTTAAGATGTAAATTGGCAATGATCTCTTCTATGTCTTCAAAGACTTTTCGTTGTTCGGGATCTAAGGAAGTACGTTTCAAGTGTTCCACTTTTCCTATCACTTTTTCCATTTCGGAAATAATCTTGGTGTCTATACGCTCCCTTATAAAGTTTAAATACGCTTCTTTTTCGGAGGAATACTTTACGGCCAGCTCGTGTTCCCGTTCCTGTAACATGGCACTTTTCTTTTCCTGCGCCGCTTCATGCAAGTGCTCGTAGTGCTGCGAATAGTCGAATAGTAAAACCGCTAAAAAGTCACGTTCCTTTTTTATGGTCACGTCGCATACGGCTTCTTTGTTGTGGATGTTCAATTGTACACAAGGAAAAGCCAAACTGCTTTCCATGATCCCCTCGGTTTCCAATTCATGTTTCAGGCTTTCAAAAAAGGGATGGAGTACATACAGGTTTTCCTTTTCGTCAATTTCAAAAATTGTATTGCTACTCAATAGTATTTCACCATTGGGTTTGGCATGTATCTCCTGTATCTTTTGCGAAAAAAATGTGCTCTGCTTGTTCATGACTCTAAATTTTTGGCCAATCGCATAAATAACTCTTGTATACCGTCGCCTGTTTTCGCACTTACAAATCCAGTAACTTTTATCTTCTTCTTTTTCATGATGGGAGCAATGGGATCCTCTTCTTCCAGATCCATTTTGTTTCCTACAATTTCTAGGACAGCCTTAGGGTATTTTTTGTTGATAAAGGAAATATCCTTTTGTATTCCCCTATAGGTATAAGGTCGGGTTATGTCGAATACATAGATAAAGGCATGGGAGCCCAACAGATAGGAGCTACGGGTTTGGGAAACGGAGGAAAACCCCTCTAAATCCCAAATAATCATGGATAGTTTTTTTCCGGAAGGGGCTTCCATTACTTTTTTCCGAATCTGGACGCCCAAGGTAGGAATGTAGTCCTTCTCGAAAATGTCTAATAAAAAACGCCTTGATATGGATGTTTTCCCAACGCCAAACTGCCCCAAGAGGACAATTTTTTTTGTCATTTCCATTTTTTGAAAAATTCACGCAAAAACGAATCGATTTCTTCTCTGGTAAGAGTGGAAACCTTAGGGGAAAGTTTTTTGGAAAGGGTTAATAATTTGTTTTCAATTTTACTTTCAAAAGAGCGGGTATAGTTGCCGGATACCACTGCTGCTATGTAATAGCTAAAGAAATTCTGGATATGGATCGTGTATAGCTCGTACTCTACAGCCTCAAGGTTTTGGGCACCTGCCGAAAAAGCGTCTTCCACAAAACTCTTAATGGCTGTAAGCATTCCCGAAACCATGTCTTTGTCCAGGGTTTCGGTTTTACTGAAATTACCCAGCAAAATCCCAGACCCTTTTTCAATAATAAATATTTCGTTTAAGACCGGGGGATTGGCCTCGCTCAAAATAAGGTCGCTTTCCTTCACCCCCGTAAACCAAGCCCTTAATTTTCTTTTAATGGCTTGAAGGGAAAAGGTATTGTTTACTTTTTTGTTGATGTTTTCGGATAAGCGGGAAATTTCGTTCTGTACGTACCGCTTAATCATCTTACCCATAATAGGGTACAGGGCCTCCACCACTTCGTTTTTGGAGTTCTGGATTTCCTGTTTCAGGGTTTTGGTGATCACGGGACCTAACCGTGAAGGAATGCTTTCTACAAATTCCTTAAAACGATCGTCTAAAATAGGATCGATCTTTTCCGAGAGGTTTTCCCTCTTTTCCAAGGTATCGGAAATTTCGTCCAAGCGCTTTGTTATGGCACTCGCAATCTCCCTGTCGTCTATTAACAGGATCTCACGAAGCAATCTAAGCTTGTCCTCTTCCTCCTCTACCATAGTAGGATGTTATTTTAAGAGCTTATCTTTTCACCTAAATCGATAAGAAGTTTACCCAATGTTTTTCGATCTAGTTTTTCTTCGGCTAAGGCATTGGTTTTGGCTTGTAGGTTGTCTTCTAGATCGGTGATACGAATGTTTACGTCCGTGCTCAACGAATCGATAGACTGCATGAGTTCATTTCGAACTTCATCAATATAGCTTTCCAGCTCTGCCTTGCGTTTGTCGATTTCACTTTTTAAGGTGTCGAACTGACTGTCATACTGCTCAATATTCTCACCAAAAATGAGGTTCTTAATTGCCTCTATTTTGGAAGATGAATCCATAGAAGGATTAGCAGTTTCGGGAGTTTTTTTCTTAGCCATTGATGGGTCTGCTTGCTTTTAATATTTATAAAAATAATAAAAAAATGAAGAATGTTCTAGGGCTGGAGGGCATTTATGAACCCTTCATGAACGACTCGGCTTTTTCCACCATTTTACTGCTTCCACAGAAAAAAGGCACACGTTGGTGCAACTCGGTGGGTTGTATGTCCATAATGCGTTCATAACCATTGCTTGCTTTTGCACCTGCCTGTTCAGCAATAAAAGCCATAGGGTTGCATTCGTAGAGTAAACGTAATTTACCGTTGGGGTCTTTGGCTGTGTTGGGGTAAATGTAAATTCCACCCTTGATCATGTTTCGGTGAAAATCACTCACCAAAGAACCAATATAGCGTGAAGTATAAGGGCGACCCTCTCCTTCTGCTTGGCAATACTTTATGTAGTCTTTTACACCTTGCGGGAAATGCACATAATTCCCTTCATTCACCGAATAGATTTTTCCGGTTTCAGGATATTTCATGTTGGGATGCGACAGGTAATACGTACCAATGGCTGGGTTTAAGGTAAATCCATTCACACCATGGCCTGTTGTATAAACAATCATGGTAGAAGTACCATAAATAATATATCCTGCGGCAACTTGATTCTTCCCTGGTTGAAGGAAATCCTCCAAGGTTACGGGTGTCCCTTCGGGGGTGACCCTTCTGTAGATGGAAAAAATGGTTCCAACAGAAACATTAACGTCTATATTGGAAGAACCATCCAAAGGATCGATCAACACTACGTATTTGTTGTCATTCTTTTCGTTACGTCCCTTAATGGTGATGAAATGATCTTCCTCTTCACTGGCAATTCCACAAACTATTTCCCGGTTGGTTAGGGTTTTAATGAAAGCTTCATTGGCAAAAACATCCAGTTTTTGTTGGTCTTCCCCTTGAATGTTGGTGTCACCTGCAGCCCCGAGAATGTCGACCAATCCCGCTTTGTTTACTTCATGGTTTACTACTTTGGCAGCAAGACGAATAGAGTTAATCAATCTGGATAATTCCCCCGAGGAGTATTTGAATTCCCCTTGGTTTTCTATGATGAATTCCCCTAGGGTCTTGTTCTTTTGCGACATTGTGAAGTTGCTTGATATGAATTTGGGTCAAATATCGGGATTTTTAAGAAAATTGAACCGATATTTGCTTTGGAAAAATAACAACGGCATGAACATTCAAGTACGAAAGGCAACCCGTGAAGATGTCTCGCACATTTTGGGACTCATTGTAGAATTAGCTGTTTTTGAAAAAGAACCCGATGCGGTTAAAATTTCAGAAAAAGACTTGGAAGATGCAGGCTTTGGTGAAAACCCCATGTACACTTGTTTTGTAGCGGAAGACGAAAGCGGGATTGTAGGGATGGCGCTTATCTATTTTCGGTTTTCTACTTGGGTTGGCAAAACCGTTCATTTAGAAGATTTGGTGGTGAAGGAAAAAATGCGTGGAAAAGGAGTTGGCAATCTTCTGTATAAAGAAGTGATGAAATATGCATTAACTGAAGGCGTAAAGCGGGTAAACTGGGTTGTTCTGGGATGGAACAAGGGAGCCATTAAGTTCTACGAACGTACAGGCGCTACGGTAATGGACGAATGGTGGCAGGTAGAAATGGACGAAGAAGGCATTCGGAATTTTGTAAATGAAAATCAATAATACATAGATAGTACGGTAACAAATGAAAGTTTTCAAATTTGGAGGAGCGTCGGTTAAAGATGCCAACGGAGTTAAAAATTTAGTTTCGGTTCTAAAAACCACGGGGGAAAAGGACTTGGTTGTGGTGATTTCGGCCATGGGTAAGATGACCAATGCCATGGAGGTATTGGTGAGCAATTATTTTTCCGATCCCAAAGCCTGCGAAGCATCCAAAAGTGAAATCTATCAATACCATCATTCCATTTTAAAAGACCTTTTTGCCAACGAGTCTCACCCCATATTCGAAAAAATTAACGGGCTTTTTTCCAACTTGTCACAATTTTTGGAGAGGAACAAATCCACCAACCATGCCTTTGTGTACGATCAGGTAGTTTCCTATGGCGAGCTTATATCGACCAACATTGTATCTGCCTATCTTAACGAAATAGGGATGCAAAATACTTGGTTGGACGTGCGTCATTGCATTAAGACCAACAATTATTATAGGGATGCCAAAGTAGATTGGCAAAAAACACAATCGTGCATTGCAGACAACGTCGATAAAAAAGGAATTACCATTACACAAGGTTTTTTGGGGTCCGAATCCGAAAACAATTTTACAACCACTTTAGGTCGTGAAGGGAGTGATTATACCGCAGCTATTTTTGCATACTGCCTAAATGCCGAAAGTGTTACCATATGGAAAGACGTTCCTGGGGTACTCAATGCAGACCCACGTTATTTTGAAAACACTCAATTACTCAAGCATATTTCGTACCGTGAAGCTATAGAATTGGCTTTTTACGGAGCATCGGTCATTCACCCAAAAACCCTGCAGCCTTTACAGCGAAAGGAAATTCCATTGTTTGTAAAATCCTTCGAGAATCCAGAAAACCAGGGAACCTGCGTGGGTAAGGGAGTTACGTTGGATCCCATGACTTCCTGTTTTATCCTTAAGAAGAACCAGGTACTCATTTCGTTGTCTTCCTTGGATTTCAGTTTTATGATGGAAGATAATTTTAGCGAAGTCTTCAATTTATTGCACCAGTATAAAATGAAAGTGGAGCTTATTCAAAACTCTGCCATCAGTTTTTCTGTCTGTATAGACAACAAGTACAACAATCTGGAACCTCTTCTCACCAAATTAAGGGAGAAGTTTAAGGTAACCTGTTATTATGGGGTTACGCTCTACACTATCCGTCATTCTAAGTCGGTAGAAATCAGATCACTTACCGAAGAAAAGGAAGTGCTTTTAAAGCAGGAAAGTGCCGAAACTGTTCAGGTAGTGGTGAATGAATAGGTTGTTTCAATTCGGGGGGTTTCGCTATATTTGTTGTCCTTCGTCTAGAAGAACTCACTAAACCTAACCGCTTATTATGGGACTCGTTAATGCCAAAGAAGTTGCCAAGGCCATAAAAGTCGATAAATTCGGCTTTCTGGGTACTTCTATGGGATGGCTGTTAATGAAGATCTTGAAGATTTCTACCATGAACAAGATCTACAATAAGCACAAGCACCTAAGTGACCTGGAGTTTATGAATGCTTTACTGGACGAGTTCGAAATTAAATTTGAAATTCCCGAAGAAGACCTAAAGAGAATCCCCAAGAACGGTTCGTTTATTACCATCTCCAATCATCCTTTGGGAGGGATCGATGGAATCCTACTTTTAAAATTGCTGTTGGAGCACCGTCAGGATTTCAAGATCATAGCCAACTTCCTATTACACCGTATAGAGCCCTTAAAGCCCTATGTCATGCCCGTAAACCCTTTTGAAGGGCATAAAGACGCCAAGAGTAGCATCATGGGGTTTAAAACTGCTATTACGCATTTAAAGGAAGGACATCCCCTTGGGATATTCCCGGCGGGGGAGGTTTCCACGTATAGAGACGAGAAGCTCGTTGTAGATAAACCTTGGGAAGTGGCGGCAATGAAGTTGGTGAAAAAGGCCGAGGTTCCCGTAGTGCCTATTTACTTTCACGCCAAAAACAGCAAGCTATTCTATCGTCTTGCTAAATTGAGCGATACATTGCGAACGGCCAAATTGCCTTCGGAGCTGTTAACGCAAAAAGAGCGTGTTATCAAGGTAAGGATAGGGAACCCCATTTCAGTAAAAGACCAAGCAGAGCATGAAACCTTGGAAGACTTTACCGAATTCTTACGAAAGAAGACCTACGTGCTTTCCAATCCTTTCGAGAAGAAAAAGTTACTGGAGAACATCCCCAAGACCATTAAAATAAACAAGGCGCCCAAGAAGATAGCTGGCCCTGTTTCCATAGAAATGATGGAAAGTGAGATCCGGGCTTTGGAAGAAGATGGAAAACGCCTTTTAAAAAGTAAAAATTACGAAGTATATCTGGCGCCGGCTATTGCCATTCCCAATATCCTTCAGGAGATAGGAAGGTTACGTGAAATAACCTTTAGGGAAGTAGGAGAAGGAACCAACAATGCCACCGACCTCGATCATTACGACACCTACTACCACCATATGTTTCTATGGGATAGCGATGGCAAAAAACTGGCAGGGGCGTACCGAATGGGATTGGGGCAGAAAATATTCGAAAAGTATGGCATCGATGGGTTCTACCTGCAGAGTCTGTTCCGTTTCGATGAAGAATTGCATGGCATGATGGGCAAATCCATCGAGATGGGTCGTGCATTCATTATAAAAGAATACCAACAACGTCCCATGCCATTGTTCCTGCTTTGGAAAGGGATCGTACATACCACCTTGCGTTTCCCAACCCATAAGTTCCTAATTGGTGGAGTGAGTATTAGCAATCAGTTCTCCGAATTTTCTAAGTCTTTGATGATTGAGTTCATGAAATCTAATTACTACGATCCTTATGTGGCGCAATACATTCACCCAAAGAAGGAATACAAAGTAAAGCTGAAGGATGCCGATAAGGATTTTATTTTCGATGAAAGTGCTGCCGATCTCAACAAGTTCGACAAACTCATCGATGAGGTAGAACCAGGGAGCCTTCGTCTTCCCGTACTTATTAAAAAGTACATAAAGCAAAATGCCAAGGTAGTGGCATTTAATGTGGATCCTATGTTCAACAATGCTGTGGATGGGCTCATGTACATCCGTATTGCAGATCTTCCCGAAAGTACCGTGAAACCTGTTATGGAAGAGTTTCAAGCCGAGTTGGAAAAGAAATACCTTAACCGAAGCGAAGAAGAATAACTACGCTTTCCTTTCCCTTAAAAATAGTTTGGCGATAATCCTGTAATAGGGTCTAGCTATGTTAAAATATTGCCAACAATAAAACCTTACCCACTGCTTTGTGGTCATACCCATGAATTAATTAAAACCACTAATCATGCAGAAGGCTTTTATCACCCTATTGATTTTCCCTTTGTTTCTGAGTTGCTCCAGTAGCGATGATGATGGAACCACAACTGCCGATGACGATCAGGGAACTACAGATTGCACCAATGTTGTAAGTACATTTACCATTAATCTCGACCCTTCAGATTGTAATGTAGACCTAAGCACAAACAGCATATACACAGAAGTGGTTAATGCTGTTTCCGATACCCGAACGGTTACCTTTAATGGAATCCCCGATCATTTGGTGGGCACTTTTCCCAATGGGGGAAACCCCAATACCATTAGCGAGCAAAACGACACTTACGAAATGGATCTCACCCCTTCTTTGGCCAGTACGACCACTTCGGCCCAAGGATATGAATTTGGAGTGTTATTTAGTGGGGTTTCGATAGATCCTTTTACAGCTGAGTTTTTTATTGGTTCGGGAGGAACCAACATGGAATGGAACATTACCACATTAACTACGACAGTGAATTTAGGATTGGATTGCAACAATGCACATGTACAACCTACTGGGAAATACCATTACCACGGAACACCAAGCGCGTATGCCTCGGATTTAGGGGTTGATGGAACCGAAATGGTTAAAGTAGGTTACGCAGCCGATGGTTTTCCAATTTACTATAAATACGGATATGACGATGCAGGGACAAGTATCATTGCCTTGGAAAGTGGATACCAATTGATAGAAGGTTCCCGCCCTGGGGATGGTGTAACAGCACCCGATGGCTGCTACGATGGAACGTATTTTCAGGATTACGAATACGTAAGCGGGATTTCTTCCTTGGACGAATGCAACGGCCGTTTTGGAAGAACCCCAGAGAGTAACGATGAATACTATTATGTGATTACCGATAACTTCCCGTCTTCGCCCCTCTGTTTTTCGGGAACCCCAAGTCAGGACTTTAGATTTTAAAGAGTCATACTATGAAAAAAGTAAAATTTGGTTTGTTGATTGTTAGTTTTGGGATCGTGTCCACCATGAGTGGGCACAATCCCAATCAAATTGGATATGACCTCAATGAAAGGGATCGTTCATTAACTGTTCATTTTACACTGCGCTCTGCCGTGGATTTAGTGAAAAAGATATGCCCAGAAACCTCCAATGTGTCTAGTATTTTGTTGAGTGACTACTATCAAGATATTGAAGGATATTTCAACGCTAAAACAGCTATTAAGATCAATCAAAAGGACACCACTTTATTTTTGAAAGAGGCCGTATTGGATAGGCACGATGCTTTTTTAAAATTCGATATGAATGCTGATGAAAACTGGGAATCCGTTGGAATGACCGTAGATTGTTATACCAAAATCTACAAACGGGCTAAAAATATCGTGAATGTGGAGAGCAGACAGTTTAAAAGGCAATTTTCACTAGACAGTCAACATCGTACCTTCCGAATCGGGATGTGATTAAAGCGGAAAAATTTGGTCAATTTCAGCAACCTTAAAGCCGTTTTCTAAAATCGTGCGGTAGGCTTCACTGTTTGAATTCAATACAGGATTGGTATGGTTAAAGTGAATGAAATGTACCTTCGCTTTCTCTTTAGGGTGTAACGATTCGAAAAGCTCCATACTTTCTATGATAAACGGATGGGGTATTTGCGAAATATCCCGCGTGTTGATTTCTTCCCCATGATAAAAAGTAGCATCCAAGAAGGCATAATCCACTTCAGAAATAGCTTCTACGATGGACGTTTCCCACTTTTCCCATTTGTCGATGTCGGGAATAAAAAGTGCTTTTTTTGAAGTGCCTTCAATAACATAACCTACGGTTTCCGAATATTCATCCCTATGTGGTACCAAAAAGGGGGTTACGGAAATTCGATCGTTCAAGGTTACTTCTGTACTGTCCTGCAATTCGGAAATAAGGATGTTGCCTGTACTTACCAACTGATTCCAAGGGCCATTGGAACCTAAAAATTCCTTCATTTTGGGCATAGCATAGACAGGGACATGCTTTGCGTTGGTAGCTTCTTTTCCCAAATACATAAGTCCTGAATAGTGTCCTATGTGCGCGTGGGTAAGGAAAATACCATTGGGGAGCTCCCCTTCAGCTCCTGCCAAGGATTTCAGTTTTTTGGCTTGTCGGGAAATATCGGGGGTCGCTTCAAAAAGATAATTGGATTTAGAAGCTGGGTCTATCAAACCAAGCGAAACTACCTGCCTGTTGGGGTCTGGCTTGTCGAACAATTCCTTGCAACAATCTTTCTTGCAAGCAATGTGGGGTGATCCTGCATCCTGAACCGTTCCCAGTACCACTAAAAAAGGAGAACTTGGTAAAACCGTTTCCTCTTTTGGATTGTTTTCAATAGTATTTTCTTTTATCCCTGTTTCGCAAGCCAGTAAGAGCACAAAACTTATGTATGCCAACCATCTCATTCCTTAGGGGTATAGTTTAAAATAGTGAGGTATTTGGGCCAAGGGCCTACTTCGTCTTTGTATTGTTTGGCCATTACACGGGATATCTGTGCAATGTGTCCAAGATCATGTACTACCCAGGCTGCAAGCATTTCCCTCAACTCCACAGGTCCTAGTTCGGGATGGTTGCCTTGTTTGGAAAGATCTGCTTCCGTAAGATTCTTAGACCTTAGGGTATTGAGGTTTTCCGCCCTAAGGGTTTCAAATTCGCCCAGTAAGTCTTCCAGGGTTTTTCCTTCGCTCATCCTAAATTGGGCAAAACGGTCGTAAGGTTCAAAGGTTTTTACGGGATCATCGCTCAATACGATTTCCAATCGCGGCATCCAGTCTGTTTTTTCGCCATGAACCAAATGACCAATTACGTCGTAAGGACTCCAACTTTCTCCTCCTTCATTGCTATATGTCCAAGCATTGGGGAGTCCCGAAAGCATGGATCTAAGGGTAGACGGGGTGCGTTCCAGTACTGAGATGGCTTCCTGTAGGTTGTATTTCATAATTATAGTTTTGGTTCCACGATTAAAAACTGGGCAATGCTATCGCCAATATTAAGCACTTGGTGCCAATCAACGCCTTCACTGTAAAAATGGGTTCCGGTAGGCACATCAACTTCACGGATGCCCGTAGTGTCTTCTATTCGGAATTTACTTCCTGCCAAGGTATATCCGAAGTGCTTGGCATGAAAGTGTTTTTCATGTCCTATGCCAGGGGCAAAAGTGCATTTTAGGATACGTACTTCCTTATTGTTCAATACTTCTATGCAAACGGATTGCCCCTTCCAACCTGCTTTTAACGGATCGGGCAAATGGCTTTGGGATCCACAACCCATAACAAGTAGTAGCCCAAGAACAGAGATTGTATGCTTAATTAGGGTCATGCTTCCATCAAAGATAGCTATAAATAGCTGAGCCATTTTTTATGCTTGTTGGCAGCTTTGTAAAGCATGTATTTTTTGCATAAAGGGTAGGAAATTAGGACTACAGCAACCCAAACCAAATACACGATACCCAAAGAATATCCATATTTAGCCAATTCGGGGTTCATGAAATTTTCCTGTGTTATGATCATAAGGGTCCAATCTTTCCCCAAAACGGCCAGCCCTAACAAGGCTCCTAAATGGATAATGAATATATGGAGCAAGTAGTAAAAGAAAGGAACCCTACCAAAGACCAACAAGAAATTGGAAAGGCGGTTCTGTACTTTTTCGGTAACTAGCAGAAATAGAAAGGAAGGTCCTAATGTAATGAGCAAAAAGGCTAATGAAGGAGGATACTTAGCAACATTAAAGAAGGATAACACGGTATATATGGTGTTTTTCTGAACGGACCACGGAACCAAATCGCCATATACATTAAGTCCACGAATTAAAAAGAAAAGCAGTATGGATGCTATGCCCAAACGCCATAACCATTTCTTTCTCACTAAAGGATCGAAATCTTTTACGTAGAGGTTCCCAAAAACATATCCCAATGCCATGACTCCAACCCATGGAATGAGGGGATAGGAGAAGCTTATCCAGCGGCTTCCTAAAGTTGTAAATGACATTTCGTGGAGAAAGCCCCAAAAGATCCCTAAGCCACTATTCTCGGTAGTGATTGTATCTAATAGATTGTGCCCAAATACAAGCAATAGACCAAAGCCTATCAGTACTTTTTTAGGCAAATAGATAAGCCCCGCCAAAAGAATCATACAGACTCCTATGGCCCATAATACCTGAAGGTTGATAAAGCCAAAGGACGGATCGAACCACCAGAAAAAGGTATTAACGGTTATTTCAATAAAGATGAGCCACAACCCACGGGTCCAAAGGAAATGGGAAAGTTCTTTTTTGGTTCTTTTTTGCCCATATAAAAACGCCGATGTCCCTGCCAAGAAAATAAAGACCGGGGCACAAAAGTGGGTAATGAATCGTGTAAAAAACAACAACGGGGTGGTTGTTTCCATGTTTGTAGGGTCAGCGGTCATGGCTCCAAAGTGAAAATAATCCCGAACATGGTCCAATGCCATGATTACCATAACAACTCCCCGAAGCAGGTCGATGGATTGTACTCTATGAGATAATACAGATTTCATTGCTTTGACTTATAATTAATCCCAGATGGATTAAAGATATGAAATCTAATGTGCGAAAAAGTTAAATAGATCTAAAGGAAAAGCAGTCCTATTGCAATTAAGGCAGGTAATGCCTGTACAAAGAATATCTTTTTGCTCGCGATAAGGGCGCCAAAAATCCCCGCTACGGCAATGCAGCCCAAAAAGAAGAGGGCAACATTCACTTTCCAAGCAGGGTCTTCGATAAAAAAAGTCCAAACCAATCCTGTTGCCAAAAAGCCATTGTATAGTCCTAGGTTGGCTGCGATGGGTTTGGTAGGTTCGAAGAGTTCCTTTGGGAAACTCCGGAATACCTTGCGCCCCCGTGTGGTCCAAGCAAACATTTCGAAATACATAAAATAGAAGTGAAGTGCTGCTACTACACCAATAAGGATCTGCGCTGGTAAAGACATAGTTTATAGATTGTTCTCTATAAAGCTACGACAATATTCTTTAATTTCATTTCGGGCTTTTTCGAATGCAGCGTGTTTTTCATCGTTGGTTCCTTCTACTTTGGAAGGGTCGAAGAAATTATGATGCAATCGCTGTGCATTTGGAGCAGGGATGAACGGGCAGTTTTCATTGGCGTGGTCGCATACCGTAATGATAAAATCCCAAGGGACACCAAGATATTCGTCTACATGGTTGGAGGTATGCCCTGTAATATCTATTCCATCTTCTTTCATGATAGCAACAGCTCCAGGGTTGAGGCCGTGGGTTTCGATTCCAGCAGAATAGACATTAGCTTTATCGCCAGCCATTAGGTTTAGGTATCCGTGTGCCATTTGGCTTCGGCAACTGTTGCCGGTACACAGTACGAGAATGTTTTTCATATAATTTATTTTTTTGCTTCTACGTTCCATTATAATATTATCGTGCCAAAATCCATCCCTTTGAGCCACCTTTTCACGGGTTCCGATAACCCTAAATCCGCAT
>JANQKN010000171.1 GCA_028281065.1 Flavobacteriaceae bacterium | reverse complement strand
GGTCGTTGTAGGGTGACACCCACACTTTGCCTTCCTTTTGAGCCGTGTCTTTGGCATGCATTTCGGTGTCTACGCAATCGGTTCCGTATTGTTCCAGTTGTACCCCATAGTTTTTCAAGGCTTTCAATTTCGAAGGAGATACATTGGTAGGAAGGAAAATGCACCCTTCACTTTGGGTGATTTCTGCAGCTCGGGCAAAGCCCAAGCCATGATTCCCTGTAGAAGCCGTAACAACACCCTTTTTTCGTTCTTCCGAAGTAAGGGAAAGTAGCTTGTTCATACTCCCCCTAGCTTTAAAGGAACCTGTATGTTGTTCATTCTCCAGCTTTAAGTATACCTTTCCGTTAATAAGCGTACTCAGTTCCCTGGAATGAAGCAAAGGTGTGGTAAGAATGTAAGGTCTTATGCGTTGTTCGGCTTTATTGATCTCCTCGAAAATATCCATGATATTAGGGTGTTAAAATATTATATTGACTAATCTCGCTTTCTGTCATGTAGTGAATGCCACTGGCAGGTGCTGCATTAATGGTAAAATAATAAAAAGCTTCCGCATCTGCTTGGGAAAACCCTACCGAGGTATAGTAATTTATATAGGGTAAATGATTGGCATGCCCCTCAGGAAAATCGGTGGCTTCGTTAACGCCATCGCTCCAAGAATGGACCCCAATCATTGTGTTGGTTCCTTGGGTGCGGGTTACCCCTGCCAAAAAGAAATCGACTCCACCCGAAGCAATCAATCCATTGTTGGCAAGATGGGTTGCTATTCCCAGTTGGTGTACACGAAGGGATACCTGTAGGTTGGTGTCGTCATCCAAAGAACCTGGAACCGATATCATGTTTATTCTATCGATGTTTGGGAATTGGGCAACCATGTCATTAAAATTGGTAAGAGTATTGCTCCCTATGTCACCGTTCATTTCTACGGTTTTGTTGTCGTTAAGTACTTTGAATATCCCAAACTGGGTCCTGTTTACATCGGCAGTGTCGTCATCGCTTTTGCAAGCCACGAACACACTGGAAATAAAGGCAATTAGGATAATTCGGTTTAAAAATTTCGCTTTTTTCATCTTTTTAAAAGTTTACGTTAAACAGCTTTTAAAGAGGTGCAAAAAAAATCTCCGTACACCTCTAGACTAAGTCTATTAAGGTATACGGAGACTTCCGTAAGACATCCGCTTCATTTCCCTATTTTCTTCCTTAATGCTGGAAACAGAGTGGGCAACAAAGAGTGTTGCTAAATATCTTCCGAGTCAAAGATAGGTAAAATGAACAAAAAATAAAAAATGTGATACTTCACTTGTATACTACATCTCCTCCTCACCCACGGGTTCGTTGGTTGTTCTAATGGAATTCCATTGGGGTTGGGTGGAATTCATGTAGCCATAAATAGGCTTTTCATTTCTCAACAAATCTACATAGTTATGCATCTGATCGAAAGGTAGGTATACCACCCCTCTTTTATACTCTTCTAAGTAAGAAGGTGAAGGTATGTAACTGGATGGGTTCAAAAAGTAAAAAACTAAATGAAATCCATCATCGCCATTACATACAATGTAACCTCTAAAGTTGATATTTTGTCCTTCGGCAACGCCACTCATGCGATCTCCCAAAGCAACTCTATAATTCTGTACTACAAATGTTTTGCTTGCCATAATACAATGTTTTAATGGTTTATACAGAGGCAAAATTATATCCCATCATGGGCAGAATAAGTAGGCGAATGATCCAAAAACGGTCAGGACTTTTCCTAATCTTTTTAATGAAAACTACTGTCTTTCAGTTACTTAAAAACCATAATTAACGTGTTCCATATTTAGTATCTTAGTTCTCATCAATGCAAGGGTATTCGTTGCATGAATTGTAACCAAAAAGCAAGTACATGAGTTGGATAAAAACAATAACGTATGAAAATGCGGAATCTGGATTGAAGAAAATTTATGATCGAATAAAGGGGCCTAATAATAATGTTGACAATATTTTATTGATACATAGCCTAAGACCCCATTCTTTAATAGGTCATATGACCCTATACAAAAATGTACTACACAACTCCAACAATACCTTGCCCAAATGGTATTTAGAAGCATTAGGGGTATATGTAAGTTATCTCAACAAATGCGATTATTGCGTTGAGCATCACTTTGCAGGCTTTAAACGGCTTTATGATAATGACACCAAATCTGAGGCGTTTATGCAAGCAGTAATTAAGGATCAATTGGAAGGAATTTTTGAAGATCACTACCTCGCTGGCTTTCAGTACGCAAAAGACCTAACCCTTAACCATAGTGATATCACAAAAGAGGCTATCGAATCGCTACGGGAAAAAGGGTTTTCAGACGGGGAAATCCTTGAAATAAATCAAGTGGTGAGTTACTTTAATTACGTAAACCGAACAGTTGTAGGTTTGGGTGTAAACACCAAAGGGGATATCATTGGTCTTTCACCCAATAACAGTGATGATCCAAACAGTTGGAATCATACCTAACTACATGTACTGATGAACCATTTGCTCAACAACAGGAGTTTATTTTTTGATGAATTCCACCCTTCGGTTCTGCGATTTACCTTTGGTCGTACTGTTATCCGCTATGGGTTCACTTTCTCCTTTGCCCTGCGTAGTAAGGCGGTTTCCTGAAATGCCATAAACATCCATTAAAGCCTTACGAACTGCTTTGGCTCGAGATTCGGATAGTTTTTTGTTGGCGCTAGTACTTCCATCACTGTCCGTATGGCCTACAATAAGGAGTTTCATCGACGATTCTTGCTCCAATACCTGCGAAATCTGTTTAAGAATTCCATACGATTGCGGCTTGATCGTTGCCGAACCCGTGTCGAACAGAATACCATTGGTAGATACTTTCCCTTTTGAAAGCAAAGTCCCCCTAAGGTCCTGTCCTCCCTCTGCGACTTTAAAGTTGGTGATGAATACCTGCTCCGATCCATCCTTGAATCCATGCAGTTGTAGTTTTATCGCATTTAGGGCCTTGCCCTTTGGCAAAAGCCTAGGCACATCGATGCACTTTTTCTGATCGACCCACAACCGAAACCGTTGTTTGTTTACAGCTATGGAAATATGATGGCGCTTAGCAATATAGTCCCGTATATCTGCTTTTATCTCACTGTTGATTTTTGTTTTACGATCAATCATATTAGCCACTCTAAAACCAGGATCTACAAACAAGGCATACGGAATCTTGATTTCGCCCCAATTTCGTCCTTTCTGAAAGCCATCCTCTTCGTCTAAAAGTATCAGCAATCTAGCTGTGGAAGATGTTTGCCGGTTGAGTCCGTTGGCGACGGCATCGAACTCTATAGTATATTCTTCGGGGAGAGATGCCACATCGGGCATAGTGTAGGTGCCATATCCCACCCCCATTTGAAGCCACTTCTCATCGGAACCGCTTATTTTAATGAGTTCTCCTGTACCATTGGTATTCCATTGAGAAGGGAAATCCCCCAAATAATCCTTCGAAAAGTCATCATAAAACAACAACTTATCCCCAGGAACAAAATCGAACTTGGTCGAAATTTTCACTCCTCCCGAGCTTCCACCAGTACTCCCAGAGCTATTTGACCCTCCCGAGGAACCTCCACCGGAAGCTGTATCATCATCACCAGAATCTTTTTTTCGCCCTTTAAGCAATTCGTTGATCATTTTGGCACTGTGTTTCAATGCTTTCTTGGCTCGATTTATCTGAAGGGTGGCTTTGGTTTGTTTTAAAGCACCTTGACCATCCAGATCGGATATAATATTGGGTGCACTTTCCGTCAATCGGGTAATCTCTGTAAGGGTGTTTTCCAGTACGTCAATATCCTCGTCAGTTAGATCCCTGCCGGCTTTCACATTTTGATCGTATCGATATACCCGATCATAAATATCAAAGGATTCCTGTACAAAGGTATCTACACTCCCTATGCCCACCCGACTGGAAGGGCGCTTTAATTTTTTCTTTTGTGCTTCGGCTATTTGTGTTCCCAATACAAGGAAACAACTAAGCAAAATGGGTTTTAGGATGGATTTCATAATCGGGTGTTTTAGTTAATCATTAAAGGAATGGAGAACAATTCGGTTCATGAGGTTTCCAGTTTCATCAAAATCTTCCTGTTGTACCATTCCCACCCCTTCGGATAACCACATCCGAGAAGAAATGGTGTAGGGATATCCCATATTCATTTCCATATTAAAGGCAATCACATAACAGTCGAAAGTACCTGCTTCGGTAGTAATTGTTTCTTCCCTTATCACATTTCTATCATTAAATGAAATGGTAAAGTTTACGGCTGTGCCTCCAATGGTAGCGTTGATGTTTAGGTCGGCATCCGGAAGGGCGTCCCCTATAGTAAGTTCGTTGGGAAGGACAAGGTTTGTCCCGGTAATATCATAATCCGAACCCAATCGTCTTAGCATATCGGGTCGCACAAAGGAATTGAAGTCGATAGAGAGCAATCCGCCTTCGCAGCTAAGTTTGTATTCGGAACCGGAAATTCGGTTTCCGTTGTTGTCCTGTAAGCTGTGCCCCATAGTAGCATACTGTATACCTGCTATTTCTTCTACACTATCTATGGAATACGTAACAGCCCCAGCTTGATTGCCCAACTCATCGTAAAAGTGATAATTTAATGCCACACCCGCCTCAAAAGGATAAAATCTACTGCATTGGTATTGAGCACTAACTACCGTTGTTAGTAACAATACAAGGATTAGAATAAGGTTCTTTGTTTTCATTGTATCTAGAGTTAAAGTTGCATTTCGTTTCAAAAAGATCATTTAGCGCTTCTTAAAGGTTACTTTCTTGATCACTTTTTGCTTGTGTATGATCTCAAGGACATAATGTCCTTTTTCGAGGTGATTTACATTGAGATAGATTTTCTTGCTGAGCGCCTCGTTGATGTCACTGTAAAAAACCTTTTGCCTTTTTTTCATAAGTGGCACACAAACATTGCGGTAAAAGTATCCGCAACCTTTAAAGAACACTGGTAGGATTGTAACAAAAACAGAAACGTATGTAACAGATACGGAAAACGAAGGCTTATTTGATGTACTCCGATGGGGAGCATCCAAATTCGTTTTTAAAACACTTTGCGAAGTAGGAGGGATCGTTAAAGCCCACACTATAGCCTGCTTCGGCTATGGACAGGTTCTCCTCTTTAAGAAGACGGGCAGCCAATTTTACACGCTGAGACCTCAGGAACTCTGTAGTAGACAAGCCCGTTAATGCCTTAAGTTTTCTGTGCAATTGCATCCGGCTTATGCTCATCGTTTCACTGAATTTTGAGGTAGAAAATGAAGGGGAGGTCATATGCTCGTCAAGTACCTGCTGCAAGCGTTGCAAAAAGCGTTCGTCTGCATTGGAAACAGCCATCTTTTTTGGAGTAAGAATGATTTCCTGTGCATAACGATCCTGAAGCTTCCTTCTGTTGTCAAGAAGATTGGCTACGGTGGCTTTGAGTACCTGGGTGCTAAACGGTTTTGAAAGATAGGCATCCGCGCCTTTGGTAAGACCGGTTAGTCGGTCTTTTTCTTCTGCTTTGGCCGTAAGAAGCAGTATAGGGATATGGCAAGTGAGTTCGGCTTCCTTTAGTTTGTGAGTGAGTTCGAAACCATCTTCCTTTGGCATCATGACATCACTAATTACAATATCGGGAACATGCTCTAAGGCACGCTCAAAGCCCTCCATACCATCATGGGCAGTTTCTACACGGAACGACTCAGAAAATACAGAAGCGATGTAAGAAACAATCTCCTTATTATCATCGATAACCAAAAGCAAAGGTGCATCTTCGGGAGGGATTGCCAAAGATTGTGAAGGCTCCTGCTCCATTTGATTGTATGAAGTAAAAACCGTTTGAAGTTCCTCAGGAAGTAATTCCGATTCTTTATAGGCAGAACGATCGATAGGAAGTTTAACCCTAAAATTAGTTGTCTTTTCGTCACTTTCCACCTGTATATTTCCATGATGCAGCTCTACGAGTTCTTTGGTCAGCGACAAGCCAATGCCGGTTCCCGGTTTGTTGTGTTGGGTCTGAAAAAAACGATCGAATAGCACGGCCCTATCCTCTGGAGCTATATAGCTTCCGGTGTTCTTTACCTGTAGTTCGTAAAAATTACCCTCTTTGCCGCCCTGTAGCCAGATGGTCCCTTCTTCGGGGGTAAACTTCATGGCATTGCCCAACAGATTGAAAAGGATCTTTTCCAAAGCATCGGGATCGAACCAAGCCTGATCGGAAAGCGGAGCTATCTCCATCTTAAACTCAAGATTCTTTTCAAGAGCCATATGTTTAAATGCATCGGCTTGAACGTAAATAAAACCCTTTAAATCTCCTGGACGTACCTGAAGTCTCCAATAACCACTCTCCAATTTGGAAAGGGCCATGAGCTGCTCCACCAGATTTTCCAACCGTACTGTATTACGCTGGGCTGTTTGCAACCATTGTCGATCGGTAGGAGTAATTCCCGATACTTCCAATTGTTTCTCCAAAGGACCTTTTATCAAGGTTAGCGGGGTTCGGAATTCGTGTGAGATATTCTGAAAGAATGTCGTTTTTGCCCGATCCAATTGTTGAAGTTTTTCATTGGTTCTTTGTCGCTGGCGGTATTGAAAGTAAAAGAACAATCCTATAAGTGAAGCCAGTACCAATCCAGTGATAAGGGCAATACGCTGATTCTTGCTTCGAGCATTGGCCAGTTCTTGTTCAGATTTTAGCAATTCTATTTCCTGCTCCTTTTGGTCGGCTCGGTATTTTTGCTCCATTTCTAAAAAAGCATCGCTATTCCTCTCCTCAATTCTCTTTTCTTTGAGGGCTTCCAACTTCTTTTGCTCTTCGAATGCCTCTTTATACTTTCCTTGTAATTCTAGATAGTTAACCGTAAGTTCCTGTAGGTCTATTTGATAATCTTGCATGGAAAGCGTATGCGGGAAATTTCTAGCGTATTCTATATGTGAATTGGCTTCTGATGCATTCCCTAATTCAAGATGCACCCGTGCCAGTGTCATGTGGGTTTCGGTTATAGAAACACTATCCTCCAGTTGTTTATGGAAAACAAGGGCGTCCTCCAACTTCAATTTTGCTGCATTAAATTTCTGTAGAGCCATATCCACAGAGGCTAAAGCAATTAAACTATGGCGGAGGTTGTTTGTGTCATTTTTAGATCGATTTCGTTCCAAATCCAATTGAAAAAGACGATACGCTTCATCGTGATTCCCTTCTTCCAACGCCATCTTGCCAAGTATTACGGTCATATCGTTAATTCCTGCCGCATAGTTGCTTTCTTGGGCAGCTTCGAAAGATTTTTCGTAATAAGAGCGTGCGAGTTCCCGATTTCCGAAGGACTTCAAATACATGCCACCTATGGCTCCATAGGCATTGGCCAGATTGGCGGTTACTATATTTTGAGTACGATGCAAGGAGTCGATCTGTAGTAAATACTGCAAAGCGAGTTCATCATCTCGCTCCAAAGATGCTAACCCAAAAAGTGCACTGGAAGCTTCGTCTATATAACCCCTTTTACTAGCTTGCGTTAGTATCTCGGTATACAGTGCTTCTGCAGTTTCTTCATTGTTTTTGAAATAAGCATGATTGGCCAGCCAGGTTTTGCAACTTAATGCTTCCTTGTCCCAACCATTTTTTTCAGCCATAGTCAAGGCTTTTTCATAGTTGAGCAGTGAAGAATCCATCTTATGGGTGGCAAACTGATAATAGGCTAAGTCTTTGGTATACAGGAATGGTACCCGTTTATAGGAAGAGGTGATCGAAATGTTCTTCAGACTGTCTAGGTAGTTCTTTGCTATGGCTGGTTGAACGTGTACATAGCGTTCAAAAGTTAGATGGTAGCGTTCGGTTTTAATAGAGTCCTTCTCAATCGTATTTTGAGCCAAAAGCGAACCGGAAAACATCCCGAACCAAAGAACAATGCTACGTAACATGAATAGAGCCGGATTACCTAGTTAGATGGAGTTTCTCCTGCCTAACTAATTTAGTGGTAAGGTAATTAGAAAATCTGAATTTCCTTTGGGCTTACATTCGATACACCCAATCGGCAGGATTCATTTTTTTGGTGTTTTGATACACGAAGAACTTTAAAATGGCCCTCCCGGTAGTAGGATGCGTAAAAACAGTCCCAATACGGTCCTTAGCATTCACCCTATCGCCTTTTTTAACCGAAACGGTAGCCAAGTTGTTATAAATGGTGATATAGTCCCCATGGCGAATATAAACCGCCTTATTGGCTCCTTTTAGTTGTTGAACCTGCATCACTTCTCCTTTAAATACGGCACGCGCTACAGCATTGGATTCGGTGATGATCTCTACCCCGTTAAACGTCTGCTTTACATTGGGAAATTGAGGGTGTTGCCGAGTTCCATAGGCATTAAGAACCCTTCCTTTCTCCACAGGCCAAACAAGCTTCCCTTTGTTGCTTTTAAAGTCGGCTGCTAGGGCTTTTGCTTCTGGAGTAAGTGCAAAAGTTGAGGATGATTTCTTTGTAACGGTTTTTCCAGAGGATTTGTTGGAAGCTGCAATGGCTTCGCGGATCAATCGATCTATTTCTTTATTGATTCTATCAGCTTCTCTCTGCTTATTTCGGATTTGCTTGGCAAACTTCCCTTCGTCTTTTTTAAGGGACGCAATAAGGGCTTCTTGGTTTTTCTTTTCCTCGTCCAGTTTCTTTTTGGCTTCCCTATTCTCTGCCAATAATTGTTCCTTGTCTTTTTTCTGCTGAATGAGGCTGGTATTAAGCTCTTTTAACTCAACCGTTTTAGCCTTAATACTTTCCCCCTGTTGCTTACGATGGCGGGTATATTGTTTCATATACTGGGCTCGCTTGTAGGCTTGAAGGAAGTTTTCTGAAGACAATAAAAACATCAATCGGCTCTGTTGGGACTTGCTTTTGTACGATTTGTTGATCATAGAAGCGTAGTCTTCCTTTAAAGTAGCCAGTTCATTCCGTAACTGATCAATGGTCGCTAGGTTTTCATTGATTTCGCGCGTTAATAAATTTGCCTGCTGGTTGGTAATCCTAATAAGGTTCCTACGGGTAGAGATTCGTTGATCCAAGTCTTCGACCTCGGCCAAAATGGTCTTTTTTTCACCCCGGGTTTTAAACAACAGGGCGTTTATCTTTTCGATCTCTTGCAACAGCAATTGTCTTTTTTCTTCCAGTTCCTTTTGCTTTTTGGACTGAGCCGAAACAGGAACTGCTACTAAAAAGCAGAGCAATAACAGTATGTAGGAAATTCTTTTTTTCATTTACCGAGTTCTATTTCTTCGTATCCATCTGGAATAGTAAACGGAAATTTTACGGAAACATTGAGATCTATCTTTTTAAATTCCACATCGATAGTGGTTTCGCTATCTCCTTCCAAGGCACGGATCCCTATTTGCGAAGGGTATTGGCTGCCTTCCATCTCTTGGTATTCGCCGTAGGATAAAAATAATTGTCTTCCATCGTAAGGCTGCACCAATTCACTGGATCGTACCTTAAAATTTTCTGGGCGTAATAGTAAAGAGTGTATAAAATTGATGGGTTGTCTTCTGGGTTCTAACTGATAGCTGTTCTCGGCAATGGACGATCGGTAACGGTTGTCCAGCTCAAAAATGGACTGGCCCAATAAAATGGCTTGGGTTTTTTCGAAATCCAGTGGTGTACCCAACCATTCGCTCAACAAAGCAAAATCGCCATCGAAATAGGTATTGTTTAACGTCTCATAATAGCTCACACTTTCTGGGGTAATGAGTACTTTGGCAAGGGTAATTCCTAATATGGAAGCTTTTATCCATATTTTCTGATCCTTTTCCATACGGAGGCTCACGGTAATACTCTGGCTTTTCTTTCCGTCGTCGTAGGCGACCTTAACTCGGGAAGCCAAGGTTGTAAAGTTAGGGCTGGATGCTTTATGGGCAGCAATAATTCCCCGTACTGCCAATGCAGCATCGGGTTGTACAGATCCTACTATAGGCTTGGTTCCTTTGCAGGAAAACAATGTGCCGATAAGGATCATCATGTAAATGATTCTTTTCATCATCATTAATTGGGGAGGTTTATATCGGCTGCTTTCTTTTTGTATTCGGCTGCTTTTTTGGTGTCTCCCGACTGGGAATATGCAATATGCAATTGTTCGTAAAAATCCCTTTCCATTTTAGGGTCGTCCAACAGGAAGTCTACGCCTGTTTCAAGGCTTTCAATAGCCGCCTCGTGTTGCTTCAATTCATTATTGGCTACTCCGTTTAAGAGATACAATAGCGGTTGTGCTGGGAACGTTGCCAAAGCATCCTCGCTTAACTGTTTTGCCATGTCGTATTTCTGAACATCAATCTGTAG
This sequence comes from Flavobacteriaceae bacterium, assembly GCA_028281065.1. Taxonomy (GTDB): domain Bacteria; phylum Bacteroidota; class Bacteroidia; order Flavobacteriales; family Flavobacteriaceae; genus Aureisphaera. The sequence goes on along the minus strand of JANQKN010000171.1, from coordinate 80,299 downwards.
CAATATGGTGTTTTTAATCAGGCTAAAGTTGTCTTCATCCAGCTGAGCCCCTTTTTCATAAAAACGAAGGGCCGCTTCTTTGTCTCCTTTGGAAACATAATAATCCCCCAACTGTTCATATACTTCTCCACTACCCTCGGAAGAAAACTGCGCAATAACGCGATCCAAGTCTGCTTCATGGCTGGGATTTTCAGCTACAAAATTCAAAAAATCCCCAAGCACCTTGTACTTGCTTTCCTGTTTTATTTTACTAGCACCAAATACAATGTTCATGGACTTCATGGCTTCTTGGGTATTTCCTTCTTCAAGATAGAACTTGTATAGTGCCAAATGAACCATTTGCGAATTGGGTTGGTTTTTTAAAAGCTCTTTTGCGGTTTCAAAAGCTTTTGCATCTTCACCTTGTTCGCTATATAGATAAATAAGGTTGAGGTAATCCTGTTCCTTTTTTGGGTTTTTGTCTATTTTACTTTCCAGATCTTTAATCGCTCCTTCACTGTTACCCGTTACCTTGTATATCTGCCTTCTAAGAGCATTTCGGTACGTGGTCTCTCCCCAAGATTCGTCTAATTCATCCAGGAGTTCCAAAGCGGCATCATACTGCCTAGTGCGGTGGTATAAATTGGCTAAGTCTTCTTTATAGTCTTCGTCCTTTAAAATCAGCTTTTTTACCAAAGGAATAGCGGCATTGTAATCGCGCCTTAGATAATAGAGATCGTAAAGAGCTTCCATGACATCCATGCGTTCGCCTTGGGATTCCAGTACTTTTTTGAAATTCTCTTCGGCATCATCGAACCTTTTTAGGTGCTTTTGGTTCTTACCCATTTCAAAATACACCACAGCCTTACTGGTTTCGTTGTCCTTGGCAGCCCTTTCTGCCCTTCTAAGGGCATCTAAAGCCAACTCGTAGTTTTCTATCGCCTTTTGTTTTAGGGCTTCGAAAAAGTTTTCCTGAAATGAATCGCTAACATCGCCCAAATCGTCGGTGGGTTCCTCCAATTCGGATTTTTGGGCAAAGGACAAGGTTGAAACAAGAAGTCCAAGGATAAAAAGCAGGTATGTAGGCTTATATTTCAATTTAGATGTCTGGTCGAATGCGTACTACTTTAACTGAGAATAATCCCCAATACTTACATTGGTAAATTGTCCATCGAAATGGGCATGGTTACCAATCATAGCATTGTCTAAAGTAGCGTTTTTAATCACTGTTTGTGACTGTATTATACTATTTTTAACGGTACTGTCCTCAATTATTGTGCCTTTACCTATAGAAACATAAGGGCCAATGCTACAGTTTTTTAAAATAACATCATCCGCAATAAAGCAAGGTTCCACGATGGTTGCGTTCTCATTTTGAAGAGTATTGGATAGTAAAGGTTCGTTTCCTTCTGCCAAAAAGCCCAGCATTTTTGCGTTTGTTTCTACAGTTACTTCTTTATTCCCACAGTCCATCCATTCATCGACGGTTCCTGTTTTAAATATCTTTCCATCGGCCATCATTCTTTTGATTCCGTCATTGATTTGATATTCGCCACCATGAATGATATTGTTATCCAAAACATATTGAAGCTCTTCTTTTAGTACCCCAACATCCTTGAAGTAATAAATCCCTATTACGGCCTGATCGCTCACAAACTCCGAAGGTTTTTCTACCAACTCTATGATCTCATCCCGATCGTTAAGGTTTACAACTCCATAGGCTTCTGGATTATCCACTTTTTTGGTCCAGATAACACTATCGGCTTCCTGATCCAAGTCGAAATCGGCTCTAATCAATGTATCTGCATAGGCAATTACTGCGGGGCCACTTAACGAAGCTTCTGCACACATAATGGCATGACCCGTTCCTTTGGGGTTTAGTTGCCTGTATATAGAAGCTTTTGCTCCTAGCCCTTTGGCTAGGTCCTGTAAACTTTCTACCACATCATCGCCAAACCAAGCAGGATCACCTAAAATAAAGGCAATTTCTTCTATGGGTTGGTTAAGCACTTTTGCAATATCGCTTACCAAACGATGTACAATAGGCTTACCAGCTACAGGTATTAGGGGTTTAGGTACGGTTAAGGTATGGGGTCTTAGGCGACTACCTCGACCTGCCATGGGGACAATTATTTTCATGTTAAAATCCTAGATTGACATTGTTTTCTTTACAAATCTTCTTAAAATCCTCTTCTTTATTATTCTTCTTAAAATCACCATACAAATAGTTAATCACTTTCTCAGCATCTGCTTTATAGGGTGATTTCGAAATATCGTATAATTTGAAGGCCTGTATGGCATTTGTTAATGATGCATTTAAATCTCCTTTTTGCCAATAGATAAGTGCTAAACCATAAGGGCTTTCAGGATCCTCAGGGTAATGCTTTTTCAATATTTCGTAATATTTCATGGCATTGTCAAGGTCTTTCTTATAATTGTATGCCACAGCAATATTCATAAGTGCCGTACGATTTAACGGATCTATCATTAAAGATGATTCATACGCCGCAATGGCTTCATCGAACTTATTCAACTCCCTGTAAGTCCTTCCTAGGTTATCCCATGCAAATACAAACTCTTTATCTATAGAAACAGCCTTTTTATAATATCTAACCGCTTCTTTCAGTTTGCCTTCCTTATAAGCTTTTTGCCCTTTTGTGTAGTTGTCTATAGCTTCTTCATTGTATGAGTATGAATTGAGCTTTTCTTCATCCGATGCAAATGTTACAATCCTTACCGCATCACAATTCTCTACAAGATCCTTCTGAACCTCTTCAAAAAAACTCCTCAAGCCTTCCACGGTAAATTCTAATTTACCTGACACTGTTTTATTGGCAATGGCTTCGGTAATACATTGCTGAATCCTATTGTTCTTTTCTTGCAAAGGAAGTGCTGTGCTTATTTGAGCGATACACTCGCAAGAAACTTCAGAAACTTCCTTTAGGAGCTCATCATTAGGACCTGCAGTTTCATAGGGGTAATTATCACAATTTTCGCTCAAGTAATTGATAAAAGTTTCCGAATCCAAGGAGGTGATTATGGTTTCTCCTTCTTCGGTTTCCGTTGTGTCTTTTTCGGATTCTACTGCATTCGATATTCCAGCAAGTTGATATGCCAAGGCACCAGCCGATAAACAGTCTTTTAATTGTTGCTCAACTGTCTCTTCTCCTTCCTCAGAGACTTTCGAAAAACATTCGCAAGTAACCTCGCCTGCTACTGCTAACGGGTCTTGTTTGTCCTGAGAAAATGCTACAAATGAAAAAAGAAGGGCAAAAAGGGTGTTAGCTACTTTCATATTTTTATTGGTTTACTTAGTTCCTGTACTCCCAAATCCTCCGGCTCCACGATCGGTCTCCGATAACTCTTCTACTAGTTGCCATTCGGCGCGTTCGTGTTTCGCAATGACCAATTGGGCAATGCGCTCTCCGTCCTCTACGGTAAAATCTTCGTTGGATAGATTGACTAGGATGACTCCTATTTCGCCCCTATAATCTGCATCTACAGTGCCGGGTGCATTTAATACGGTAATCCCCTTTTTAGCCGCCAAACCACTACGTGGACGTACTTGGGCTTCGTATCCTACAGGGAGTTCTATAAAAAGTCCTGTCTTTACGATCGCTCGTTCTAGGGGTTTTAATGTTATGGGGGTATCTATGTTCGCTCGAAGATCCATCCCAGCCGAAGATCCTGTTTCATAGTGAGGAGCAGGGTGGTTGGATTTGTTGATCAGTTTTATAATCATAAAATCATTCTATTCCATTGGGATTGCCGCTGGGATAGGCAATCATGGGTTTTTCTTGTATGTCCGAAATTTTAAAATACTTTTCTGTGTCTTTCTGAAAGTAACTTATTACAGCTTCATTCTCCTTGAGATCGAAAGGGAAATCACCGCTTATGGTGTTTTGGGCTTCTTTCTTTGGATCGGAATCCATAACAATATCCCTATTGGTTTGGGATTTGAAATAGGCGATAAAATAATCGGGCTGTCCTGGCTTGGAAACAACTTTGGTCACTTTATTTCTAAAGTATACGTCCCGAATTTCTATTTCCTCGGAAACACCTTCAATTTTTAGGTATACATTAACCCCAGAGCCTCCGTTTTGAACCCCTGCCACCCATTTTTGAAAATACGCTGCTGTGATTTTAAATGGGGGTTGCTGTTCCAGGGAATACATAGAGTCCTTCCCGCCAGCGCAATTGGAAAAACTGACCAAGCAGGCAGTAAACCCCAAAAGTACAATGATGTTTTTCAAATAGTTCATATAAAAGGTCTTTCAAAAGCCTTGCCATAAAGGTACAAAAAAGCCTTCCGTTAACGGAAGGCTTCTATAAAGATACGTGAACAATTCACGGTATTTTAAGCAAAATTTAACCTGCCAAAGCTTCGGCTCCTCCAACAATCTCCAAGATTTCTCCTGTAATGGCAGCTTGACGGGCTTTGTTGTATTCCAGTGTTAGGTTAGCTTTTAGCTCACTTGCGTTATCGGTTGCCTTGTGCATGGCTGTCATACGGGCACCGTGCTCACTCGCGACACTATCCCTAAGGGCTTTGAACAACTGGGTTTTTAAACTTTTAGGAATTAATTCCTCTACGATCTTTTCTTTAGACGGTTCGAAGATAAAATCGGAATTGGAAGAAGTGTCTTCAGTTGCTTCTTTTTCAGTGGGAACAATAGGCAAGAACTGTTCGTGCATCACGATCTGTGTTGCTGCGTTCTTAAACTTGTTGTAAACCAAAACGATTTTGTCATACGACTGATCCGTAAAGAGATCCATTAGGTTTTGAGCAATCGCTGCAGTAGCATCGAAGTTAAGGTCGTCGAAAATAGCGTTGTTGTTTTCAACAATGGTTTCGGATTTACTCAAGATGTCGTTCCCTTTTTTACCAAGGGTTATAAAATCCACTTGCTTTCCTGCATAGGTCTCCTCAATGGAACGCTTTGCCTCTTTTACAATGTTACTGTTAAAGGCTCCTGCCAAACCACGGTTGGAGGTAATGGCTACCACCAAGACTTTGTTTACCTCGCGTTGGTCTGCAAATTTGCTTCCGCTGTCCCCGTCCAAGGTAGCACTCAAATTTTGAAGCAAAGCTGTTAGTGTATCAGCATAGGGACGCATGGCAGTAATAGCGTCCTGGGCTTTTTTCAGTTTTGCAGCAGATACCATTTTCATGGCACTGGTAATTTGCATGGTTGAACCTACGGAGGAGATTCGGTTACGGATTTCTTTTAAGTTTGCCATACTCTTATGAGTTTTAGCTGAAACATCCCCTTAACCCTTCAAAAAGGGTCAAGGGATTTTTAATTTTAGTATCTAGACGAAAGGTCTTTTGCAACAGCAGAAAGGGTATCGATCACTTCGTCGGTTAGTTTACCGGCTTTCAAAGTGTCCAAAGTCTCTCTGTGCTTAGCATTCAATAGCTCTATATAGTCTCTTTCGAATTCTTTTACTTTTTCTACAGGAACGTCACGTAACAAGTTCTTGGAACCTGCATAAATGATCGCTACCTGATCTTCTACAGTAAATGGATCGTTCTGGGCTTGCTTCAAGATTTCCACGTTACGCTTTCCTTTTTCGATAACGTTCATGGTAGCAGCATCCAAATCGGAACCAAACTTAGCGAAAGCTTCCAATTCACGGAACTGGGCTTGATCCAGTTTCAAGGTACCTGCTACTTTCTTCATAGACTTAATCTGAGCAGACCCTCCTACACGGGATACAGAAATACCTACGTTAATCGCAGGACGAACCCCAGAGTTAAATAGATCGGACTCCAAGAAGATCTGACCATCGGTAATGGAAATTACGTTCGTTGGGATATATGCAGAAACATCTCCAGCTTGTGTTTCGATAATTGGAAGGGCTGTTAAAGATCCTCCTCCTTTTACTTTTCCTTTCAAAGATTCTGGAAGGTCGTTCATGTTAGCCGCAATAGCATCATCTGCAATTACCTTAGCAGAACGCTCCAACAAACGGGAGTGAAGGTAGAATACATCCCCTGGGTATGCCTCACGTCCTGGAGGACGACGAAGCAACAAGGATACCTCACGGTAAGCAACGGCTTGCTTGGATAGATCATCATAAACGATCAAAGCAGGACGTCCTGTATCACGGAAGTACTCTCCGATAGCTGCTCCAGCGAAAGGAGCATATACCTGCATAGGAGCAGGATCGGATGCGTTAGCAGCTACAATAGTAGTATAAGCCAAAGCACCTTTTTCTTCCAAGATACGGGCAATGTTTGCTACGGTAGAAGCTTTTTGCCCCACTGCTACATAAATACAGTATACAGGCTCTCCAGCATCGTAGAATTCTTTCTGGTTCAAAATGGTATCGATACAAACCGTGGTTTTACCTGTCTGACGGTCACCAATTACCAACTCACGCTGTCCTCTTCCTACTGGAATCATGGCGTCGATGGACTTAATCCCTGTTTGCAATGGTTCGTTTACAGGTTGACGGTAGATTACCCCAGGTGCTTTACGCTCCAAAGGCATTTCGTAGGTTTCCCCTTCGATAGCTCCTTTACCATCGATTGGCTCTCCAAGAGTGTTCACTACACGTCCTACAATACCTTCTCCAACATTGATAGATGCGATACGTTGGGTACGTTTTACGGTAGCTCCTTCCATAATCTCTTTGGAAGGTCCTAACAATACGACCCCTACGTTATCCTCTTCCAGGTTCAAAACGATCCCTTCCAAGCCGTTTTCGAACTCTACCAATTCCCCATATTGGGCATTGGAAAGTCCATACACACGTGCAATACCATCTCCTACGGTAAGTACAGTTCCTACTTCGTCCAATGAAGCACTTGCTTCAAAACCTGTAAGTTGTTGCTTTAAGATTGCTGAAACTTCAGCGGGTTTAACTTCTGCCATTTTGTTTTAGTTTATAATCCCCTAACTCTGTTCGGGGAGGTATCGGCGCTTGCCGATTTTATTTCAATTTAAATTGACTTACTGAATTCTCTTTTTAACGTTCCCAATTGGTTGGCGATACTTGCATTGTACTGCAAATCGTCCACACGGAGAACAAATCCGCCAATGATTGATTCATCCACGGTATTTTCTAAGGAAACATTATCGCTTCCTGTCATTTCTTTTACTTTGGCCAGGACCTTAGCTTCCATTTCGGAAGAAAGGGCTACTGCAGTTGTAACATGAGCCACTTTTACACCTTTGGTGTCGTTGTATAGCTTAATAAAACTATCTGCAACCTCACCCAAAATATTGGTGCGCTCGTTATCTGCCAATACACGGATCAATCCTTTGGTATCTTCAGACTGCTTTTCAAAAATGCCAAGTAAAGCCGCTTTTTTGTCTTCGGTTTTTATTACGGGGCTTTTTAGTAAAGTCCTTAATTCCTTGCTACCATTTAGTGTTGCCTGTACATCCTGCATATCTACAAATACCTTATCCATAGTATTTGTTTCCTGAGCTTGTTGCAAAACCGCTTTTGCATATCGTATGGCTGCTCTACTCATGGCCTTATTAGTTTAGTGTGGCATCCCCCAACATAGTCTCAACCAACTTAAGTTGCTTGTCCTTGTTGGATAGTTCTTCTTTTACTACTTTTTCTGCAATTTCTACAGAAAGGGAAGCCACTTGGGTTTTAATATCCGCTAAGGCAGCTTTCTTTTCACTTTGGATGGCTGCTTGTGCGTTGGCAATCATTTTGTCTCCTTCTGCTTTAGCCTCATCCTTGGCATCAGAGATCATTTTTGCCTTTAATTCACGAGCTTCTTTAAGCATCGCATCTCGCTCTGCTCTAGCTTCCTTAAGTAGTTTTTCGTTATCTGCCTGAAGGTTTTCCATTTCCTTCTTAGCATTTTCGGCAGCAGCCAAGGCGTCCTTAATTCCTTGCTCACGATCGTTTACCGCGTTAAGGATAGGTTTCCATGCATACTTTCTCAATAAGAAAAGCAAAAGCAAGAACAACAATGTCTGCCAGAAAAAAAGTCCTAATGAAAATTCGTCGAGTAATCCCATATCTTAATTATAATGTGTAATTCAATGTTTAATCTAACTTAGGCTGCAACCAACCGTTGCAGCCTAAGAATCAATCGTATCATTACTGTACTGCAAACAATGCAGCAAAGCCAATACCTTCAATAAGTGCCGCAGCAATCAACATCGCTGTTTGGATTTTTCCGTAAGACTCTGGCTGACGAGCGATAGCTTCCATCGCTTTACCACCAATTTGTCCGATACCGATACCTACACCGATAACTACTAGTCCTGCACCTACAATAGCTGGAATTGTCATAATATATCTATTTAAAAATTAAACATTCTATTTTATAAATGCTGGATTTCACCTTCGTGAGCTTCAGCATGGTCATGGTCTTCGGCAGCAAAACCGAAATACAATGCGGATAGCATTGTGAAAATATATGCTTGTAATAACGCCACTAATATTTCAATCAATGAAATGGCAAAAGCCAAACCGAACGATAGTGGACTACCGATCCAGTTCTTGAAAATAAACATTAGTCCAATTAAACTCATTAATACAATATGTCCCGCCTGCATGTTAGCGTACAAACGGATAAGCAATGAAAATGGTTTAATGAATATCCCTAACACCTCGATTGGGATAAGGATTATATATAAAGGTATTTTTGCGATCCACGGCATACTGTCTCCTAAAGGATCGAAAATGTGTTTCCAGTAATCTTTGGTTCCTGTGAAGTTTGTGATAAAAAACGTTAGAAGTGCTAAAGCAGTTGTTATTGCAATATTACCTGTAACATTCACTCCAAGCGGGGTTAATCCAAAAATGTTCAAAAACCAAATGAAAAAGAAAACCGTAAGCAAGAACGGCATATACTTTCTGTACTTCTTTTCTCCAATATTTGGACGGGCAATATCATCCCGAATGTACAAAACAATAGGCTCGAAGAATCTACCAATACCTGAAGGGATTCCGTTGTTTTTTCCATAAGTTCTAGCCAAGCCCCTAAATAAAAAGAACATTAGAAGACCCGTAATAATAATCATGAAAACACTTTTGGTAATGGAAAGATCCAAAGGCTTAGCGTTGGTCGCATGATGCTCTTCATCATAATTTATGGTTCCACTTGCGTCAGTCTCATAAATCTTACTATGGTAAAGTTTAAAGTACTTTCCATTAGATTCTACCACTTCTTCTCCATGATGGAATTTCCCAGATGCAAAAACATGCAGTCCATCCGACCATAAGATTACAGGCAATGAGAAACCAACATAATGGTGTTGTCCATCATCTCCGGTATAAGAATATAAACTAAAGTCGTGAGAGTCCTTAAGGTGATGATCTATATACTCTTTAATTTCCGTCTTTTTGTCTTTATTGCCAGTGTCATCTTTAGCACTAACAGAAAGAGGGGCAATGAATATAAAAATGAGCAGTAATCGAACTAATATTTTTCTTTGCATACCGAACAGTAAATAGTGTCCTTAAAAATCGGTGCAAAAATACTGTTATTCCTTAGAAAGAAAAAAGTTTTTGAACTCTTTTTTCACAGTAAAAAGAGTAAGCTAAGAAGACTGATTATTAAGTACTTTGGAAAGATAGAAAACTTCCAGTACCAAACAGATTGCATAGGGCACGAAGAACGTAACAAATTCAATGGTTTGCATCTCACCGTCTGCCTTATAGGATGGTTGAAATACCAAGAAAAATACCAAGAATTTTAGAAGGCTTCCTCCAAAAAAAATAAAGCCTGCCTGTGCAGATTGTGGTTTCAAATTGTACAATACCAAGAACAAAATGATCGCTGCCAAGACAAAATTTATTACATAAGCTAAGACAATTTTATGGTCCCAAAGTGATTTCGCCATAGCATCCAATGCTAATAAGTGAATGGAAAACGCAAAAGCCAAAACAGCAAAAAGAATCGCAAGAAATTTTAAATTACCTCTCATTAGGAATTCAATTTATTCGTCTGCTTTACGACAAGAAATAATGAAATCCCTATTCCGGCAAGGGTGCAGAGAATAATAAACAATCGCCCCTCTGGGTTGTATTGAGAATCCAACCATTTCCCTAATTGCACAAAAGCATAAATTATAACGCCCATTTCCAGGGCAATAGCAGTTAATACAGCCCAACGCTTAATTCCGTTGTTCTTTCGGTTGGGCATAGATGAAGTTTAATTTGCTTGCTCGGAAGAGGCTTTTTTCAACCGCTGTTGACGGTCATACGGGCTGGGCTTTTCGGTAGAAGGTGCTTTTTTGGAGCCCTGCATGCTACAAGAAGCATTAAACGTAGCGCCAGGCTCTACAGCCAATTTACCAACGATGACTTCCCCTTCTATATGCGCAGTGGATTTTAAGGTAAGGGTTCCAGTAACATCCAAATTGCCTTCGAACCTGCCTTCTATATCAGCATTTTCGCACGTTAGCTTTCCTTTTATAACGCCCGACTTTCCCAATACCACCTTGGATGGTTTGCTAATGGTTCCTTCTATGGTTCCGTCTATTCTAAAAAATCCATCAGAGACTATATCTCCCGTGAATTTTGTTCCTTCGTTAATTCTGTTTTGACTTGCTGATGGTTCCATAATTTTTCTGTCTTTTTTGTCTGAAAACATAGTAGCTATTTTTGGGGATTACTGTTTTCCTCTTGCACATCGACAGTACTGCTAAGGTACTCATCCAAATTCTTGTGAATCTGCACAATCTTATAGTGAGGGGATGAAATCTCGAAGTGAGGATGCTCTATTCTGTATTCTTTCTTTTCTCGTAGGACTTCTGCAAAGCCTCTACCTCCCATTTTGGTGTTCAGTCCGTGGATAATTACCAATAGGGTATCGGGGTCGTAGTAGTCTATGGACGTAGACATATCGAAATAGTTGTATTCCTTAATGGCCTCATCCAACTTAGCCTGAAGCTCATCGGCCTGTTCCCTTTCAGAAGGGCTAAAGCGGTATACCACCTTCCATTTGTCACCTTCCTTAGGTGGGTTGAAGGTTTTGGGTGCCAACTTGGGAAGTACGGTGGCGTATATTTCTTGTGCTTGTTTCCCTTCGGGTGATTGGGGATAGTTAAGCGCAATGAAATTAAGTGCTTTCTTATAGGCTTCGAAACCTTCTTTTCTTCCCAATGTGGTTGCTTTTAGCATTTCCAACTTAGGGACAATGCCATTCCCTGTATAAATGGTAATGTATTCATCGGCTGTGTCCAGCACATACTGGTACCTGCCTTTTTCAAACTCTTTGTACAATGCTTTGTACTTAAATTCGGGACTGGATTCGTCTGTAGCCAATTGTACATTGGGGTTTCTCAATATCTCTGCATAGCGCGAATCGGGATGGTTGGTAAGAATGTCGTTCTTCCATTTGTCGGCCATGGCCGTGTTCTCTGTCAATTCGTATATCTTGAAGAGATTGTACTTGGAAGGAAGTACCAATCGCTCTTCGGGGCTATATCCCAACAAGGTTTCCAGTCTATTGGAAGCCAAGTCGTATTCCCTGAATTTTTCTTTATAAATAAGTCCCAGTTGGTAGTACGCAAAATTACGGTCACCCGTAAGGCTATCGATCACTTTAGGATCCTTCGGGATCTTTTCCAAATAGGTTTCGGGCTTAAAGCGTTCGTTCTCGGATATGGGCTCGGAAGCTGCCAATTCCTCTTTTCCTTGAAGCGAACCTCTCTTACGGGAAGAAAGTCGCCACTCGTCTTCCAGTTTTCTGTCGCCCCATATCTTGCGGAATTCCCCTTTTCCATAAGCCACCGTTGTGCTGTTATAGAAATAGAATTTACCGCCACCGCCATCTTTATTATCGCCACCCAAGGAGGTGCTCTTCTTAAAAAACTCATTGTTGGCAATACGCTCGTCTACCTCTGCTTGGGCAATGGAATCGGCAATGGCCTTTTCCTTCAGTTTAGTCGTATACTCGGTAAAGAAAGCCACTTGCTCGGCTTCACTCATGTTGGCAATTCGCAAAATGGAATCGTTTCGGGAAGCGATGAGTTCGTACTTAATTACGTCGTCCAGATTTTCGCGCTTCTTCTTAAATCTTCTCCACGGTCTTGTCTTGGGCTCCAAAAAGGTCAGGGTACTATCGTAGTAAGCCCCTGCTCTTTGGTATTCGGCACGATCGAAACTAATTTCTGCCAAGGTGGAGTAATTAACAGATTGCAGAACACGGTCGTTGTTGTAATTTTTAATCGACTCGTTGTAGTAGATTACAGCAGTATCAATATTCTGTGTGTTGCGATAGTATTCTCCCATCGCATTGTAGATAATATCCTTGAAAGGACGGTTTTCACGGTCTTTCTCCAAATCCTGAAGCAATTCTAGAAAAGCAATACGATCCCCTTTTTCGTAATCGAAATTACGTCCTTTTTTAATGTAGGCCTGGATCATGTAGATCCTTGGGGATTTACGATTAAGCTCGATCACCTCATCATACGCCATGTTGGCACTGTCCTTTTGCTCCAAGTGATCGTAAATCTGTCCCTTAATGAATGAGTAACGACCTTTTAGTTCATTGTCCTTAACAAATTCAGAAGCTAATTTAATATGGGGAAGCGCTTCCTCGATAGAATCCAAATTTACATAGGCTTGGGCCATGATGGCAGAAGCATCTGCTGCATCTTCATCACTCAATCCATCTTCCTCCAATAGCTGGGCCAACTCTTCCAAAGCACCTTCTTCGTTGTTTAGGCGTATGTTGGTTTTGGCCTTCCACATTTTGGCTTTGTTAATGCTGTTACTGGTAGGGTAACGGTTCAGAATAAAATTGAAGGCATCTTGGGATGCCACAAATCGCTCGTCGTAATACCGGGACTTACCCAAAAGCATATAAGCTTCGTCAATTTGTGGGTTGTGTTCTTTCCCGTCTATGTAAATGGAGTGTTTCTGAATGGCCTTGGCTGCTTTTTCTTCGGAGCGGCCAAATTTGGAATCCGTATTGGTTTTTTCACCAGGCTTGGTGGCCTTTTTCTTTATCTCGATGCGCTCCACGGGAAGTATCTCCCAGAAATTGTCCCGATAGGTCCGGGCCAACTCCTCTTTCCCCTGATCAAAAGCAACCCCTCCATTGTACAAAGCATTGTACTCGGCAGTGACCGCATGATAATTTCTGGAAAGGAACGTATTTTTCTTTCTCGAACAAGAGACGAGCAGTGTAATCGTAACAAAAAGTATCGTAATTTTTTTCGCGTACTTCAACATTCTTTTAAATTCTATGATACTGTAACTTAAATCCTTTGTTTTTAGTATGTAAAATCGACAAAAGGAAACGTAAAAATACGTTTCTTTTTGACATGTCTGCGGAATTTGATCAAAATTTGCCTCAGTTTGCTATTTTGAAAGCTTTTCGGACAAAATTTCCTTCGTACTTTTGCCAAAATTTTTTGCTATGAGCGAATTCCATTTGCTAACCATTTCAGAACTCAAAAAAGAAACCCCCAACGCTGTTTGTATTTCCTTCGAAATACCTTCGCAACTAACCGACACATTTACATTTAAAGCTGGGCAATATATCACCCTTAAAGCAACGGTAAATGGTAAGGAAGTTCGTAGGGCCTACTCCCTTTGCAGCAGCCCTACCAGTGGAACATGGTCCGTGGGTGTAAAAAAAGTAGATGGCGGAACCTTTTCGGTATATGCCAATGATGTTCTTAAAGAAGGCGATCGTTTGGAAGTAATGCCCCCCGAGGGACATTTTGTATACGAACCACAGCCTGAGGAAAACAAACACTACGCTGCTTTTGTGGCGGGTAGCGGGATTACCCCGGTACTCTCCATTATTAAAGATGTATTACAGCGTGGTTCCCAAAGTCGTTTCTCTTTGGTTTATGGAAACAAAAGCAAAACGGAAACCATGTTTTTCGAAACTTTGGAGTCGTTGAAGGCGCAATATCCCGATCGCTTTTCTGTAGAATATATCTTCAGCCAGAGTGAAGAGCAAAATGCACTTCGCGGAAGGATAGACCGCTCTGTAGTTAATTATTTATTGAAGAATAAGTTTCAGGATTATACGTTCAATCGATTCTACCTCTGTGGTCCTGAAGCCATGATAGAAACGGTTTCGGAAACCCTCCAGGGTCGAGGGGTGGCCAAAGAAGACATTTTGTTCGAGTTGTTTACTTCTTCAGACAAAGGCGAGCTTACCGAATCTCACGATGGCAATACACAAATCACCGTAATTGTTGACGATGAAACCGAAACCTTTACCATGCCACAGGATAAAAGTGTTTTGGATGCTGCTTTGGATCACGACTTGGATCCTCCCTATTCCTGTCAAGGTGGGATTTGCAGTTCGTGCATTGCACGGGTAAAGGAAGGAAAAGTAGAAATGCGCAAAAACCAGATCCTAACCGATTCCGAATTGGAAGAAGGGCTTATCCTTACCTGCCAATCGCACCCAACCACGCCTACTTTGGTGGTGGATTATGACGATGTATAAAAAAGCTTAGAGTAACTGAAGGATTTTCTCCACAATTGTATTGGGTGAAATGCTCTTCATGGCGTCTTCATACCCCTCTGGAAATTTATTCCCATAAATAGAAGTAGGTATAAGTGGATATTGATTCCTATCTGCCATTAATTGATGGTCGTCCGGTTGTCCGAAAGGGACAAATCCTGCATAGGGATGGGTCACGCCCCATAACGTCACCACAGGAATTCCAAAAAGTGTAGCTAGGTGCCCATTGGCACTGTCCATGGATACCATAAGATCCAGATTGGAGATCAATGCCAGCTCTTCTTCAAAAGTTAATGTGCCTGCTACATTGGTTACCGAAGTGTATTGCGAAGCCATTTCCTTCAACTGCTTTTCCTCTTGGGATCCTCCTCCAAAAAGCAGTATCTGGAATTTTCCAGAAGCATCCAACTCTTTCAGCACTTCTGCCATTTGTTCCAATGGGTACATTTTGCTTTGGTACGCTGCAAAAGGGGCAATTCCAATACATTTTTTGGGTTCATTCCCCATAATCGTTAACAACCTCGGGGTTAGTTTTTGTCGAGCTGGAAATTGATGAGATGAAAGGTCTAAAGAGAGGTTCAATCTTGAGAAAACATCAGCATAACGTTGGTGGGTCGATTTCAGTTTTACCAAACCCATCCCCTCTGCATTTGTTAGCTTTTTTTTGTCCTTTCTTCCCTTATCTATCGTCGCTGAACGGATTCCGTGAAAAGACAGTAGGCGCGTTACAATTTTGGAACGGATTACATTGTGCAAATCGGCAATATGGTCGATTCCCAAGGCCTTTGCTTGCCTAGCCAATCGCCATAAACCCAAAACTCCCTTGTGTCTTCCTTTTACTTCAGCAGTCATGAAGTGCACATTCTCCAAATCTGCGAATAGGGGTTTAAATTGTTTCCTGGAAAGTACCGTTACCTTTAGTTCTGGATAGGTAGTTGTTAGTACGCGAAGTACTGGAACGGTCATGGCGACATCCCCAAGGGCTGAGAGACGAACAACTAATATGTGCTTGGGCGTTTTCAAGGGGTTAGCTTCTGGTTTTGAGGCTACTTTTATTGAAATGAATCATAAAAGATAGCACTAGTAATATATTAATTCCAGCAAACACTAAAACTTCTATTTCAATGGCATTAAAAAGTATCCAAATACTAATTATTGAAGGAAGGGCTATTCCTGCATACTTTTCCCAATCTTTTTTAAAAAACGGTATTGCAAAATAGATTGAATACAGGAATAAATGAATTAGCGCCCAAGCTCCTGCTCCAATATACAGCAGTTGTATTTCACCTTTCCTATCCCCAATAATAGCCAAGGAAAGGATGACTGGAAGGATTACATTTATGATAACAGCAATCCCAAAGTATCTGTAAAACACCCTCTTCTGGCCGACCACTTTTTTGAGTTTTACTTTTGGCCTCTCAATACCGGATTCAGTTCGTCGTCATTGTACATTTTCATCTGCTTGTACACCTTCATGTATTTTCTTCCGTGGGCGATATCGTCCAACAGTTGTTGGATGGCCGTACTTAAGTCAACGCGTTGCTCCAACAATACATCCAATTTCTTCTGGCAAGCAGCACGATGGTCATCGGAAGCATCTTCGCGTGTGGCCTCTTCGTTCATGTGGTATACCTTTAGTGCCAAAATGGAAAGTCGATCCACACCCCAAGCAGGGCTTTCAGTATTGATGGTTGCATTTTCCTGAACGGTTACATCCCCATACTTATCCAAGAAATAACTGTCTATATACTCTACCATATCGGTCCTGTCCTGATTGGAAGCATCGATTTTCCGCTTTAAATCCAGTGCAGCAATTGGATCTATATTAGGGTCCCTAATGATGTCTTCGTAGTGCCATTGTACGGTATCGATCCAACATTTTCTGTATAAAAGATGCTCTAAAAGTGCATTGTCTTTATCATAGGCGTTGGTAAAAGGTTGGTAGGGATCGTCTACGATGTGATACGTATCGATTACTTCCTTAAATATACGATTGGCAAGTTCTGTAAATGTCATCATTTCCTGTTAAGAGTACTAAAGATTATTCAGGGGGCAAAGGTACCATATTTTACGGTAGGATACAGCAACCCAAAAAGGCTATCCCACAAAAAAGCGAAGAAAAGGCAAGAGGATAAACAACCATAGTAGGAGTTCCTTAAACCATTTATCGGAATCGTGCTCTACATAATTGGCAAGAATGATGGCCATGGGCGCAAAAGCAAAAAGCAACTCCGTTGTATCCTTTTTGTGTGAAAATAAAATCATCGTCAAGGAAATGAATACAACATACACAACCAAAAGGAAATTGGGTCTTTCCTTTTTCTGGAGTCTCGAGATAGCCCCCAATCTAAAAAACAACGCCCAAAGGAAGGATGCCGAAACAAATGCTATAGCAATAAGGGTTGCCCGTATTCCGTAAGCCGTAAAGTCCCAAGAGGGTTGCACAAAGAGATTGAAGAACCATTCAATATCATCATCCACCCACAAATAGTAGGCTGTTGCGATTAAAAAAGCCCCTAGAAACCCCACAACGGGAATAAAAAAGTACCTCAGCTTTTTTATGGGCATAATAAAAATGGCCCACAATAAGCCCATTACCATAAGAATGCTGGGGAAATACAAAAAGGTAGCAACAGCCAGCCATAAAGAAGCGTCTAAAATCTTACGTTCCGTATTTTTTATGGATTGTAGACTAAACATCCTTCGCAAAGCAAACAATACACAAACGCTGGCTCCTACTAGGGCTATATCTTTAAAAATGAACGGGAAAAAGCAGACAAGTGTTGCAAAAAACAGAATGGTATAGGCGTTCATTTGCGCAAGTCCGTTTTTGCGCACAATAAAATCCAGAAGGAAAAGTGAAAAGACCAATAACAATACCAACAAGGCAGATTTGCCTAATTCATAAAGGTCGAACGATTCATTATTTTCAAGAAAAAAGGAGACTACAGCAAACAACAATATATAAAGGCTAACCACTAAAAAATTTAATGGTCCGGATTTCTTAAAAAAGCTTGTAAGCATGTAAGTTTATTTCTATTTTTGTCCCTCTAAAGATAAAGATATGTCCTTAAAAGAAATTTTTTACGGAATTCAGGATTTTACTGAGAACGTATTGTTTGCGCCCTTAAACTGGTTGCGTACTTTGGAACTGGAAAGCTGGTGGGGCGCCAATATCATGAGCTGGGTATTTACCCTTATCGGGTTTGTTGCTTTTATGTACTGGATGAAACAATTGAAAATATTCAATGACAACAATGAAGAGGACCGAACCCAGATTTCGCACTCTTTCCTAGGAAAAGACTCCGATTTAAGCCGATCATAAAAAAAGCCCCTCGATGAGGGGCTTTTCTTTTTTATAGATCGAATCCTATATCTTTTCTATAATACATCTTATCGAAGAAGATCTCCTCTAGGTTTTCGTACGATTTTTTTAGTGCCTCCCTAAAGTCTGAATCCAACGAAGTCACAGCCAAGACCCTTCCTCCATTGGTTACCACGGTACCTTCCTTCATCGAGGTTCCTGCATGGAATACGATGGAATTACCAATCCTTTCAATACCTACTATTTCCTTGCCTTTTTCATAAGCTTCCGGATATCCTCCAGAAACAGCCATTACCGTTGTCGCAGAGCGTTCATCAATTTGTAGGGAAACACGATCCAGTGTTTGCGTAGCCGCAGCTTCCAGCAAGTCTACCAAATCGGTTTGTATTCTTGGCAATACCACTTCGGTTTCGGGATCACCCATGCGTACATTATATTCTATTACGTAGGGTTCATCATTCACTTTTATAAGACCAATAAAGATGAATCCCTTATAATCGATCCCTTCTTTTTGAATCCCTTCCACGGTAGGCTTTACAATTCGGTCTTCAATCTTTTGCATCAAAGCGGCATCTGCAAAAGGTACTGGGGAAATGGCTCCCATCCCTCCTGTATTAAGTCCTGTATCGCCTTCGCCGATACGTTTGTAATCTTTGGCAGTGGGAAGGACTTTGTAGTTTTTTCCATCGGTAAGGACAAAAACACTCAATTCGATCCCGTCCAAAAACTCTTCGATCACCACTTTTTCACTGGCAGCCCCAAACTTGGAATGCGAAAGCATGTTTTCCAGTTCGGATTTGGCTTCATCCAGATCATTTAGGATAAGAACCCCTTTCCCTGCTGCCAAACCATCTGCTTTTAGTACATAAGGAGCTTCAAGTGTTTCCAAAAATGACTTCCCTTCCTGAAGGGTTTGAGCCGTAAAGCTCTGATAAGCCGCAGTAGGAATGTCATGATTACTCATAAACTCTTTGGCTCTTTCTTTACTTCCTTCCAATTTAGCTCCACTTTGGGAAGGCCCCACCACTAACACATGTTTTAGTTCCTCATCGTTAGAAAAATAGTCGTAGATACCACGTACCAAAGGGTCTTCTGGACCTACCACAACCATTTTTATATCGTTTCCTTTTACAAACTCCTTAATGGCTTGAAAATCGTTCACCCCAATGGGAACATTTTGGGCAATGGTGTCGGTGCCTGCATTCCCCGGGGCAACAAATAATTTTTCGCAACGGGAACTCTGCGCAATTTTATAAGCGAATGCATGTTCTCTTCCTCCAGATCCTAATACCAAAATGTTCATGATAGATGGTTTAAATTTAGACTGCAAAAGTAATTGTTTGTAAATTGACCCCATAATCTTTTTTCCTTTTGAATTTATTCGAAATCACGCTGCGGTTAAACGGGTTCCCCATTAAGGAGGCAAAGAAGAGATTGGATGATATTAAAGCTATCCCTGAAGGAGCTTATCAGGAATACATCGATAAGCAACGCAAAGACATCCTGCATTTCCACTATAACCAAAATCCTTTTTACCACCGTTTTCTGGAAGGAAAACTTCCCTCCCGTTGGGAAGACGTTCCCGTCATGCAAAAATCAGATTTGCAGCAGCCTCTCAATCAACGTTTAAGCAAAGGATATTCTAAGAAGAACAGCTACATTAATAAAACGTCTGGTTCCAGTGGCCATCCTTTTATTTTTGCAAAGGACAAGTTTTCGCATGCTCTTTCCTGGGCCGAATTCATGGATCGATACCAATGGTTTGATATAGACCTCAACAAAAGCTACCAAGCACGATTTTATGGAATCCCTTTGGATACGTTGGGCTATTACAAAGAGCGTTTAAAAGATCGGTTAGGGAAGCGCTACCGGTTCCCCATTTTCGATCTTTCCCATAAAAAATTGGAAGGGGTGCTAAAAGCCTTCTCCACCAAGAAGTTCAACTACATTAGTGGGTATACAAGTTCCATTGTTTTGTTTGCAAAATTCCTTCGAGAAAAAGGAATTATCCTAAAAGAGGTGTGTCCTACACTATCCAGTTGTTTGGTGACCAGTGAAATGCTTTTTGAAAGCGATAAAAAGATATTGGAACAAGCATTCCAAATTCCTATAGTGAACGAATATGGTGCCAGTGAATTAGGATTGATCGGTTTTACAAATGCCAAAAATGAATTTGTTGTTAACAGCGAAGCCTTACTGGTAGAGGTCTTAGACGATTCTGGACTGTCCGTTCCAAATGGACAGCCTGGGAGAATTGTGATCACTTCCTTATACAACAAGGCGCATCCCATGATTCGTTATGACATTGGAGATACGGGCATTCTTTCTCCAGCAAGTACCCCTAAAAAACCCATCTTACAGGAGCTTATAGGGAGAACCAACGATATTGCCCGACTACCCAGTGGGAAAACCGTCCCAGGGCTCACTTTTTATTATGTTACCAAAAGTGTGATTGAAGACGATGGAAACGTAAAGGAGTTTGTCGTGGAACAAACCGCCTTGGATTCATTTAAAATCTACTACTCTTCTGAAGAGGCGCTTACCGAAGACAAAATTAAGCTCATAGAAGAAGCCCTTTTCACCTATCTGGAGCCTGGTCTGAGATTAACCCTGGAGCGTGTAGAAACTTTGGATAGGAGTAAAAGAGGGAAGCTAAAACAATTCGTTTCAACATTATAGACCTACCACTTTTCAATCTGTTTCGGTCGCACCAAAAAATACTCCCAAAAAAAGCGAAGCATATAAAAACCCGAAGAAAGGGCATTGTATTTTAAATAATGCCTATAGAAACTGTAATTGTACTTTACCAATTTAACTTTATTGGAGCTTATAGAGCCTTTCCTAACCCGATAACTGGCCAAATCTTCCTGAAGTCCCATTGCGGGACGGCCACTCTTTTTTATGGCCTCCAGCCAAACAGCCCAATCTTGCCGTTTTCGAATAGGCGGTGCCATGATTTTCCCTATTTCAGAGCATTTATAAATCCCTGTTAGATTCCCTATGTAGTTATTGGAGTGTTGCTTTTTATACGTTAAAACTGGTAAGGCCTTAATCCGCTTATTTAGCGACTTTCCAGCTTCGTCAATATGAAGGTAACTGGTAAAGGAAACCGCCAAATCGTTCGCTTGCATAAAGGCTATTTGTCGTTCCAGTTTTTCAGGGCTCCATAGATCATCGCTATCCAAAAAAGCAATGTATTCACCCTTTGCCAGCTCTGTAGCATGATTCCGGGTAAAGGCAGCCCCTCTATTTTCTGGGTTATTGACCAGCACAATCCTAGAGTCTTCATTCGCGTAAGAAGCTACCACCTCGGCACTACGATCTGTAGAAGCATCGTCCACGATAATATGCTCCCAATGTGGATAGGTTTGCGCCTGCACACTCTCTATATGCTGGGCAATAAAATTCTCTGCATTATACAGCGGAGTGATAATGGAAATAAGTGGTTGAATATCAATAGGCTTTTTCTTCACCTCTTAACGCATTGTAGATGGTCTGGACCACAATTTTTATATCTAAAAAAAGAGACCAGTTTTCCAAATAGAATATATCGTACTTCACCCGATTTATAATGTGGTTGTCATCCTCAACTTCTCCTCGATACCCACTTACCTGTGCCAATCCTGTAATTCCGGGCTTTATAAAATGGCGTACCATAAATTTATCGATCCGCTCTGCATACATGTGGGTATGGCTTACCATATGCGGCCTTGGTCCCACAACAGACATTTCCCCTTTCAGCACATTAATAAACTGGGGCAACTCGTCGATACTGGTTTTTCTAATAATCCTTCCTACGCGGGTTACCCTAGGATCTCCTTTTCTAATCTGGTGTAAGTGAGCTTCGGGGTTAGGGCGCATGGATCGGAATTTATAACAATAAAACTCCTTGTAGTCCAGCCCGTTTCTCTTTTGTTTGAAAAACACAGGACCCCGTGACTCCAATTTAATGATGATGGCCAATATAGGCGTGAGCCAAGACAATATCCCTACAATGATGATAAGCGAAAGTATGATGTCGAAACTTCGCTTTACAAACTTATTGAAGGGCTCATCGATAGGTATTTTACGAAGGGATAATATGGGAAGCACCCCATAATAGGTGAAATCCAACCGTTTGGTATATATTTCCTTATTGTCTGGGAGGAACTTCAGGATCTTTAAGTTGTTATCGGCATAATCGATAAGCTTCACTAGCTTTTCGTTGTCTAGCTCTGCTACGGACGAATAGATTTCATCGATATTGTTTTCAGAAATATAGTTAAAGCATTCCTCCAAAGGCGTTGTTTGTATATCGAAGGTTTTTCTTAGTTGATACCCATAATCGGTCCTGTTTTCAAAAAAAGTCCTCAACTGATCTGTTTTCTGATTAAGACCAATAATAACAACGCGTCTTATGTTTCCACCCCAAAATCTTCGGTACTTTTTAAGGAGGAAGAAAATACCCAGTTTTACTGCCGAAATGCACCCCATTACAATGATGGCATAGTACAGTACCCGCCAAGGGTTTATTTCCTGGTTGTTGTAAATACCGAAAAAGGTGAAAACTATGAGTAAAAAGTAAATGGTTTGCTTCCCTATGAGGCCAAGCAGGTTACTTACATGCGTAAAACGGTATATTTCATAAAAATGGGTGCGAAGTGCAGCTATAATCCAAGCTAGGGAGACAAAAATAAGATAGTTAAGAAAGGGGAAGTTTGCATCCAGGAAATAATACGCTAGGGCATGGATAAGCACAAGGTCGATCCCGTATGTAATCGGCCTTAGAAATCCTGAATATCTCCCTGTTTTAAATATCATTACCGCTTATTGTGCTTGGAAAAATCCTTGTGTTCTTTTTTGAAGAGCTCTTCTTCGGTAAGCCCCTTAAAATATTCGAATGTTTTGCGCATTCCTTCTACCCTTTGGGTTTTCACATCCCAGCCCAATATTTCCTTGGCTTTGGTTATATCCGGTTGCCGCTGTAACGGGTCATCCTTTGGTAAGGGTTTAAATACGATTTTCTGTTCGGTTCCTGTTAATTTTATGATTTCTTCAGCAAAATCGAGAATGCTTATCTCATCAGGGTTTCCTATGTTTACGGGAAGGGAGTAATCGCTAAGCAGCAATCTAAAAATTCCGTCTATCTGGTCGTCCACATAGCAAAAAGAGCGTGTCTGCAACCCATCGCCGAACACCGTAAGGTCTTCGCCCCGCAATGCCTGACCCATAAAAGCAGGAATTACCCTTCCATCGTTAAGGCGCATCCTAGGGCCATAAGTATTAAATATTCTTACGATTCTTGTTTCCAGTCCATGAAAACGATGATAGGCCATTGTTATGGATTCCTGAAAGCGCTTGGCCTCATCATATACCCCGCGGGGGCCAATGGTGTTTACATTTCCATAATATGATTCATTTTGAGGGTGGACTAAAGGATCCCCGTATACTTCAGAGGTAGATGCAATGAGTATTCTTGCCTTTTTTTCTTTGGCAAGCCCCAAGAGATTGTGGGTTCCTAACGAGCCTACTTTTAGGGTTTGGATAGGGATTTTTAGATAATCAATAGGGCTTGCAGGGGAAGCAAAATGTAGGATATAATCCACTCTACCTGGCACGTGTACAAATTTGGTGACATCGTGGTGATAAAATGTAAATTTCTCCAATCCAAATAGGTGCTCTATATTTTTAAGCTCTCCGGTAATAAGATTGTCCATTCCTATTACTTCACAGCCCTGTTCGATAAACTTATCGCATAAATGAGAGCCCAAAAACCCTGCGGCTCCTGTAATTAAAACTCTTTTGTTCTCTAAATTGGTTTCCAAATCCTTGTTGTGTTTATTTAGTTACGGCCTATGGATTGATATGTAAATCCTTCGCTTCGCATATCCTCTACATTATATAGATTCCTTCCATCGAAAATGGTGGGCTCTTTTAGTAATTCTTTTACCTTATCGAGATTAGGGGTTCGGAAAATGCTCCATTCGGTACAAATAACCAATGCATCGGCATCGTTAAGGGTATCGTACATGGAAGAGGCATATGAAAGTTTATCCCCAAATCGGTTTTGGATGTTGGGCATGGCTTCTGGATCGAATACCTTAAGGGCAACCCCTTCTTCCAAAAGTGCATTCATGATGTATATGGAAGGTGCTTCACGGATATCATCGGTCTCAGGCTTAAACGCCAGTCCCCAAACAGCCATTTTCTTGCCTTTCAAGTCATTGTTAAAATGTTTTTTAATTTTAGGAATCAAAGCCGTTTTCTGTTTTTGGTTCACATTTATTACGGAATCCAATATTTGGAAATCGTAATCGGCATCGCTTCCTGCTTTCTGTAGCGCTTTTACATCTTTTGGGAAACAGGATCCTCCATATCCAATCCCAGGGAATAAGAAACGCTTTCCAATACGGGAGTCAGTTCCCATTCCTACACGAACCTTATCCACATCGGCTCCAACTTTCTCGCAGTAGTTGGCAATTTCGTTCATGAACGTAATCTTGGTGGCCAAGAAGGAATTGGCAGCGTACTTTGTAAGTTCTGCCGATTTTTCATCCATGATGATTACTGGGTTTCCAGAACGAACGAAAGGTGCATACAGTTTCTGCATCATTTTTGTCGCCCTTTCACTACTGGAACCTACCACAATACGCTCAGGTTTCAAAAAATCGTCTACGGCAAACCCTTCCCGCAAGAATTCTGGGTTTGAAACCACATCGAATTCGCAAGAAGCATTCTTGGAAATGGTCTGGGTTACCTTTTCCGCTGTACCCACAGGCACCGTACTCTTGTCCACAATTACTTTGTAGTCTTTTATTTTTTTGCCTATCTCATTGGCTACATTCAACACATAGGATAAGTCTGCGGAGCCATCTTCATCTTCAGGGGTGGGAAGCGCCAAAAACACTATATCCCCATGATCCAATCCTTCATCCAAGGAAGTGGTAAAGCGTAAACGTCCGGCATTTATATTTCTTTCGAAAAGGACATCCAGATGTGGTTCATAAATGGGAACTATACCATTCCTCATTTTTTCTACTTTTTTGGCATCTATATCCACGCATATAACCTCATTCCCCGTTTCAGCCAAGCAAGTTCCTGTTACCAGTCCTACGTATCCTGTTCCTATAACTGCTATTTTCATGTATTCCTTTTATTTAAACTCGGCAAAAATACAACTTGCCTAGGTTTTAAAGTCTATTTGTTCCTTTGTTTCTTTTGTAGCTTCCGCAATTAACAGCACGATAAAAATAACCCCTACATAATAGGCCCCAATTTGTCTATGAAATAAGTTCTCGACCAAAGCAAAACAGATGAGGGTAACCAATAAAGCCGAAGGGAGGTATTCTTTTCGGTTCCTAATAAAAAGGATGATGATACTTCCCAGAAAAAGAAGTATTCCCACAATACCGCTTGCCAAATAAAAGTCGATAAACTGATTGTGTGTATTGTATTTCTGCGAAAGAAACCATGTCTTTTTGCGTTCGTCCTTTAGTGTGGCCTCGTAACACAGCAACATCTCTGTGTTGGTATGTGTAAACCCTTGTCCTTTCAAAAAGGTGCCTTCCATCTTGGAAACCTTATGGGCACAGTCCCAAATAACAGCCCTAGGTTCTGCTGCTAGTGTGTTTTCGATGAGCCCTTTGTTTTGTTGAGCATTGGAATAGAAGATCTGTTTCCTTAAATCATTATTCAGTATAAAAATGAGAACAATGACCAACAAAAAGCCCCCAGTTACAAAGAACAACTGAGGTAAGCGCTTCTTTTTATAGAAAAAGCTAAGCAGGAATATGATGATCAGGACGATGATCGAAATCCTGGAAACAATTAAAAGGACAAAAAGGACATTGAGTATAATATTAGCTACATAATAACGATTGTCGGGGTGATAGGTGCCCTGAATGGATTGATAGGACGCCAAGATGCTCAGTACACACAACAGCCCTAAATAGATTCGATCAATAAGCACAGCCTCAATGATCATGGCAGAATCCAAAAACTGAAAGTTTTCGGTCTGGTTTACTACCATAACCAGTTTAATCGTTGAGAACAAAATGGCAGCCAAAGAAGAAAAAATGAGCGCCTTGTATATTTTTTTGAACCCATCTATAGGCACATATAACAACACCAAGCCCATAGACAGCAATATCTTCTTTAAAACCACCCAATCTGTCTCTATTCTGCCAAATAAAAGGGAATTGACCAATAAATACACTATAAATCCCCCGAGCAACCGAACAGGCATTTTCTTAAGTCGCTGCAAATGTTTTTTCCGAATTACAAAAAGAAACAGTATGGCTAAAATGGCCAAAAGGATATTTGGTAGTGCCCTTAAGTAATTGTCGAACGGAATTGTGAAGAACAACAACAAGAAGACATATGGGTATATGGAAGCAAATAATATTCTCACAGGCTCATATATGAGTGACTAAAAGTAACAAAGAATCCCTTAGCATCCTATTTTAGGGGTGTTTCAAATTTTGTGCTTCAATAGCTGCAATCAACGTTTTTGCAGATTGGTTCCAGTTGTATTTTTTTTGAACGGTATCCTTTATTTCTTCTAATGGATACGCTTTGTCCACTAGGGTTGCTTTAATGGCTGCCTCCAATTCTTCTTGATTGTTAGGATCTATGTGGTAGGGGAAGAAGTCGAATTCGGACATGGCGGTGGCCGAGGAACAAACAACCGGTTTTTTAAATACCGCAGCTTCTAACGGTGGGATCCCGAATCCCTCAGCAAAAGAAGGGTACACAACCATTTTGCAGGCTGCATAAAAGTACGTGAGGTCGGTATCCGATATCCCAGAATAGAAATGCAGGGAATTTTCGAAAACCCCTTTGTTCTTGTCGATATAAGCCTCCATTTCTGGATAATCTAAATCCCTATTCCCAATAAAGACCAGTTTGTATCCTTCCTCTTTAAGGTTGAGCTTTACAAAAGCCTTTAGCAGGGAAAGATGGTTCTTTCTGGGTTCTACACGGCTTACATACAAGAGGTATTTTTTACAATTGAACGTACGTTGTATATAGGCAACGGCATCTTCGGTATCATCTTTTATAGTCACAGCATTGGGTGTAACGTGTATTCCTTCTTTCGGGATCCCGTAATGTTCGTGTATTTTTTCTTTGGAATACGTAGAAACCGTTGCCAAAACATCTGCTTTTTTTGCTGATCTTTTGAACAACATCCCATTCAGAAATCGATACTTCACTGGAAAGTATTTGGCAAATCGTTTTTCCTCGAAAAGGATATCGTGTGTTGTAACAATATATTTTCCCTTTTTTATGAGTGGGGTGATGTACTGAAAGTGCGTATAATCTATCCGGTGTTTTTTAATGAGTTTCGGAAACTCGAAGAGCAAGCGTTTGTATTTGTTCTCAGTAGAAAGGGTTACGAATTGTGCATTAGGATAAGAACCAAATACTTCCTTGAGCGTCTCTGTGTTTTGCGCCGTAAAGAAGAATTTCCAATTGGGCCTCTCTCTTAGCATTGCGTTATAAAGCCCCAAAATATAGGTTCGCGAACCTTGGAATTTCCCATCGAAAACGTGGGAGTCGATTAATATATGTATGCTTTTACTTTTCAGGAGTATTAATTTCGGTTTTTGACGTCTCCATCCGTACTTTTTAAAACACCATCAGCTATCAGCAAAAATACTAAAGGGGATAGTTTCCTGGAAGTGTACTGAGTTCCTTTTGGAGATAACTCCTCAACTCTTCTATTTTTTTGGCATAGGCGGGGTCGTTTATCAAGTTTCGAGTTTCTCCTGGATCATTGGTTAAATCGTAAAGTTGATCGGGATCGTGGAAATGCGGCATGGAATGATACGATGGTTGTTCGGCAGATTCCCCTCCAGGTACCATTACCAGTTGCCCGAATGGAGCATTGGGATCGGTTGTCATAATAGGGCGACCATGTTTTGCTTTGTAGGCGTTATATTCTTCAAGCAGTTTTTTTCTGCCTTCATAGTCTAGGTTTGTTGCCCATTCAGGATAGCGAACGGTATAGTATTTAAAGCCGTCTTTTACAATAGCCCGTGTATAACCCAACTCATGATAGCTATAGGGTTTTCCCCTGTACTTGTCTCCCTCCAAGGCTTCCTTAAAACTGGAACCATCAAAATGATCTTCGACATCGGTTTTCCCAGCTAAGCTTAATAAAGTAGGCAGGAAATCTACATTGGTTACTGGGGTTTCCAACACATTGCCAACTTTAAAGCCTCCTTTTTTCCAAATAAAGGCTTCTGCGTTTATCCCTCCTTCATAAAGAGTCCCCTTCTGATTTTGCCCATGGTCATTGAAAAACACAATAATCGTATTGTCTAATTGTCCTATTGTATCCAATTTTTGTAATAAGGCCCCTAATGCATCATCCATCCAAAGCAGGTTCTCCTTCTGTTGACCTCGCATACTGTCTTTTACAATTCTCCTGTTAATGGAGATAAAATTTCGGATAGATGCTTCTCTGCCTGGGTCGCTGGCTATAATTGAGTCATAAACGTTGGAAATGGGCCCTTTTACAGAAGGCAATACTTCTGGGGATTTTTCTAAAATGCCAATAGGGGTGACTCTTCTATCTGCTTTCCAGGCACGATCTCCACGAATTGGACCATGTTGAAGCGTAGTTGCCATGTACAACATAAAGGGGTTATCCGGGTTTTCGTTTAGAAAATCCAAAGCCTTTTCGGTAACCCAATCCATATTGTGTACCGCTAACTCACGAATACCTAACCAATCTGGGTTGTTGTGATACAGTCCATCTGCATAATCGAAACCACTATTTTTTACATGCTCTTTTAGAATGGAATCCCGAAATACCAACCCTTTCTTGATTTCTGGATTTCTTGGGTCGGCATCTAAGTTAGGTCTTACGGTATCGGAGGCTATACTTTCAATAATATGGTTCTTACCTACAAAGCCCGTTCGATACCCTATTTCCTGAAAATAATGCCCCATGGTTTTTTCTTCCCCAGGTGTAATAAGGCTGTTCCATTGTATAACTGTTTGGCCGCCATTTATTAACCTTGTGTTCAACATCGCCTCATTAGAAGCCCTACTCGCATAATTACCTGTTAAGCAATTATACCTGCTGGGTGTGCATACTGGAGAAATCACCTTCATGTTTTTTAGCCATACCCCTTCCGCAATTAGTGTATCGAGAGTAGGGGTTAAGTTTCTAATAGCATTTGTATCCAAAAGGTTGTTAAACATGTAAGGATACATATCATCGGTAATAAAAAAAATGAAGTTTGGACCTGTTTTCTGCTCTGTTTTACCCTCACTACAAGAGATAAAGGCTCCAAATAAAAGCAGACACCAAACATAGAAAGATAACTTTTTAGTCATATTCTCAAATTTTATGTAAGAATCGGGCTATTAAAACTCCTTTTAAAATAGGGATGATTAAACCTTTTCCAAAGATATAAAAAGGGTTACGGGTATTTTTATTTTGGATCGCAAATAATTTTAAGACACCCCTTTATGTGCTTGATATTAGACAAAGATGCAGTAGAAATGGAAATTGTCCGCCACATACCAACAACCGAAGGGGTTTTTCCTCCCGCGGTTCCCGCTTCTGAGATCATAAATACAATACTCCTAAAGTTTAAAGACAGGGATTCAATTTAAGCTCAACCCTGTGATGAATTACTGAACCTCCACTTCTTTGTTAGAAAAAAGCAATCGTTTCAAACCTTCCTGATCGTTTTCCAGTAAAACCCCGAACCTATAAATGCCTTTGGGAACGAAATCCAGTACGGCCTCTATTTCAAATCCCGAAAAATCAGCGTTATAACCCGTTTTGAAATACTTCGTAACATCTGGCCGCTTCTTTTTGACCGATGCTATCGCGTAAGCAGTAGAATCTTTCACAAGCATGGTTGTTATTGTTGTATTCTTCGAGTCGACCGATTCCAGAATAGCCCATCCGGTGGTTTTTAAATGGTTCTCATCCAATTTGAAAAAGTCAATATTCATTTTTGCTCGGTTTGGTTGGGTAATTTTTTCATACTCTTCCCGCGCAAAATCGATCTTAACAGTATTTGTATCCCTTACCATAAAATGTCGCGCCCAAGCATCGAATCCTTTAAAACTTTCATCGGTTATATAATATTTATTCAAGTATTTTTTTGTCTGTTCTGAGACATTGAATTTTCTATTGTGGGCATCGAAGTACCAGAACGACTTTTTGGGTTGCTCCTCGTTTTTCTGTTTTTTCAGGTAATCATCCAAAGACGAGTGAACCACTTCATAATCCTTGCCCCCATGTTCAAAGAAATAGTTTACATAGGGCGCCAAGCTGGTAACAACCCTATCGTTTTCTTTGTTTCTAATCATGATGTACTCAGTTGCCTCCCGAAATTGTGATTTTTTAACACCTGTATAATAGTCCTTCTTAAGAACAAGATGAATCATGGAATACATCACGTACACTCCCAAGGCCGCGACCATGACTAGATTGCCTTTAATTCTAGTAATTCCTATTGCCAGCATTAAAATAATAGCGGGAACCAATACTATGAAATACCTCCCAATGATCATAGGTACAGAGGTATAGGTCCTTATCAAGGGTATTAGAATATATAAAGCGATCCAAAAAATTAGAATTATCAAAATCCAGTCTTTAGAAAAAGGCGCTTTATTTCGATTATGATTGCCGCGGTAGAACCAAATAAGGAAACCTATAAAAAATATGAGATTTAAGAAAACCAATATTTCGGAATGGCCGAAAAAGCCCTTATAGATCATGGTTAAAGCGTCGTCGGCTGGGGGTTTTATCCAAAAGCTTTTGATCTCAAAAACATTGAGTAAGGATCCAACCGCAGGTAAGTAAAGAACAACGGTAACACCTGCTGTTATAAGCCCATTAATGATAAGCTGCCGCCTTTCTGTTTTTTCGCGAGTTACCGAATAAAGAAGTACCGTTGCAAATTGAGGTAACAAAAGAAAAAAACCTACGATATGGGAGTGAATAAGAAATCCTGCAGCAACACCATACCAGATTGCATTTTTGATAGAGCTTTTTTTCAAGAAACGGACCATCCAATAATAGGATAAGGTCCCAAAAAAGACAAACATCATGTAAGGTCGCGCCTCTTGTGAATAAAATATCATATAATAATTCACTGCAAATAACAGGGTTGCAATAAGTGCGGTTTTACGATTAATTAGTTCCCGAGCCAATAAGTATAAAGCATAGGCGGAAGCGACACCTATCAATGCCGAAAAAGCTCTTGCCACGAAAATGGTATACCCAAATACCTTAAAAAGAAAGTGAATGATATAAAAGTAAAGCGGTGGTAACTGCTCTGCCCGGATCACCCTATCGTATACCTCTAACAAAGAATAATTTGGGTTCGATTCGTTTAGTGTATGGATTTCATCTAGCCAAGGACTTTGAAAGTCCAGCCCATAGAACCGAAGAACTGCAGTCACTATTAAAATAAGCAGCAGTTGAATTCTATGGTTAGTAAGCCATTTCACCAATTTATTGAACATGGTTCTCTTTACTTATAAAATCCAAATAAAGTTCTTTATTCGGCGGATTAATGATTTTGCGAGTACTTAATTGGAACAATAAGATGATAAATGTTACCGCGAATAGTTGCACAACTATAGATAGTGCAATTAATATAAGGTTGGAGGCCCATCCCGGAATGGCTTGGTCGGTAAATATCTTTTTGTAAAGAACAAATAGGATAAGACAGGCACAAACCAGAACCGATAGGAACGAAAATTTCAAAACTCGAAAGCAAAGTTTGTCAAAATAAACCGATATAGCACTAAATCCATGAATAACAAGATTCATTGTATTCATTTTGGATTTCCCTGCATACCTAGTTCCTCTTTCTGTGGGGTAAGAGGTAAATTTAATACGCGACTCCGTGATACTACTCGCGTAATGATTCCAAAGATTAGGCAGCACTACTACTTTTCCCATTAATGAATAGGGTATAGCACTGAAATTACCATAATCTATTGATTTACCTGTGAGAATTTTAAACAAGGATTTATAGGCCAAATAACCCATTCTAAATCCGATTCCCTCACTTCTTTTCATTCGTTTTGCAAACACAAGGATTCCGTCAGCTTTTTTTACCATGGGAACGATATCGGACGGTTTGTCTTCCCCATCACCATCCAGTACCACTACATGACCAGTAGCTCCTTCCTTTAGTTTTCTACTCACTATTTCATTGGATATATATTGAAGCCCAATGGCTATGGCTCGTTGGTGTCCAACATTGAGTTCAATATCCACCTGTGTCACACGAATACTGGAATTCTTCAGTTTATCTTCATATTGCTCATCAAAAGCTTCGCTGGAACCGTCATTAATTACGACAGCCTGAAAGTGAAATTCATTATGCTCTTTTGCCTGTTTTTCAATGTCCGATAATAGTATAATTAAGCTGTCCCAATCATTGAAAACTGGAATGAGGCAAATAATTTCACTTTTTCCCATAAAAATGATCTAATCTTGTTCAAAGATATAAAAAGGGTTGTAGGTATTTCGTTTTGGATCGCAAATAATTTTAAGACATCCCTTTATGTATTTGATATTAGACAAAGATACAGTAGAAATGAAAATTGTCCGCTACATACCAACAACTGGACGGGTTTTTCCTCCCGCGGTTCCCGTTTCTGAGATCATAAATACAATACCCCGAAAATTCAAAGACAGGGGTTGAATGGCACCTTTTATCAGTAGGTTTTCTTTTTGATTGGGTCCACAGATAGCTTAATCATCAACCCAAATAACACCAAAAAATGCAGCATGCCCCGTTGCCTCCAAATGTAGGACTCGGTGACAAAAACAGAAGCCATTATAAGTAAAAAGAACAAGAGGAAAAGTTCTTTGGTTTTAAGATATGCCCTCAAAATAAAAAACAACAAAAGGAAGATGCCTATAAGCCCAAGGATCCCTAATTCGGAGAAGGCCTGAATGTATTGGTTGTGAAAATTATATACGTTGTATCCCCAATAGAGATTGTAATGGTTTTGTTTCTCTACGATTTTGCCCTGGGAAGCATTAATTCCGAAGCCTGTTAAAAAAGTATCGTTTTCGTCGGCCATTTCATAAAAGACCCGAGCCTGAAAAAGCCGAATGGTGGTCCCTGTCCAAGGATAGATGCGATTGAACTTCTCGGAAGTAAGCACTTCATTTACGTTAGAAGTAAGCTCTTCTTCCATCCGCTCCTTAAGAGGACTAAACAGAAAAGCAGCGATGGATACAACTGCTATTCCTGAGAGGGCCAAAAGTCGCTTCTTCGAAAAAAACCTCTTGCTAATCCAAAATCCTATAAAAACACACAAAAGGGTAATTACCATGATGTTTTTGGAGGAGAGCAGTAATAGTAACACAAACAACACCACAGCTATAACAATATTCCACCATTTTCTTTTGGAATAAAACGCAACAAAAAGAAAACTCAACGCTGCCATGCAGGAAACATAAATAGCATTTAAGTCAAACACAGAAACTAATTCATGGTAAAAAAACACTTCAGAATCTCCTCCCCTTAAAAACTTAACTGTAGCAAGCCCTATAAAAAACAATGCAAAAACGGCCATGCCAACGGCAAATCGATAAAGTACTTTTTTCCAGATTTCCCTAGAAAGGGTTGGCATAAAGAGAAAAGCTAATGGAATGATTAAAAAGGGAAGTTGGCGCTCCAATCCCCGGAGGGATTTGTCGGGATTAACACTCCAAAGTACTGATGCCGCCATAAGCAGGTACATTCCCATAGGAACCCAATAAGCCTTTTTCCAGCTTACTTTTTTGTGGATGAGAAAAGAAAAGAATGCTATAGAAACCAACACTATGGTGGCAATAGAACTAAATGCATAAGGCAAAGGAAGGGTCCATAGCAGCGCAGCTATCAAATACCCATAGGTGTCTTCGGCAAGAAGTAGTTCCCTAATCCTTTGCATATACTTCTTCAAAAAATTTTAAATACTTATTATTGATAATATCCCAAGCGTAAAGATTAGTGATTTTATTGCAGTTATTCAATAGATACGCTTCGTACTCCATTTTGTCCTGTATGGAATCGACATATTGACTTACCTGATCTGAATTCGAAAAATAAAACGCGTCTTTTTCGAGGATCTTCCCATTAAATTCATTTTCGTGGGCGACAATCAATGCCCTGCTCGCCATAGCTTCCAATAGGGAAGGGTTGGTTCCCCCAACACTATGGCCATGAAAATACAGGTTGGAAAAATACCTGAGGTTATTGAGGTGATCGAAATTATAAATTCCGCCTAGGAATTGGATATGTTTTACATCCTTGAACTTTTCGGTAAGATGCTTCCCGAAAGCATTGGTATCGTGTTTTCCTATGACCAGAAAAGGGGTTTTGGTTTTTGCTTTGGCAACTCCGTCCAAAATGGTTTCTATGTTGTTCTCTGGTTCCATTCGAGCTATGAGCATATTATATTTATATGATTCTAACCCATATTCGGCAAGAACGGTTTCGGAAGGCTCTGTAAATCTCTCAGCTCCATAAGCAATATATTCCGATTCTCTTTTATAAGCGCCTTTAAGATAATTTTGAATCCCAATGGAATCTGCAATAAGGTAATCGCTACTCTTTACAGCCCATTTTTCAGCATGTTTCAAAAAATAGCGAACCGATTTACTGTATTTGGAGCGCTTCCACTCCATGCCATCCATGTTGGTAATAATAAGTGGCTTTTTGGGCAACAATTTGTACCATACCGAATTACTGGTATAGCCCAATTGCAACAAAATATCGAAGTTGCGTTTCTTCGCGTCCAATATGCAATTGAGATCGTAAATAAATTGACCCGCAGTACCTATCTTTTCTTCTGGGTCTTTACAATGAATGATATGTGCTCCCGCAAATGTTTTTTCCTGATAGGGATGCGAATGCGAAGAATAGACATAGACCTCATGCCCTTTCTCTGCTAGAAAGGCTGCGAAAAATTCGGCAAACTGCTCGAAACCACCATGATAATTAGGAATCCCCCTCGTTCCTAGTATTCCTATTTTCAAAATCATTAAATTGTTTAAGGGCCAAAACACCCCCAATTAAAAATGTTGCCATATCGTGTGGTTTAAATATTCCTGTCACCACCAAACTCGAGGCAAAGATATAAAAGCCACATGCGACCAGTATTCGGTTAAAGGACACTTTATCCCGTATACTCTGTTTTTTGTAATACTGCATGTACAGCATCCCTATAATGGATAAATAAACCAATAGTCCAATGAGCCCGGTTTTCATATACACATAGGCTATTCCGTTGTGAACTGTAGGAAGGTGCCTTATTTTCTCCCCTTGCAGGGTAATATCGAACCCAACATCTACTGTAGACCCAAATCCTTTCCCTGTTAGCCAGGATTTTTCTTCGCTTACTTCGTTCCATACCAAAATGGCCTCATAGGCACGCCATCGGGGCCAGAGTTCCCTTCGGTCTAGCTTGTTCTTATCAAACTTAATGGGCTCCAAGGTTTCGGTATAGGAGTTCTTCATTTTGGTTAAGAACGTACTTATAACACCTGGATCCTTAGTCTCTGCAGGTTCGTACTGGCTTAGGAAAAGAATGAAAAGGCCTCCGCCTATCAACATTCCTACCAATGCTACGGCACCCCTAGCGTTTAGCTTTAGGTAGCCATAGTATGCCAACACCATTAAGAACAGAACGATCATCATGGTTCGCGAAAAGTACAATAAGAAGGACACCGCCAAACAAACCACAAAAAACTGGTACAATACTTTAAAGCGCGTTTTCTTAACTGGGATCCCCTTCACACAAATAATGGAAAAAAGGGCTAGCATTTCCACATGGTTAAACCGACCAAACTTATTCCTAAATTTTGCTACATTGGGTTTCATACCAATAATCTCTACCGAAATATGGACCACGTGGATAAAGGCAAAAGCAAACCCCACAATAACAAGGATGTTGAAAAAGTCCGTTTTCTTTTTAAGGTTTTTAACCGAAAAATAGGTCGCCAACAATATGGTGATAGGCCGCAGGAAATAAACCACGTCTTTCAGGAAGTCGTACGCACCCCCATCAAAGGTGAACAAGCTAAGCATCCCGATACACAAAAGGCCAAAAAGAACGGAAGCTACAGTAAAAACCTCACGGGAGTACTTGCTACCAATATTTAGCAACAGTACCCCAACCGAAACCAAAAAGGATATTTCCAGATTCTGGGTCCAGAGCGATACTATAAGCAGTGCAATTCCTGTCCGTATGAGGTTTTGACTCATCAATTTATTTATCTTTTATATCCGAAAGCTTCGAAATCCTTTTGATATAACTGGTATACTTTGTCCTTTATTTCCTGAGTGAATTCTGTATCGAAATCCTGCTTTTTACTGTTTATCTTTAAATATTTCAGCAAATATGGGGTTTTTATTAAATGTGCCCTTGCACGGCTCCACTCTCCTTTAGATTTGTTTACATGGGGTAGGGTTGCGCCCTGAAGTCCAGAAATTTCCTTTACTTTTTCAATATCTTCTTTTATGTTTTCCAGTCTCCCCACAAAATCGACCAATAATTTGCCGTCTTTGCTGTATAAATAGTCATATTGCGACTTAAAAAAGAAATCCTGACCATATAGATAGGCGTCCTCTGATTGGGAGTTCTGTCCTTTCTGGTTCAGCTTTACGGGCAACACATGGTTAACGAAGTTCTTAAAGCTTATTATTTTGGAATAGCCCAAAAAGTTATAAAAAGAGAAAGCCCTTTTATAGGGGTCCCGTACAAACGAAAATTTGAAATATTCGTTAAACAAATCTTCGTTTATGTAGCCTAAGTCTACGTACTCCGAAGCTGTTAGGTGTGCCAATCGCGAAGGCCCTTCCTCCGAGTGTTTTTTCTTTCGCAACAACAAGCCAGATCGGTTTTCCCAATCCAGTCCCAATTCGTTTAGGAACATAGTTTCTATGCTTTGCCCCGCTACTTTGGGTACATGAACAAATATGGTTTTATGTTGTTTGCTTATCATATTATGTCTTACTGTTTATAAATCCCCACTTTTCAAGCAGTGGAATTCCTGTTAATTGTTGCAGCTGCATTACATCTTGCCTAAAATGATCTTCCAGTTTTTTCCTTGTAGACACCTCCAAATTCAAATCCAGATCGCCACCGGCAAAAAAACGATTTTTTATCCGTTCCCTTAGGTTTTCTGGGAGTATCGTCTTTATGGCTCCTTTTATAAAGCGTCCACGAATAAAGTTTAATAGCCCAATGTGCTTGTAGGCTACTTTTTTGTTATGCCGAATGGTATGATCTATTTTAAAATGCGGGGCTACACCCACTAATTCGAACAAATCCTTTAGGGTTTCATCTTTTTCCTGGGTCCAATCTTCGAAAATGAGCAACTTAATTGAATCTTTTGGAAAGGCATCGTAATAGCTTTTTACAGCATCGAAATAGGTGCTCCATGCTACATAGAGATTGCCCCCTCCCCAAACACGGTCTTGCTTTGCATTTAAGGCATCTCCAAAATTGGAAATCTTATCATATCCCACACCGTAATTCATCACATAATGGCTAAAAGCCCTTTCCACAGGGTTTCGTAACGTAATGATGATTTTTGCATTAGGATTGTGCTTCTGAATTCGTTTTGCCGTATCCGTTCCCCATAGGTAGGAAGGACTAACGTCCCCAGTTTTTTGATGATCGCCAGCTTCAGAAAAAAGGGACTCATAAACTTCGTACGACTTTATGATCTTTGTGTGGTAGCTTTCGCCCTTTTTAGGGGTTTTATAGTCAGAGTGGTCGTTGGATTCTACCTGTGAAAAATGATTGAGTTCCTTTACGTCAGACAAAAAAACCTCGGGGTGCTGCTTCAAATAGTTATATAACGACGTTGTGCCGCTCCTGGCGGCGCCTACAACAAAAAAATCCACAGCAAAAGACTCCATCACAGGCTTAAAAAGGTTTTTACATTATCGGTTCTGTAAACATATATCACTGCTACGGCATTCCATAAAACCATGCTGACTGAAGTGGCAATAGCCGCTCCAACCATCCCGTGTAAAGGGATTAGAATATAGTTGAGTACAATATTGATGAGAAGTGCCGAAATAAGAATGATCTGGAACTTCTTTTGCTTCCCCGTCATATTCAAGTACACTCCAATAGATCCGCAGAAAGTATTAACAATCTGCCCTATCAACAAGATGATGAGTGCATATTTGGCTGCAGAATACCCTTCGCCGAAAAATTCCAAAACATAGGTGGAAAACAAGGCTAAAAGCAAAATGACAGGAGCTGTCATTATAAAAATGAGTTGGGTCCCCCTTTTTATGGTTTTCTTTAGCCGTTGCATGCTTTGCGAAGCATAGAATTCTGCAATTTTAGGAGCTATTACGGCATTGACCGAAGACAAAACAATGGAAATAAGCAACGTTAGTTTTACGGCAACGCTGTAATAGGCAACGGTTTCGAAATTGGTGAAATAGGTGAGCATAAGTACATCCAAACTTTGCATCAACAAAAAAGAAGCAGCGCTAACCGCCATAGGTGCAGAGCGTTTTAGGATGTCTTTATAATTGATGGAAACGTCCTTCCCGGAGTCCTTAAAACGAATTTTAGAAAAATGCCAAAGAACCCCTATAGATGACAACAGAGCTAATAATACAAAGTTGAGGAGAAACACATCTACCAATCGCTCTGCTTGCGAGGTTTGGAACAAATACCATACAGCACCCAAAAAGAAAATGTACCGCAAAATGTTCCTGAAGGTTTCCGAAACGTATATTTTATCCATGCCTCGAAAGGTGTCGATATTAAGCATGGTTACGCCATAAAAGAAAACCGTTAGGATAGTCTTTGTTACATTGGAGGAAAGCTGAAAACCCGTCATCTCGGTTATGGCATCAATACGAAACAACTGGCTTCCCAAAAGGATAAGTACCGACAGTGCCAGTACAATCACGATCATCTGCAGGTATACCCTCTTTATGTACGAAAGGCGTTGCATGGAAGCCAAAAAGCCAGAATAATAGATAACCGAAGATTGCATCCCAAAAATAGCCAGCGTGCCCAAGACCAGTAAAAGGGAGCGGCTAAAATCGTATTCCCCAACCAAGGAAGCTGGGAAGTTCTGGGTAATAAGGGTGGTTACTAAAAAAAAAAGCACTACACCAAGTACGCGGAGTAACAGCACATTAATGCTCCTGCCTACAACTGCAGACTTAAAAAACCCGAGCAACTTGTTCTGAATATCCATACCTCAATGCAATGCGGCGGCGAGCCAGTAAAAATGGCTTTATTACTCTTGGTTGTTCGAGAAGTTTCTCAAAGACTTGAAGACATATACGGCAAATGCAATACCCAAGAAACCAAATACCAAAAGAAGTGGAATAAGCAACATATTGTTTTCGGTGAGGGATCGCTCCTTTTTGTACAACGTGGGGTGGTTCATGTTTACTACAACCTGATCCAGCTCTGCCATTTCCCTTCTAAAAGTCTCTATTTCCTTCTCCAGCTCCAATTTGGTGGCTAAAAGTTGGGCTACACTAAAGTTTTTATCTACAATATAAAGCTCGCTCGATCTGGTAGGGTAGGATTCGTGCTTGTTGTATGTAGCAATTACTTCATTGATTTGTTTAATGGTCTCTTTGTTGTTCTTAATACCATCTTCCAATGTCTTTTGATAGATATCTTTATAGTTAGTAAGGTATTCACTGCTATTGATGTATGAAACCAGGGTATCGATCACACTGTTTTTGGTGGAATCGGTTACAACAATCTTAAGCTTGTGATACTTGTATTGTCCTGTAAAGGTCTCGGCAATCTGCGTAATCTCACCATCTTCTTCGAATTCAAACTCCACATAGCGCAATATCCCATCAAAATTAGGAGAGTTGGGCTCATAGCCTTCTACCAAATCCCGTAGATTGATTACAGGTTCTAGGGTCATTTCCCCCATTTCGGCAAATACGGTAGGAATACCTTCTTGCTTATAAAACCTCTTTTTGGTTTCCCTTTTCTCGGTAATTTTAGCATTAAGGGACTCTACCACGCTATAGACATAGTCGGCAGACTTAAAATTGGTCTTCAATAATATCTTGGCTTCCTTCACATCATTCTTAAGTGAGTTGAGGAAGTATCCAGAACCAACTCCTACTGCGATGAGTATAAGTAACAGGACCCATTTACCAACTATAAAATCAAAGGCCTTGAAACACTCCCTAAAAAGACCCTTAAGCCTGTTTAGGAAAGCTTTGTATACATAAAAAATATCAACTTCTTCCTTGTTGTTATCCATGGGTCAATAACGTTTATTGGTTGTTAATTAACTTTTTTAATGACTCCTGCCAATCCAACCTGGGGGCTTCGAAATGCCGAAAGAACTTCTCCTTGCTCAACACACTGTACCCTGGTCTGGCTGCAAAAGTACGGTAATGGTCGGTTTTTTCAAGGGTTACCGCTTCTAATTTTCCCGAATGGGTAAATATTGCCTCAGCAAAGTCGAACCAAGTGGCTTCTCCTTCATTGCTGTAGTGATATACCCCATAACTATCGTTGTCCGCTGCTACGATACCCAATAGTGCTTCTGCCAAATCATTAGCATTGGTAGGGGTTCCCAACTGATCGGTCGTAATCTTTAAATCCCTTCCTTCTTCAGCAAAGCGCAACATGGAGTTGTAAAAATTATGCCCGTATTGCGACCAGAGCCAAGAAGTTCGCACAATAAAATGCTGCTCACACTTTTCCTGTATATATGCTTCCCCTTTTAGCTTGGAAGCACCATATACACTAATTGGATTTGTCTTGTCCTCTTCTAGATAAGGTGATCCTTTTTCCCCATCGAACACATAATCGGTAGAAACATGAATGAGCTTTGTTCCGTGTTCTTTACAAACCTCAGCCAAGTTTCCTGCGGCTTCAGCATTGATAAGATAAGCGTTGGCTTCGTCGCTTTCAGCTTTCTCAACATTGGTATAAGCCGCTGCATTGATACAGTATTGAAAAGAACTTTCGCTAAAATACCTTTTAACAGATTCCGCATCGGTAATGTCCAATTGTGTTCTGTTAACAAAAACAAAAGTATGTTCATTGTAGGATTTGGAGGCATCCCGAAGGCACTTTCCCAATTGTCCATCTGCACCTGTTACCAGTACTCTACTCATCGAATCGCTTCCTCAAAAGTGGGAAGTTCTAGGTCTTTTTCTGAAATTAGTAAATCTTCCTTGGCAAGATGCCAATCTATGGACAGGGTTGCGTCATTGTAGATAATACCGCCCTCACTTTCTTTGTGATAGAAATTATCGCATTTATAAGAAAAGATGGACTTGTCGGAAAGGGTTATAAATCCATGAGCAAAACCACGTGGCACAAACAACTGAAGATGGTTCTCGTCGTCCAATATGATAGAATAGTGTTTTCCGAAGGTTTCCGATTCTTTTCGCATGTCCACAACCACATCCATCACCCGACCCTTAATAACACGAACGAGCTTTGCTTGGGCCATTTCCCCTTTTTGAAAGTGAAGTCCCCGTAACACCCCTTTAGAGGAAACCGATTGGTTGTCTTGAACAAAGTCTACATTTAAACCGGTTTGTTCCTTAAAAACACGCTCGTTGAAGGTTTCACAAAAAAAGCCACGATCATCGTAAAATACCCTTGGTTTTACTACAAAGCAATCTTTTAATGGTGTTTGAGTTACTTCCAAAACTAATCCAATTGAATTAAATGCTTGCCATAACCGCTTTTAAGCAACGGTTCGGCCAATTTTATAAGTTGTTCTTTGGTGATATATCCCATACGATAAGCCGCTTCTTCTATGGCTCCTATTTTAAGCCCTTGCCTTTCTTCGATTACCTGTACAAACTGGGAAGCTTGCATGAGGGATGCGAAAGTCCCCGTATCCAACCAAGCGGTCCCTTTGTCTAGGATGCTTACGCTTAGTTTTCCTTGTTGCAAATACACGTTGTTTACATCGGTAATTTCCAGTTCGCCCCTAGCGCTGGGCGCTATGTTGGCAGCTATATCCACTACACTGTTGTCGAAAAAATAAATTCCCGGTACTGCGAAATTGGATTTGGGGTTTTGGGGCTTTTCTTCAATAGATAAGGCTTTTCCCTCAGCATCGAACTCTACCACTCCATAACGTTCCGGGTCGTGTACATGGTAAGCATAGATAACCCCTCCGTCTGGATCATTGTTGCTTTGCAATAGTTCCTTAAGGCCACTTCCGTAGAAAATATTATCGCCTAAGATTAAGGCTACTTTATCATCGCCAATAAAGTCTTTTCCAATAATGAAGGCTTCAGCCAGCCCGTTGGGATGTTCCTGAACCGCATAGGTGAATTCGCACCCAAACTTTTTACCATCGCCCAGTAGTTTTTCGAACAGCGGAAGGTCCTGCGGGGTGGAAATGATCAAAATTTCACGAATCCCAGAGTACATAAGGGTAGACAAGGGATAATAAATCATGGGTTTGTCGTACACAGGCATGAGCTGTTTGCTCACGGCTAACGTTAGTGGGTGTAGTCGTGTTCCGGATCCACCGGCTAGTATGATTCCCTTCATAGCAATCTATCTTCGTTGTTTAGGTACCATTCTACGGTCTTGAGAATACCGCTTTCAAAGTTTTCTTCGGCTTTCCAGCCCAATTCGTTTTCTATTTTGTTTGCATCAATAGCATAGCGGAAATCATGCCCCGGTCGATCGGTTACGAAGTTTATCTGATCTCTATAGGATCCTTCTTTGGGTTTTAAGGAATCCAACAAATCGCAAATGGTGTGGGCAATGTATAGGTTTTTACGCTCGTTACGGCCTCCAATGTTATAGGTTTCCCCCAATTCACCCTTATCCAGTGCCAACTTAATCCCCACACAGTGATCCAGGACATACAACCAATCGCGTACATTCTGTCCGTCTCCATAAATGGGTATGGGCTCACCAGAAATAGCTTTTCGTATAATAGTGGGAATTAGTTTCTCCTTGTGCTGATTGGGCCCATAATTATTAGAACAGTTGGTAGTAACCACCTGCATTCCATAGGTATGGAAATAGCTTCTCACAATAAAGTCTGAAGAAGCCTTGGATGCACTATACGGGCTATTGGGTGCATAAGCCGTTGTTTCGGTAAACAATCCGGTCTCACCAAGCGTACCATATACCTCATCGGTAGATACATGGAGGAATCGGGCATCCTTAAAATCCTCTTTGTAATCGTTGGGGCCGTTCATCCAAGTCTTATAAGCAGCATGCAACAGGTTAAAAGTTCCTACGATATTGGTATGGATAAAGGCACCAGGACCCGAAATAGAGTTGTCTACATGCGATTCGGCAGCAAAATGGACCACTTTATTGAACTTATGTTCTGAAAATAAA
The DNA here is from genome assembly GCA_028281065.1 of Flavobacteriaceae bacterium. Lineage (GTDB taxonomy): Bacteria > Bacteroidota > Bacteroidia > Flavobacteriales > Flavobacteriaceae > Aureisphaera. The sequence goes on along the minus strand of JANQKN010000171.1, from coordinate 37,262 downwards.
TTATTTACCAGATTTTCGTCGCAAATATCCCCTTGTATGAAATGGTAACGGGCATGATCCGAAAAATCTCCTAGGTTTCTCACATCACCGGCATAAGTGAGCTTGTCCAAGACGTAGATTTCGTCCTCTGTAGCCCCTAAAACATACCCCACATAATTCGATCCTATAAACCCTGCGCCCCCTGTAATTAAGACTTTATTGTTCTTCAAAATATTTTTTTAGTTTACTCTAAAATTTGCTTTAACATTTTTTCGGTGATGGCATAGGTGGGTTTCACCCCTGTAGTGCCCAGTCCGCCCGACGCCAAAGTGCTTCCTGTTTCTAAAGGATTATCACTGGCATAGTAGGCATAACGTACCTTTACGTTTGGATTGATACTTCCCCGTATCTTGGAAGCCGATTGTATGGCTTTTTGGTAGTGTGCTCCTTCCATTTCCAGACCAATTACGTTCCAAGTAGATTCGTGGAAAAACCTTAGAATGTCCCTATTTTGAAGGGATGTACCCAACACGGTAATCATGGACCCCAAACAGACATTGAGACCTTCATCTTCAAAATCTTTCTTGTCTAATTCATTCGTAAAGGGGTAATTATCGGCTGTACCTTCGAAAATATGGGAAGATGGAATCATAATGTCCCCTTTGCCTCCTTCAAGAATACCCGCTTTACCCATGATGGATACAGAATCTACATGTAAGAAGGCGTGTTTTCCTTGGGATTTGTGAGGCTTTAACAGCTCATCCATGGTTTCATAGGCCTGTTCACCGAAAGCATAATCCATTACAATGATAACGGGTGCATCTTCACCTTCTTTTTGGGTATAAAGGACATCGGGAAGTTTACCGGCATCGAATATCTGAACATCGATATTGGTCCCACTCTCATCTTTTAAATAGATCATTCCGCTGTCAGCAGCCTTTTTGGAGACTTTGTCCCTAAGCTTCTGATTTTCGGATTTGCTCAACATTTCATACAAATCCAGCGTACTCTTGCCCTTTTTCTCTGTGGTAAGGGCCACTTCTGCAAACAATGTGTTCATTACACTGTGCATGTTGGCGCTAATAATGTGAATAGGGCGTTCTAAGAGGTTTTCTTCAAACAAAGCCTTCTTTATCCTATAGGCCCAGCGCTCACCGTGAATATGGTGTCCCAATCGTTCCCTAAGTACAGGGCTAAAGGTAATGAGCCTCTTTTCGTCCTCCAGGAATTCGGCAATGGCTCCTTTTCCTAAAAAGTAAATGATCTTTAGGAAACGGTCCGGATCTTCTTTACAAGAGAACTGTGGGTATACCTCAGATACTTCCTCGAATGTCCGTCCTAGAAAATTAGCTGTATGCGTAAGGGCTATTTCTTTCTGTTCTTGCGAAAGTTTCCCTTTCTTTTGAACGGCTTCTTCCAGCTTCTCCCAATCCCTAATAACACCTCCTTCGTCATTGATCAATACTTGGCGCATGATTTTGTGCGACTCTATGTACAAAAAGGTGAGGTGGGTAAGGATATCATAAATCTCACTTCTTCCACGGGTTACCTCGATGTTCATTTGTTCCTCATCGATACGGTAACACTGTCTTCTCCTTTTTAAAGGAATAATGGGTTCGAAATGAGAGTTTTTGTAGCCTTCGTCGCTGGTGAGGTTAATGTACCTACACTCTTCTATTCCATAGGGAAGGCGGTCAATCACATAGATCAACCCTTGTAGTTCTATCTTATCCTCTGCTATGGACCCGTATATTTCCGGGCGTAAGGTTAGCAAGGCTTCCCTTAGGGTTTCTCCACTCACACCCATGGGTTTGTAAAACCCACGGTTAAAAAGGTGGCGCATTGTAATGTAAAGGCGCTCAATGGCGCTGGAGCTTTCTTGTGCTCTTGTTCTGGTATGGATTGGAAATTGACTCATTCTTTTTCGCGACAAAGATAACACTATTTTATCCTTGTAGTTCCAGAAGGCCATTTGCAATTTTACGATCGTTGGAGAGTCGGGGTATTTTGTTCTGTCCCCCAAGCTTTCCTTGGGACTTCATATAGTCCTTAAAACTGTCCCTGCGAAGACTTGTAATCTTTAGGGGCTGAAGCACTTTTCCATCGATAAGATCGAAATAATAGCTGTTTTGGGTCTGCATGGATTGATCTATAACCTTTGCAATCTGTTCCAGATTTTGGGGTTCACCATCAAACTCAACAAACCATTCGTGATAAGGAAGTCCTTCCTCCACTTGGGTTTGCGGGCCTACGGTAAACTCGGTAATAGAAAAGCCAAATTGCGTCATAGCTTCTTGCATGGCCTGCTCTACTTCTTTGCCGATAACATGCTCGCCAAAAGCAGAGATAAAGTGTTTAATCCGCCCGGTAACTACCAATTTGTAGGGTTTTAGGGAAGTAAACATAACAGTATCTCCTATGTTATATGCCCATAAGCCTGCGTTGGTAGAGATAATCAATACATAGTTTACCCCTTTTTCCACTTCGCCTATGGTAAGCCTTGGAGGGTTTTCTTCGAAAAACTGATCGGCAGGCACAAATTCGTAGAAGATCCCCGAATTAAGCAACAATAGTAGCCCTGGGTCATTTTGTTGGTTCTGAAAAGCAAAAAAGCCTTCTGAAGCTGGGAAGAGCTCAATGCTGTCTACCTTACGGCCTATGAGGCTTTCGAACTTTTTACGATAGGGTTCGTAGTTTACCCCTCCATAGATGAACAGGTTGAAGTTTTTGAAAAGATCACCCACCTTTTTGTTACTAACAGCCTGCAATCGCTCAAAATACATCTGTACCCACGAAGGAATCCCGCTTATTACAGTCATGTCTTCGTCCTTGGTTTCTTCCACAATGGCATCCACTTTGGTTTCCCAATCTTCTATGCAGTTGGTTTCCCAACTGGGCAATCTGTTTTTCTGAAGGTAACTCGGCACATAATGCGCTACAATACCAGATAAGCGTCCCAGTTTAATACCGTTTTCCTCGCCCAAAACAGGGCTTCCCTGTAGAAAGATCATCTTTCCATCCACAAACTTGGTGTTGCCTGTTTCGTGTATGTAACAAAGGATCGCATTTCGTGCTGCTTCTATATGCGAAGGCATGGATTCCTTGGTTAACGGAATGTATTTGGCCCCCGAGGTAGTCCCAGAAGTTTTGGCAAAATATAGGGGCTGTCCCGGCCAAAGGATATCTGCTTCCCCAGCCACCACACGGTCTGCGTAGGGCCTTAGCTGTTCATAATCCCTAATGGGAACCCTATTAATGAAATCGCTATGGGAATTAATACTTGAAAAATCATGGTCGTTACCAAAAGCTGTGGTCTTGGCACTTGCTATAAGCTGCTGAAATACTTTTTGTTGGGTTTCCTCGGGTTTGGAAATCCAGCGGTTCATTTTTTTTACAACCTTATTGGCAAAGATTTTGGCTCCGAAAGATTTTAGGGACATGTTTAATCGAAATCAATGAAATTGGTTGGGTCTATAGGGTATCCGTCACTCCATAGCTCGAAATGCAAATGGGGGCCTGTAGTGAGTTCCCCTGTATTTCCAGCCCTGGCTATCACCTCTCCAGCTTTAACCAGATCTCCCTGTTCCTTGTTCAGGGAAGCATTGTGTTTATATACGGAAATTAAATTGTTGTTATGTCTAATAATGATCACATTGCCTGTTTCTGCCGTCCACTCGGCAAAAATAACGGTGCCGTCTGCCGTTGCTTTGATGGGACTGTCTTTTGTGGTCACAATATCAACTGCAAAATGTTTGTTTTCGGGATCATAACTTTCGGAAATTGGTCCTTTAACAGGTGCAAATAAGACAAAATTGGGCTGTTCGGTATCAATCAACGGGTTGTATTTGTCTTCTTGGGAAACCACCTCACGAAGTAGAGAATCCTGTCTGGAAGGTGATAAATCGACCCCTTCGCTATCTCTTTGCGCCGCTTCTATAATGGAATCCCTATTAAAATCCACTGTTTTCACATCGCCAGTAAGTACTTTTTTGATCGATGTAATGTATTGTTCATTTACATCCAATGCCTGTTGTAAAGAATCTGTTTTAAAAGCCAAGGTCACTGCTTGTTTTTTCAGTGAGGTAGAAGAATAGCCCGGAATGTATTCCCTCAATGGAGTAAAGGCAATAAGTAAAATGGTTAAAACAATGAGAACCAAGGCCGAAAGGGAGCTGAATACAAAGACATTTAGGCGGTTCAGCTTAAAGGAAAAGCGTTCTTCAAAAGTTGCCTCATTAAGTACGACCAAACGGTACTTGTGCAGCAGTTTTTTTCTGATCTTCTTCCCTCTTTTTTCCTTTTGTGCCATTTACGAAAGTGCTTCGGTGCAAATGTAAGGCTTTGCCGTTAAACTTATGGTGAAAACGTTCTATCTACGAAATTCTTGTTACCTTTGCCTCATAAATTTATGCAAATGGAATCATTAGTGTTACCTCTAGCCATAGGCCCTTGGCAAATCGTATTGATCGTCGTTATCGTATTGTTGCTTTTTGGTGGAAGAAAAATACCCGAATTAATGCGTGGGTTAGGAAGTGGGATTAAAGAATTCAAGGATGCTTCCAAAGAAGATACCAGCGATAAAATAGAAGACAAAAAATAAGCTTTTCATAAGCTTTCCGAAATAAAAAACCCGTGGGATCCCACGGGTTTTTGTGTTATATATGTCTATTGTTTTATTCGATCTTAGCAGACTTTAGGATAGACTCCAGCTCAAACTGCAAATCCCTTTTCTCTGTAGATGGGGCATATGTAAACCCCTCCAGGACAAGATAACGGTCGTTTGCTTCGTCCTTAACGGCATAGTTGAGAAATGGTCCTGCCATGAATTCATCCTTTACCTCCCAGGTTCCCTTTGTTTCGTAGGCAAATTTACCATCGATCTCTGTGGTAAATAGATAGGGCGCATAGGCTTCTTCAGTGATGAATAGGGCGTCATCTTCCACAGGAAGATATCCAGACCCTATAGAATCCCTCATTTTTATTATATCACCAACGATCGTAGAATCCTCCGATATAAACGAAAGTGGAACCTCATAAATAAGGATGTTCGTAGTTCCGTCTTTTAGGTCTTTTCGGATCCAATAAAAGTCATCATTGGCTGCCGCAATACGATAAGCACTGGGGACACGAAGGCTTAATCCAAACCGTTCTTTTAACGAATCGATTTTCTTGATCGATATTTCCGTGCGTCGTTGCCGTTCCTTCAGTTCCGCATTTTTGAATGCTGCAATAATACGTGCCTGCTCTGTGTCTATAAGCTTAATGAGTTCTTCTTCCGAAGTTCCCGTAATAAAAGCGCCTATTTGGGGTCTTGCATAGGAGTTTTTTTTAAGCGACACAGTATCCTTGTCCCCTAGCTGTATGTACAAGAAAGTACGGTAGGTTCTGGCAAAATCCTCAAAAGCGTTGGGGTTTAACTGATTGATGGTAAACAAGGGCTCTTGCTGGGGCAATCCGTCCACCAAGGCAGCAAAATGCTCCCGGATCTTTTCCCCCACGGGACCGTTCCAAAGATCGTTGGGAATTACCACCTGTAAGCCATTGATCCTACCTACGGAGTCCTTTAAATATGCTGTATCCCTTTTAGTTGGTGCATCTTGACAGGAAACCAACAGAAGGAACCCTGCCATAAGGAAGTAATAAATATTTTTCATGAAGAAGTATTTCAATAATTATCCTTTTGAAACCCTTAATGTCATTCCGGGTTTCAATTTTGTACCGCTAATATCGTTCCACTTTTTCAATTGCTCTACACTTACACCTGGAAATTTTTGTGCGATACTCCACAAGGAGTCTCCGTTTTTTACCGTGTAGGTCTTGGCGGATTTGGAAGCTGCGGTACTGGCAACCCCTTTATTGGATGGGGCTGAGGCCAGTTTTCTTGGATAAATAGTAAGGCGTTGCCCTATGCGCAACCGATCACTTCTAAGGCCATTCCATCGTTTTATTTTACTTACTGAAACACCGTACCGGTTTGCAATTTTACCTAGGTAATCCCCACTTCGCACGCGATAGCGTATGCGATCGTTCTGTTCAAAAAACTTAGGTAGGGGTTTTTCGCGGTCATTGAACTCCTTCTCGGCCAAAGCATAAATGGCATCTTCGTTGTTTACAAACTTTCCAACAGCCTCCATGGGAAGCCTCAACACATAGTTTTCATCTTTTATTACGGGGATTATGCCCAGTTTGTAGGACGGATTTAGGAACTCCAATTCGGCCAAATCCAGTTCTGTTACCTTAGAAACCTGCTCCAAAGAAATCATTTTCTTCACCTTAATGGTATCTGTTGCTATATAGGGATAGGTGGGACCATTACTTTCGAACCCATGTTCTTTGGCATATTCAAAAATGTACATGGTGGCCAAGAATGCTGGTACATAGCCTGCCGTTTCACGTGGAAGGTGATGGCGTATATTCCAGTAATTCCTGTGTCCACCCGAACGCCGGATTGCCTTGGATACATTTCCGGGACCACTGTTATAAGCTGCCAGGGCCAGATCCCAATCGTCCAAACTGTCGTAGAGACTGTTAAGATATTTTGCTGCAGCTTCGGTTGCCATTAAAGGGTCGGATCTTTCATCCACGTAGCTATTTACTTCCAAGCCAAATAGTTTCCCTGTACTAAACATGAACTGCCACAGCCCTTGTGCTCCCACCCTTGAGGTAGCATTGGGTTTTAATGCCGATTCTACAATGGCTAGGTATTTCAGTTCCAAAGGCAGTCCCTGTCTATCAAGTTCTTCCTCGAACATAGGAAAATAGTAGTCGCTCAAGGCCATAAGGTTGGCCATGGTCTTCCTTCGATGCTTTAAGTATCTTTTTATGACACTTTCCAGCGAAGGGTTATATTCTACATTAAAAGGCGTACGCGCATCCAGTTCTTTTAGTCGTTCTTTAAGTACTTCGGTGGGTAATTCCTCATATTCTACAGGTTCGTAGTTTTGCTGTGTAATGGAGCCATAAATTTCTTCGAACATCTGGTTGTTATACAACTGGTCCAGCCAAAGGGAATCTACCTTACGGGCCAAAGCATTGTCTTTTAGGTCGTAAACCACCGAATCCTTGGTTTGGGTAGCAACCACGGTGGACGGCAGATCGTTGTCTATACGTTGTACAGTAATAGAGTCTACAACTTGAATGGTCTTGGTAGGCAGGGAATCTACTTTTTGGGGATCGATTTCCTGGGCCCACAAACCATTCATTAAAAAACTGAATGTGAGGAGCAAAAAAGGTGATTTCATAGAGGAATAACGCACAGTAAGCCAGTAAATTTTGATAAATGTAAGGATTTACCCCTTTGAGGCAAACTATTTAATACCCTTTTGGCATTTAATCCAATATCGCCTTAATCCCTGGAAGGGTCTTTCCTTCCAACATTTCTAGCATGGCACCACCGCCCGTAGAGACATAACTCACCTTGTCGCCAAAATCGAATTGTTTCACGGCAGCCACCGAATCGCCCCCTCCTACCAGTGAGAATGCTCCATTGGCAGTAGCTTCAGCTATGGCGGTACAAGTATCTATGGTTCCTTGAGCAAAGTTGGGCATTTCGAATACACCAATGGGACCATTAAACAGAATGGTTTTTGAAGCTAATATAACACTGGCAAACAGCTCGCGTGTTTGGGTGCCGCCGTCCAGTCCCATCCAACCATCAGGAATAGCTCCAATATCTGCTACATCCACATTCGCGTCATTGGAAAAAGCATCGGCTATCACACAGTCTAAGGGCAAATGAACTTCCACGTTTTTCTGTTTGGCTTTATCCAAAATCTCCAAGGCCAAAGCTTGCTTATCGTCTTCCACCAAAGAACTTCCAATACTTCCTCCTTGTGCTTTCACAAAGGTAAATGCCATTCCGCCACCAATAATAAGATGATCGATTTTGTCCAGAATGTTCTCTATAATGGTGATCTTTGAAGATACTTTTGCGCCACCAATAATAGCAGTTACAGGCTTTTCACCATCGCTAAGTACCTTGTTTACGTTTACTATTTCTGAAGCCAAAAGGTTCCCAAAGCATTTGTTTTCGGGAAAAAATTGAGCAATAACCGCTGTAGAAGCATGGGCTCGGTGTGCGGTTCCAAAAGCATCGTTTACATAAACATCGCCCAAAGCTGCCAATTGTTCTGCAAAGGCAACATCGCCTGCCTTTTCCTCTGGATGGTACCTAAGGTTTTCCAACAACAGGATCTCACCGGGTTGCAAAGCATTTACAGCTTCCTGTACGGCATCGCCTATACAATCGTTCACGAACTTTACCTGAACACCCAGGATTTCTGAGGCGCTCATAACGATGTGTTGTAAAGAAAACTCATCTTCACGGGCTTTCGGACGCCCCAAATGCGACATGAGGACACAGCTTCCCCCATCTTCCAATACTTTAATAATGGTGGGCTTTGCGGCTTCGATCCGTGTTGTGTCTGTTACTTCCAACGCGTCATTAAGTGGTACGTTAAAATCGACCCGGATCAATGCTTTTTTATCTTTAAAATCGAAATCGTTAATCGTCTTCATAGGTGAATTTTTATCCCGCAAATATAATTCATTTTCTTAGTCGGTCTATTAAGGAAATACCATAGAAATTTTAGGAAACTACCTTGAGGCAAACCCATGGGGCGTTCGTTAAAACCAAGTTTAATTTCGAAGCAAACCATGGAGGACTCAACCTTCATTTAGAGAGTGAAAAAATGCGTAGTTTTGCTTATGGATTTTTCTGAAATCATTGGCCACAACCACATAAAAAATCATTTAAAGACAACACTTGCCCAAGGTAGGGTTGCACACGCTCAGCTCTTCCACGGTCCTTCGGGCAGTGGTCTTCTTCCCCTGGCCATTGCCTATGCCAAAGAATTGCTTTGCAGTGCACATGAGCCTGGTTCGGAAGCCTATGAGCGCTGTGCCCGAAATGTAGCCTCCTTTTCGCATCCCGATCTTCACTTTGTGTATCCCGTAAACACCAACGATTCGGTAAAAAAGAATGCTATTTCCTCCCTCTTTTTGGAAGACTGGCGCGGATTTTTGAACGAAAGTCCTTATGGATCGCTATTCGATTGGTTTCAGCGGCTGGGTATTGAAAACAAGCAAGGGAACATTAGTGTGTTGGAGGCTGAGGACATTTCGAAAAAGTTGGCGTTGAAATCCTACGAAGGCGGATACAAAATCATGATCATTTGGATGGCCAATCGGATGAATACCGAATGCTCCAACAAGATCCTGAAGTTGGTAGAAGAACCACCCAAGAAAACGGTTTTACTCTTACTTAGCGAACAGCCAGAGCATATTATAAATACCATTCGGTCCCGTTGCCAAATGCTGCAAATCCCCTTGTTGCCTGAAAAGGAAATTGCCAATGCACTGGTTTCTAAAATGAGCGTTCCAGAACGTGAAGCTCTGAAAATCAGTAGACAAGCTAATGGTGATTACAACAAAGCCATCCACATTCTTTCTAAGGATAATGACGATTTGGTGTTCGAAACTTGGTTTGTTTCCTGGGTACGATCTGCCTTTAAGGCCAAAGGAAACAAGAAGGCCATCCAGGAGTTGCTTAGTTGGAGTGATACCATTGCTGGAAAGGGTCGGGAAACGCAGAAGAATTTCCTTCGTTATTGTATTGAATTGTTCCGACAGGCCTTATTGAAAAATTACGGCTTAGATTCTTTGGTGTATTTTGAAACCCAAGACCCAAAATTTTCACTGGAAAAATTTGCTCCATTTGTACACCAAAATAATATTTATGAAATTTTGAAGGGATTGGAAGATGCCCTTTACCATGTGGAACGAAATGGAAATGCCAAAATTATTTTCACCGATCTTTCCATACAATTAACACGGCTGATTCACAAAAAGGAAGTGGTATAAATAATTTTTATCACGAAGCTTCGGTTCGATAAGCACCTTCGATCAAAACAGGCTTCAAATAAGCCGTTTTAAGCGCCTTTTCCCAGAAAGACGCCTAAATGCCCGGCTCTGGCGTAATCCGAGCCCTATTGCTTTCTTTTGGGCCTATTTATCTTTTTTAAAGCAGTATAACAGCGACGAATACTCTTTTGTTCTGTTTGCAGCCATATTGGATCGCCAACCAACCCAAAATGCTTTCAACGAAAAGCGATTTCCGGTTTTGTATTTTTCCGAAAGTAGACTTACATAATAGGAATCAAACCGCATGGGTTTGGTTGCAATTAATTGTAGATTTTGAGAAATCAGTTTTCGCATAGAGCTTCGCGAAAAATGCCAAAGGTGTCTTGGCACATCGTAAGCAGCCCAAAATGCTTTGTAGTGTTTGGCATCCCAGGAATTGAAATTGGGTACGGCAATTAAAAGGGTCCCTCCTGGTTTTACCAATGCTTCTATTTTTTGAACCGTGTCTTCGAGCTCTGGCAAATGTTCCAAAACATGCCAAAGGGAAACCACATCGAATTGTTGACCAGTAAAAGTTTCTAGGTTTTCTTCCAGTGTCACATTTTTATCCAAAGCAATTTGCCTAGCTTTTTCGTTTACTTCTACCCCATAAACGTCCCACCCTTTTTCCTGGGCCACTTTCAAAAACTCACCAGTACCGGCTCCGATATCCAACAGGGATCCTATTCCTTGATTTAACTTAAAAACAAGTTTTGCTTTTTTGGATAGTGAATACTTTTTTACGTTTTGATACAAAAAGGAAAACAATCCTTTTTTGGAATCCGTATGCGAAATGTATTCGTCGCTTTCATAGTATTTGCCCAAATCTTCTTGTTTGGGCATAGGGTGTGTTTCTAGAAAGCCAAATTTGGAGTTCACTGTCAAAGAAAATTCCTCGCCAGAAACGAGGAAATCTTTGGTTGTAATATGTGTGTTTTCTGTTTTAGAAGTCAATTCTTTTCAATTTGTTTCACGTGGAACATTTGTAAAACTATCTTCCCATGTATACCAAAAGTACTGAAATATCATTGGGGGAAACCCCACTTATTCGAGAAGCTTGTGAAATGGTAACGGGGCGTATGGAGGACAATTTCTCCATGGCCTCAAAAGACAACGACTTTAGTTTTGTGTAATCGAAATTGTCTGGGATTCTAATCCCTTCCAGTCGATGTAATTTGTCTGCATTCAACTTTTCTTTTGCAATGTATCCAGAATATTTTACTTGTATTTCGGTTTGCTGAAGCACCTCCGTATCCAAATCATGTTCTGCCACATATTGATCCACACTTTCCACTTTGCGCATATCCTCCATGGTTATGTTGGGGCGCGAAAAAAGCTTGAACATCTTATCGCTTTGTTTTACTACAGCAGAGTTTTTGTGTTCCAAAATAGGGTTGATTTCCTCTGGCTTTACACTGGTGTCTTTAAAAAACTTTATAAATGCATCGCTTTCTTCCCTTTTCTTCTCCATCTTCTTCATGCGCGCTTCACTGGCCAATCCCATTTCGAAAGACTTTTGGGTAAGTCTAAAATCGGCATTATCTTGACGGAGCAAGGTTCGATATTCTGCACGTGAGGTAAACATGCGATAAGGCTCTTCGGTTCCCTTCGTAATTAAATCATCTATCAACACCCCAATGTAGGCTTCATCCCTTTTCAGGATAAACGGATCTTTTTCCTGTACTTTTAGGTGTGCATTGATCCCTGCCATCATTCCTTGAGAAGCCGCTTCTTCGTATCCCGTGGTTCCATTAATCTGTCCTGCAAAAAACAACCCAGAAACCAGTTTGGTTTCCAAAGTATGCTTTAACTGTGTGGGTGGAAAGTAGTCGTATTCTATCGCATAGCCTGGTCTAAAGAACTTCACATTTTCGAAACCAGCGCACTCTTTCAAAGCTTTGTATTGAACATCCTCTGGGAGCGATGTAGAGAATCCATTGATATAATATTCCACAGTATCCCAACCTTCTGGTTCAACAAAAAGCTGGTGTCTTTCCTTGTCAGCAAAACGGTTGATCTTGTCTTCTATAGAAGGGCAATACCTTGGGCCAATACTTTTAATAGCTCCATTGAACATTGGGGAACGATCGAAACCTTCCTTAAGTAAATCATGAACCAAGGAGCTGGTATAGGTCATATGACAATCCCGCTGTTCTGTTAATGGTTTTGTTTCGCCTGAATATGAAAACTTTTGTGGATCTTCATCACCTGGCTGAACAATCATCTTCGAAAAATCCAAAGAGCGACCATCCACTCGAGGGGGTGTTCCTGTCTTCATCCTTCCCGAATCGAAACCTAAATCGACCAAGTCTTTTGTGATTCCTGTGGCTGCTCTTTCACCCGCTCTCCCTCCTCCAAATTGCTTCTCACCAATATGGATCAAGCCATTCAAAAAAGTGCCATTGGTTAGAATTACCGTTTTGGCCCTTACCTCTAAACCAAGAGAGGTTTTTACTCCAACAACACGATCTTGTTCGACTAAAATACCAGAAACCATTTCCTGATAAAAATCAAGATTAGGAGTAGATTCTAGCATTAAACGCCAAGTCTCTGCAAAGCGCATGCGATCACTCTGCACCCTTGGGCTCCACATAGCAGGTCCCTTAGACTTATTCAACATCTTAAATTGAATAGCAGTTTTGTCTGAAACGATGCCGCTATATCCGCCTAGGGCATCAATCTCTCTTACTATTTGTCCTTTTGCAATTCCACCCATGGCAGGATTGCAGGACATTTGAGCAATGTTCTGAAGATTCATTGTAATGAGCAATGTTGACGATCCCATATTGGCAGCCGCAGCCGCAGCTTCCGATCCGGCATGACCAGCTCCTACTACAATAACATCATATTCTTTACCAAACATAAATCTAAATGTTCCACGTGGAACAATTAAAGTTTAACTATCTGATTTTCAGATTAATATAAGTTTTTTAAGTGATAATTCTTCCATTTCGCGCATTTTGTCAGCTTCTTCTTCAGATTTATCCTTATATCCGCAAAAATGTAGTATTCCATGAATTAAAACACGATGCAATTCTTTGTCAAATTCGGTATTATACGCAGCTGCATTTTCCGCAACTCGATCGGTAGAAACATAAATTTCTCCACCTATCAATTTACCCATTGTATAATCGAAACTAATGATATCTGTATATGTGTCATGATTTAAAAACTGAACATTTATATCATGCAGGTATTCATCACTACAAAACACATAACTTACATCCCCTAGCTCGTAACCTTCATCCATAACAACTTTGGAAATCCAGTTTTGGATCTCCACTTCATTAGTAAGGGTAAAATCATTTTGACTGTGGAATTCAATCATTCGTGCCGTCGAAATACTTCTTTACTTCATTTTTGTATTTCTGCTGCAAAGGTAAGGCTTCTCTATTCAGAATTTCAGTAGAATTGAAATATTTCTTTACGTCTTCTGGACTGAGACGTAGTTCGTTAGTATAATTATCGCGGTTGGTAATAGACTCCCGTTTGTTGTCTTGACCTTGTTTAAAATCAGCTTCATCCAACTTCAATAATTCATATTGAAGGTTAAGCATTCGTTCTAAGGTTCGTTGGTTAAAGCCCTTGTCTAGCAATTGCTGCTCTATGCCTTCCATCTCCTTAATAAGTTTTCCTCCTGCACCTTTTAAACCTTCTTTGCTTAGGCGATCCTCCAACTGGTTACGAAGTTGCTGTTGTTGCTTGTAGATTTCATACAACTCTCCATTAAGGTCTTCATTATAACCATCGCCAGAGTTTCCATCGCCCTCCTGGTTTCCTTTCCCGTCACCATTACCATTACCTCCATCTCCAGAATTTCCATCTCCAGATTGGCCTTCACTGCCCTGTTGACCCTCATTCCCTTGTTGGCCTTCGCCATCTTTACCTTCTTCTCCTTCTTTGCCACTTTCTCCTTGACCTTTACTCATTCCTTGTTGCATCTGCTGCGACAAACTCTCCTGTTGTTGTATAATATCCGGCAGCTGAAACCCTTTGCCTTGGCCCTGACCCTTGCCTTCGCCTTCGCCTTGGCCCATTCCAGGCATGTTCATCATTTGTTGTTGCATGTTCCCCAACAACTCACTTAAAAGGATCGCCAATTCATTGGCTCCGGTTATCGTGTACTGCTGACTGGAAATTCCTTGGCGCATTTGATTTTCGGCCAACCGCTCCAACGACTTATCAATATTAAACTCTATTTCGGTTAATGATTCATTGATCTTATCTCCCAACAAAGGTTGGCGCAACGAAAGTGCAAACAAACTGTCATCTATGTGTTGGAAGTTAAGCTTAAGATCATTCTGGATGTTCAACTTTTTACCAAAAGCTGCACTACCATAATCTATAGCCTTAAAGTCCTCCATGACATCTTCCTGCTCGAAAGAGAACACCACAAGGTTGTCCAATATTTGGCGCAACATCTCTACATCTTCTTCTATGGTTTCCATTTGGCCGGCTTGCATCTGCATCTGCATCTGTTGCCCCATTTGCTTCATCTTCTTTCCTGCCTTTTTCTGACTGGGAGTTGCTTGCTGTTGGTTCTGCTGTTGTAATTGATCGGTAGCCTTTTGTTGTTCGTCCTGTACTTCCTGCTCTCCTTCTTGGTCCTGAGGAATGTCCATAGGTTCTTTAAGACCCTTGTTTTCTTCTTGCAGTTCCTTCATTTCTTCTTGATACTGCTCGAATTTCTCGTTCAATTCCTTTTGTTTTTCCTCGGTATTTTCTTCTTTAGGAGCGTCGGCCAACTTTTCTTGTTCTTCACCTAATTTGAACAACTCATCAGCCAGCTTTTCAGCTTTTTTAGTCACGTAATAGCGCTTGGTTAATTCCACCAATTGCTCCAGATTCTTCTCTTGGTTCTTGTTTTCCTTTCCAAGCTTTTCGAGCTTTTCCCTTAGCTCTTCCTTATCTATCTTGTCTTGAAGGCGCTCCAACTCATCCAGCAACTTTTCGTTTTCTTCCAAGCGTTCTTCGTTCTCATCCAATCGATCTTTAAGCTGCTCTTTGAATGGATCTTCCTCTTCTTCAGGCTGAAACTTCTCCAAATTCTCCTTCATTTCCTTTGAAAAATTCTTCATCATTTCCTCTTGCTGCTTTTGTCTTTTGATGAAGTTTTCCAGCTTCTTTTTATCGTTCCAGTTCAGTTCGTTCTTTTCCTTGTGTATCTTATTCAATTCTTCCAAGCGTTTTTCCTGATCCTTCAAATCCTGCAACGATTTGTTCATGTCCTGAATGTTCTCCTGCTGTTCATCCAGCTGCTGGTTTTCTTCTTCGTCCTTGGTTAGCTTCCTGAAACTATAAAGCCTGCTTTTGGAAGACTTGAAGTTATGGATGCGGTCGTTGTCGAACACTTCAAAATAGTATTCATAGGAAACACCATCTGTTAGTTGGATATTCCCAGGGAATGTAAATACAAACTGATCCACATTGTTGGTTCCAATAGGGATGCTCTGTGTCTTTTTGTTTTCATCCTCTCCCACAGGATAATACACCAATTGGAGCTTGGTAAGGCCATAATCGTCCGACACCTGACCCAAGAAATAGTTAATTTGGCTATCTGTACTATCTACTTTGGACTGTACATCTATTTCGGGGTATTCGTCTTTTATAACCCCAATAGAAAAGGAAAGGTTTTCATATTCCTTAAGGTGTTCGTTGGATGTGGTGATGGCATAATCCCATTTTCTATAGATTCCTTTCTGAAGGCTAAACGCTTGGTCTTTTTCAGCAAAAACATAGGAGGTGTCCCTAGTCTTGAGCTCTACTTTATCGGTATTCTTGGCGGTTACTTCCCAGCGTATCTGTGTTCCCTCGGGCACGGTAGCATTTCCGCTGCTCTTTAAAACCTCATCTTTTTTGCCTGTATAACCCGGGTAATCCAAAACCATCTCGAAACCTAACAAAGACGGTGTTCGCAACACGTCCAAAGAATACTCTTGGGAGGTCACCTTGTTGCCGTGCAGTCTAAATGAAATGGGCTCGGTGGGTTGAGCAAACGTATACTCAAATCGTCCGGGGGCAGTTTGCTCTAAATAATAACTTTCGTTGTTAAAGCTGATGGTAGCATTTTCGGGAACTACGTCCCCTTGTGTAAGTACTTTTACGGTAAAGTTTTTATTCTCTACTGCGGTAAGATCCTCATTAACCAGCACAAAGGAGAAAGGAGCCGGCGGCTCATAGGCGGTATCGTAATTTACCACACGTTCGTAGCTGTCGGAAAATATGTTTTTGTCCCAAAGCAGACTCACCAAAACCACTACGATTACAGGAATGGCGGCATACTTGAGGTACTTGGCGTTCTTCTTGAAATTGATCGCATGCTTAAAAGGAACGGGTTGCAGTTCGGAAGCCTTCTGGTCGATACTGGCTGCCAGCAATTCACTCTCCCGTTGGTTTTGGTTTAGCTGAATTACATTGAGCAATTTATCGTTTACCTGTGGAAAGTGATTCCCAATAATACGGGAAGCTTCTTCATACCCTATCCCCTGTTGCAGCTTAAAAAGCCTTGCCAACGGAAAGGCAATAAAACGGGCAAACAAAGCCACCTCTACAAGCACAAAAGTCCAAAACAAAATGGTTCGTCCTGTGGGTTCCAACCAAAGGAAGTGTTCTACCAGCAAGGTAATTATAAGCCATAGCAATCCTGTAGCAAAAAAGAGGATTGCCCCCTTGATCAGCTCATTGGTGTAGAATTTCTTTATAAACTGTTCCAGCTTTTGCTGGATGATATTAAATGTGCTCATAACAAAACGAACTCCTAAAATAGCACAAAAATGACTCCAAAGTAGGATATTATGAAAGTTTTAAAACATTTAACAGCCTTTTCTACCCATACGGGCCCCATCCCTATGGTTTGCTTCCCCAATCCTGTGGAAATGAAAACCTAGAATCGTATCTTTGCCCACTCAATTTTTGAATACACAATTCATGGCTCAAAAAGTTCGTGTTCGTTTTGCTCCCAGTCCCACAGGACCGCTCCATATTGGTGGGGTTCGTACGGCGTTGTTCAATTATCTCTTTGCCAAAAAGCAAGGGGGCGATTTTGTTTTGCGTATCGAGGATACCGATCAAACCCGTTATGTGGAAGGTGCCGAAGACTACATTAAAGAATCGTTGGAGTGGCTCAACATTCCTTACGATGAAGCCCCGGGAAAAGACGGTGGATTTGGCCCCTATCGCCAAAGTGAACGAAAGCATTTGTATAAGCAGTATGCAGATGAGCTTATTGCTGAAGGCAAAGCCTATTATGCTTTCGACACCCCTGAAGAGCTCGCTGCATTACGAAGTGAATACGAAGCCAAAAAAGAGACCTTTATCTACAATTGGCATAACCGCGAAAAACTGAATAATTCGTTGGCACTTTCTGAAGAAGAAACCCAACTCCGGCTGGACCGTGATGACAAGTATGTTATACGGTTTAAGTCACCCGAAAACCAAACCCTGCACCTAAAAGACATCATTCGTGGTGATATTAACATAGACACCAACACCTTGGACGATAAAGTGCTGTTTAAGAGTGATGGGATGCCTACCTACCACTTAGCAAATATTGTAGATGACCATCTTATGGAAATTACTCACGTGATCCGTGGGGAGGAATGGTTGCCTTCCTTGGCATTGCATCAACAGCTATACGATGCCTTTGGATGGGAGGCTCCACAATTTGCTCATCTATCGCTTATCCTAAAACCCAACGGGAAAGGGAAGCTGAGCAAACGTGATGGTGAAGCGGGAGGTTTCCCTGTATTCCCTTTACAATGGAACGCGCCCGATGGAAGTACGGCTTCGGGATACCGTGAAGATGGCTACTTGCCAGAAGCCGTGGTAAATATGTTGGCCTTCTTGGGTTGGAACCCGGGTACCGAACAAGAGCTCTTTAGTTTGGATGAATTGGTACAGGCTTTCAGTTTGGAAAAAGTAAATAAGGCGGGGGCTAAATTCGATCCCGAAAAAGCCAAGTGGTTTCAACAACAATACTTCCAACAATTGGACGAAGCAAAACTTGCTGAAGATTTTAGTGCTTTGCTAAAATCAAAAGGGGTGGAAACCTCCTTGCCTGTTGCTAAAATTGTTTCTTTGGTGAAGGAGCGGGCCACTTTCCTGAATGATCTTTGGGATCAGGCTTCTTTCTTCTTTGAAGCCCCCACAACGTATGATGAGAAAGCCGCCAAGAAAGCATTTAAGGAAGATACGCCGCAGATCCTAACCCATGTGCTGGAGCTCATGGAAACCACCTCAGAATTTACCGCAGAAGCGCTGTCCAAAACCATTAAGGGGTGGATTACTTCTCAGGAAATGGGCTTCGGAAAAGTAATGATGCCTTTGCGTTTGGCCTTGGTAGGCGCCATGAAAGGTCCCGATGTGTTCGACATTGCTGCTATCCTTGGAAAGGAAGAGGCTATGAAAAGGGTGCAGAAAGCAATTCAATCCATATAGCCCTATAACTTGAGCAATCGATAGGTTCGGTTTTTATAGCAAGCCTCTAGGACATAGGTGTCGCCACCAGGTACTATGTTTGTATAGTAAAACGTGTCTTCTTCGGGCTGGGACCCTTTGAGGAATTCCTTCATTTGTGGATTAAAGTAATACGATATAAGGGTGGCTCCGTCCAATATAACTTTGTCGGACAGTTCGTCTTTTATCGTATTTCCGTACAGTGTTTGGTGCCATGTGGGAGCGCGTTCAAAATAGCTTCCCAAATTGGTAATTTCTTTTGTTTCCCCCAATGTTCCATCTTCTGAGTTTATCGAAATGATTTCGACTTTCTTTTGCTTGGGGCTCGCAGCATTAAACTTGGAAAAATTGACCTTACCATCTATAAAAGTAGGTGTGGCGGATATGTATTTCAATTCCTTTTCCCCTGGGTTCTTTTCCATAAATGGTTGTTGGGTTTCCCATAGCTTTTCCCCGGTAGGTAGATACTTTGCAACATAGAGGTGTACTCCTTCCTTTTTGCTACGAGCTCCAAATAATGATACTACGTAGTATGCGCCTTTATCGTCGGGGTTTATAAAAATGGTTCCTGTCGCGGCAGATTTCATTACACGTACCGATACGGAACCCGCCGTACCCGAAGTATATCCATTGGGAAGTCCCGCAAAAGCGAAATAGAAATTTTCGTTGTCTATATCTACTACAAATGTTTTCTCTTCTATTAATTTTCCATCAAAACCGTAAGAAAGCAAGATAAATTCCTGCTGTGTTGGTTTTTTCTCATCATTACTGGGCAAATAGTTTTTTCCCAAAAGATAGAAGCGATCTTCTTCTACCTTAAGAAGTGTATATCCATTTCTATATTCCTTCCCCTCCATGGGTTTGGGGGTAAAGGTTAAAAGCTTATCCTCCAAAGTTTCAAGGTTCACCCTGTAGATGTGCCAAACAATGGGTTTGCTTTTGTTCAGTTTTTTTGAAAGCTTATACCCTTTAGCTTTGGGCCCAATCGTGTAGGCATAATTATTCACCAAAAAGGTATCTTCATTTAGATCACTCTCTATGGGTTTGTCATTGTATTTAACTTGCCCTACTTCCTTCCCCCCTGGTTTTATAACAGTATATTTGGGCGTACTGCTTCCAAAAGGGTTGATAATAGCTCCTTGAGCACCCGTAATAAGATAATATCCTTCTTTGTTCGCGTGAGCCAAATTGATTCCCTTTTTATCCAAAAACTCATTGAGCACATCCCCATTTTCAATGTTTATGGTACGAATAAAACCATCATTGCCTCTTGGAGAATAGGCTCCTGCACCCGTACTTGTATTTAAGGTTAGCGTGTTTTCGCCCCACTTAAGTTCAATGAGATCTTTTCCGTTGATTCCAAGGTCGGTCACTTCTTCTTGCGCATGGCTGTAAAACGAAATAAAAAGCAGTAGAGTAAATAGTTGTTTCATTGTCTTAGTTCACTAAATAATTAAATGATAAGGATGCCTAGATATGTGAGGAATATGTAAAAAACAGCACGCGTGTTTTTATCATTGGGTTGGTATTTCACCCAAATATAAACAAACAAAATACACTTGTGGTCTTAAAAGATTAAGCCTTGTCCCAAAAATTTAAAAATAGAAAATAGCCATTGCTATAATGGAGTGGGAGTTCCCTTCGAAATTGGTCCCCGGTTCGTTGATGGATTCCGAATCGTTGAGACGCGCAAACATATTGGTTACCCCATACTGGTATTGGGCACTTACCCTAAAGTTTTCGAGCCCTGCGGTGATTCCGCCTGCTACATGAAAGTGTACCCGGGAAATGTTTTCGATGTCCTGAGCCTCTAGATTTTCATAACCATCTAAAATAAAGGCTTGAAAATCGTCCTGCTTCAATTTCATCTTTCCGTTTACATTCAAGATAGGACCAAACTCCAAGCTCAGGTGCTTGCGAACAATGTTGTAACTTCCCAACAGATTAAGCTGTACAGATTGTATGGTATAATCGATGCTTTGTTCGAAAAAACCTTGCTGGGTGTTGTTAAGGTCACGACCTAAAATACCAATTTCGTTTTGTATGAAATTGATTCCGTATATAAGATCGAAATTGTTGTAAAAAGCCCCGCGGGTAGTGAAACCCATCATATATCCTGTTCCCTGTTCGGTGGTAAAGTTGTCGGTATCTATATTGAAAAAACTAAACCCTCCCTGGAGGCCTATGTGGTTATTTTCATCAAAATTACGTTGGGCAAAAGCTTGTAGGCCAATGAACAGTGCGGTAACGAAAAGCAATTTTTTTAGACTCATAAATACTGGGGTTGCGAAAGGCGCAAAAGTAGCGTAATTTTTGTACCTTCAAAATGTTCTAATCAATTAAAATTTAAATCTATGGGCAGTTACTTAATAATTCCATTTCTCGTATTTGGTTTCTTCATCTTGTTGATGTTTATTTTTATCGTAAAACAACAAACAGCAGCTGTAATAGAACGCTTCGGAAGATATCAAAGTATACGATCTTCAGGTCTTCGATTTAAAATTCCTATTGTGGATCGAATTGCTGGTCGTATTAACCTGAAAATCCAGCAGTTAGATGTTATCGTAGAAACCAAAACAAAAGACGATGTTTTTGTACGATTAAAGATTTCGGTACAATATCAGGTAATAAAAGACAAAGTTTACGACGCATTCTACAAGTTGGAAAATCCACACGACCAGATTACTTCTTATGTATTCGATGTGGTTCGGGCCGAAGTTCCAAAAATGAAATTGGACGATGTATTCGAGCGTAAAGATGATATTGCTATCGCGGTAAAAAAGGAATTGAATGAAGCGATGATCAATTACGGGTTCGACATTATTAAAACCCTGGTAACCGACATCGATCCCGATATGCAGGTAAAAGCGGCCATGAACCGAATTAATGCTGCTGAGCGTGAAAAGGTAGCTGCAGAATACGAAGCTGAGGCAGAACGAATCAAGATTGTTGCCAAAGCCCGTGCAGAAGCTGAAAGTAAGCGTTTACAGGGACAGGGTATTGCGGACCAGCGTAGGGAAATAGCCCGCGGTCTGGAAGAATCGGTAGAGGTGTTGAACAATGTGGGGATTAATTCTCAAGAAGCTTCTGCGCTTATTGTGGTTACCCAACACTACGATACACTGCAAAGCATTGGGGAGGAAACCAACTCCAACCTTATCCTATTGCCCAATTCCCCACAAGCGGGAAGCAATATGCTAAACGATATGATTGCCTCCTTCGTGGCGAGCAATAAAATTGGGGAGGAAATGAAGAAGACCAATGCCGCCAAAGGGATTGGCCGAAAGAATCCTCCATCAGATATCTAAATCTGTAATTTTTTCTGAGAATAAAAAAGCCGCTTGGTTTTCACTTAGCGGCTTTTTTTATACATGTAGGTTCTTTTAAAATCATGCCTTCTTTGCATAATGTCTGAAAAAAAACTGGGTGACAATGTCCTAGTATAGAATACTTCTTTTGGTATTTCCCTATTACTTTCGAATTCAATCTTCTCATGGTTTATTGCTTATAATATAATGATTATTAAGTAAGTAAACAGTGGATTAATGAATGGTATACCATAAAAACATGTTATTTTGTATTATTAACCTTAAGCCCGATAAAATGGGCTCTTAAAAACCCAAACTAAAATGAAAAAACTATTCGTATTAACCTTAATCGCGCTTTTTTTCGCATGCGCACCAGAGGGTTCCGTCGAACCCAACGAAACTACGGTTAATGTAACCGAGAACATCGATAAAGAAGATCCCAATGGGAATAGGATGCTAGGCGATCCTATCGACATAAAATTTCACCATAATGGTTTTTCTTATGAGGGGCCTAATAGTGCACCCATTATATTTTTTCTTGATCTCGAAGACTTACTGGGTCATGATGATGCCACGCATATACAAGATTTGGAGGTATCAATTTTTGATCATCGAGGCAGAAAAATTGCATCCTGCCGTCCACCTAGTAATGGTGATCCTGATAATCCTGGTAATATTCTGGTGGTTCCGGATAATAATATAATTACAAGTACCTTATCAGATTTTAGTGGTAGAACAACATCTTGGATCCCTCGAGGTAATTCAGGGCAAGTGTATACTGCCAATATATCCTTTCATTATTCTACTGATGGCGGCACTACTTATAGTCCCAAAAACATTAATGATGTGCCGCTTGAGTTCGAAAGAATAAGCGGTGAGCACATAAAGATTGTAAAATAACTGTAGAGGTGGTTAAACACAATCTCTTAGAGTTTTACCCTAAAGCCTGTTATAAGGTATTGGTCGAAAGAATCCTCCATCAGATATCTAAATCTGTAAATTTTTCTGAGAATAAAAAAGCAGCTTAGTGTGAGACGTTTCGACTACGCTCAACGTGACATAGCGGCTTTTTTTATGATAAGTTTTGCGCCTCGGCTACCAACAAATCGTTTTTATCTTCCAACGCTTTTTCTATAAACTCTGAAGCTGAGGCAGTTTTTTCCTGCCCGTTCTCCAACAGCACACCCAATGTAATCATGGCTGCTATCCGGGTACCAGCTTTCTTGGCAGCTGTAGCAAATAACGGTTCCAAATCTTCATAAGGAACGTTGGCTGCTAATTCCTGTATTTTGGTTTTAGTGGCTGCCTGCTTCTCAGTAGGTAAGTTGGTGTACTTTTTACCCAGCTTTTTAATTTCTTCTATGGCAGGTCGCTGATGTTGGGCCTGAGGCTTGGGTTGCGGCTGTGGTTTGTTTTCCACAGGCTTCTTCTTCGCCCAGGAATCCCTTAAACCAACTGTTTTGTTAAATACCAAGCGCTCTGGGGTACTATCATCATCCACACTAAAGTATCCCAATCGCTGAAACTGAAAACGATCCCCAGATTGTGCGTTGGCCAAAAACGGTTCTATGTAGGCTTCAGAAACCGTAAGGGAATCGGGATTGATGAAATCCATAAATGTTTTGTCCTTGTGTCCATCGGGTGCTTCGTCATTAAACAATCGATCATACACACGTACTTCGGCGGTCTTAGCGTGGGCAACCGAAACCCAGTGTAGGGTTCCTTTCACCTTTCGTAAGCTGGCTTCGGTACCGGAACCACTCAAACTATCTGGATCGTAGGTGCAGTGAATCTCGGTAATGTTACCTTCTGCATCCTTCACTACGCTTTCCCCTTTTATGATGTAGGCGTTCTTGAGCCGTACTTCCTTTCCAAGGGTTAAACGGAAAAACTTGCTGCTTGCCTCTTCCTTAAAGTCCTCTTTCTCTATGTACAGTTCGCCTGAAAAAGGTACTTCATGGCTTCCTGCTGTAAGATCCTCGGGGTTGTTCTCCGCAGTAAGCATTTCTTCCTTTCCATCGGGATAATTAGTAATGACCAACTTTACAGGATCCAGTACCGCCATCACCCGATTGGCTTTTTTGTTCAGGTCTTCGCGTATGCAAAACTCCAATAGGGAAACGTCAATAACATTATCTCTTTTGGCCACACCAGCGGTTTCCACAAACTTTCTAATGGCTTGTGGAGTATACCCCCTTCTGCGTAATCCCGAAATGGTAGGCATACGTGGGTCATCCCATCCGTTTACAATGCCCTCCTCTACCAATTTCAGCAATTTACGTTTGCTCATGATAGTATAGCTTAGGTTAAGCCTCGCAAACTCGGTCTGGTTGGGTAGTCTTGGATATTCGTCCTTACTGTATGCAAACACTTGGTTCTTGAACCAATCGTATAGTTTTCGGTGGGGTTTAAACTCCAACGAACACAACGAATGGGTAATCTGTTCTATATAATCACTTTCGCCGTGGGTCCAATCGTACATAGGATAAATGCACCATTCATCACCTGTGCGGTGGTGCGATTTTTTGAGGATGCGGTACATAAGTGGATCCCGCATAAGCATGTTGGGATCTTCCATATCGATCTTGGCGCGCAAAACATGGGTGCCTTCTTCGAATTCTCCATTTTTCATCCGCTCAAAAATATCCAGGTTTTCTTCTACGGAACGATCCCTGTACGGGCTGTTGGTCCCAACTTGTGTAGGGGTTCCCTTCTGCTCTGCCATCGCTTCACTGGATTGGGAATCTACATAGGCTTTGCCTTCTTTGATCATTTGCACTGCCCATTCATACAATTGATGAAAGTAGTCTGAAGAATACAATTCGTTGGCCCATTGGTATCCCAACCAAGCGATGTCCCTTTTTATGGCATCTACATATTCCTGTTCTTCCTTGGCAGGGTTGGTATCGTCGAAACGAAGGTTAACAGGGGCATTGTACTTTTCGCCCAAACCGAAGCTAATCCCAATAGCCTTGGTATGTCCAATATGTAAATAGCCATTGGGTTCGGGTGGAAAACGGAAACGGAGCTTTTTGGGATCCAATCCGTTCTTTAAGTCTTCTTCTATGATCTGCTCTATGAAATTGAGCGGCTTGTTTTCTTCTGACATAATAAAAAACATTCAGGATAAGCCCTGAATAGCAGCTGCAAAGTTAACCAATAACTTGAAAAAAGTATCTTTGCCAAAACTTTTTACATGAGTACGATTACGCTAAAAAACATTCGGATTTTTACCAACCACGGATGCTTGATCGAAGAGGAAAAAATAGGGAGCGATTACTTGGTAAACCTAAAGGTAAAAGCAAACCTATCGGAAGCTGCTACGTCCGATCATTTAAAGGATACCGTGGATTATGTGCATTTACAGCATATTGTAAAGGACGAAATGGCGGTTCGGTCCAAGTTGTTGGAACATGTTGGACAGCGTATTATTGATCGTATTTTTAAGGAAATCGATTTGGTGGATAAAGCCAAAGTCACTATTTCAAAACTCAATCCACCTATTGGTGGTGATGTGGAGGAGGTGAGTGTAACCATGAAGTCCCAACGTTAATCGGGATTTATTAGGTTTATTAAACCTATTCTTTTTATATTTGCCTTCCTAATTAATGGCGTCTTGGCCGAGTGGCTAGGCAGAGCTCTGCAAAAGCTTGTACAGCGGTTCGAATCCGCTAGACGCCTCAACAAAATCCAGCTGTACGGCTGGATTTTTTGTTTTATAAAACTTGGTTATTTCTTAAGGGGAAGCTTGGTTTTTGGAATTCTATCCAGTCCTTTTTGTACCTGGTCCGGGAAGATACCTTCAACCAAAAGGAATACACCAAAGATGATGATAAGGATACTCACCCACTTTTTGGTTTTAAAGATAAATCGTGGAGTCATTTTACTTTTCAGCTTTTTAGCCAGAGAAATCTTAGCCAAATCGGTTAAGAAAAAGGTGACCAAAACGGTAAGCAAAAACAAAAACACCCCGTTTTCGGAATGGGTTAATGCATTGGCCATAATCAAGGTGCCTATCCAACCTGCCAATACCCCAAAGTTTACAAAGTTTAACAGGAAACCTTTTAGGAACAATCCCCATAGATTTTTCTTTACGTTCACCGCATAGTGCTCGCGAACGATTTTTATAAAGGATTTAACGGTGCGGATGTAGGAAATAATTCCATACGCGATGAGAATAGCCCCTCCAAAAACCAACAATGCAGGATCGTCTTTAACGCGTTCCAGGATTTTATTGGTACTGAAATAGGCAATGATGATGAAAATGATATCAGCAAAGATCGCCCCAAGATCAAAGAAAAGACCAGCCCTAAAACCTTTGGTGATACTGGTCTCTATAAGAGTAAAAAAAACAGGGCCTATGGCAAAGGCCAATAGGAATCCGTATAGAGCTGCATATGGTAAACCCTCAAGCATCCTGTAAAAGTACAAATTACTTTTGGGTTGCTTGAGGGTTTATTTGTTATTCATTTATCTTGTCTGTAAAACCCTTCGACTACGCTCAGGGCGACAAGATAAATTTAAAAAATATCAGTCTTTTATAAAGATGCGGCCACCAGCTAATCTTTTTTCGTCTATTTCCTTTGGGTTTCCGTATACGTAAACATCACCTCCAGCAGTTACACGAATCTCCGCTTTGTCACTGGCATTGATATCGGCTTCACCAGCTGCAGTGATTCCCACTTTGGTTTTTTTGGTAAGTAATTCACGACCTTCGAAAACACCTCCTGTATTGATCTTTATTTCCTGGCTTTTGGATAAACCAGATGCTTGTACAATACCGCCCGTGACAGCTCGAACCTTGGTCCTATCTACTTGTAGGCCTACTTTAATACGACCCCCTTCCTGGGCTTTTAGTTCGATCTCGTCCTGTTCTATCATTTCGCTGGCTACAATCTGTGCCCCTTCGTTGGCGTCTATGGTTTCTATTTCCTTGAAATATACCTCTATGTACGTGTCTTCTCCATGAAAACGGGTATCCAATTCCATACGGAGTTTTAGTTTTCCGTTTTGGTTAATCACTTTTACATCGTAGGTGTTTTCTCCTTTGATAACTACTTTGTTTTCATCGGACTGAATGAGATTCACTTCTATAAGATCGAAAACTTTCAACTCGTGGAAATCGCCTACTTCTTTAACAACTTGGCGTTGGGCAACTAAGGAAAAAGTGGTTAGGGCTAGGCAGAATGTTACTATTTTTTTCATGATGTGTCTTTCTTATAATCCGCCAAAGCTAACCAGCAAAGGCGAGTATTTTTTACGTTTTTAACACCCTAAAGAGTGTTTTTTGAAGTGAATGTTACAGTCTTTTACAAAATCAAATCATTTTTCAACAATGACCTTCCTTTTGTTTAGCTCAAATACTTTTAGAGGTATTTCTTTTTCCTCTACAAAAACTGCTTCTTGTACAAATTTAAATAACGGATAAAACTCCGTTTCATTTCGTAGGCTTAAAGATTCAGCTTCTTTTGCATAAAGATTCCAAAACCCATCTGTATAGTTTTTATACTGTTCAGGATTCAACTTATACTTAGGGTTAAAATAATAGGTTCCTTTTACGCTCTTAAATGGAGAAGTTTTATCTAGTATTTGATAGTAAATAGTTACAGATTCACAATTTTCCCCTAAAACTTTCTTCGTTTCAGTATTGCGCCTTATCGTTAGTAAATTATTTTTTTCACTTCCAAATTTAGATTTACGTATCGTATCATTCTTTTCGAATTCTGTATAGGTATATCCTTCGTCTAACCTAACAATAATCTTGGTCCAACCCAATTCGCCTGTCCCATGATACTGCATTACATACCTATCTTCCTTAACATACGCAGTAAAAGAATCTCCAAGTTCTTTTACAAAATACTCTACAGGAATGCTTTTGGAATCGTACGTTATTTTGAATTGTATTTCACCCTCAAAATATTCTTGACCATACGCATGTACAATTGAAAAAAGAGAGAGAATTATTAAAAATGAGAATACTCTCATGGTACTAGGATTTCCTACTTTTTATAATCTTTTTCAATTTTTTAGAAGGCTTCATTTTATTATTGGAATCACTACAATAATCCACCAGAATGTCTACTGCTTTATCATATACCTGATCACCGGATAAGGCTTCCCCTTTGTTTTCCAGAACTGCTTTTGTCATTGCTGCTAGGTACAAACCAAAAAGATCTTGGTTTCCTTTGGTTAATTCGAGGGCTTTCGAATCAAGATCGAATGTATAATCTGGAGTTCCTTCCATCCATTTCAATATATAACCCAAAGAGACCTGACGATACAATTCACCAACATTAGAGGGTTGATTGAACAAGTAATTAGCACATAAAAGTACCTTGGGTTCTTCAGTCTTGTAACTTTCTGGAGTTGTAAACTGATACTCTGCTATTTCATTAAAATTCTGCGCATAAGAACTTGAAAAAACCATCAAGCACAATGCAAAAAAGAAAATTATTTTTTTCATATCTATTACTATTTTAAAAAGCTAATCTCCGAAAAAAATCATTCACGATGCCCTAACATCTTGAAATCTAAATGTTTTTTGACCAAATCGGCATTCTTCACTTTTACATATACTTCATCACCTAAGGTATACGCATTTTTGGTTCGGTCGCCAATTACCGCAAATTCGTCTTTATGGAAGGTATAATGATCGTCTTGTAAATCACCCAAGCGAACCATTCCTTCACATTTATTGGAAATAATTTCTACATAGATCCCCCATTCGGTCACCCCGGAAATTACACCCAAAAATTCTTCGTCCTGATGGTCCTGCATGTATTTTACCTGCATGTACTTAATACTATCGCGTTCTGCATTGGCTGCTAATTGTTCCATATCGCTGGAATGTTGGCATTTATCTTCATACTCCTCTTCCTTGGCACTTTTACCTCCGTCTAAATAGTACTGTAGTAAACGATGTACCATGACATCGGGATACCTTCGGATAGGAGAGGTGAAGTGAGTATAATAATCGAACGCCAAACCGTAATGCCCAATATTATTGGTGGTATACACTGCTTTGCTCATACTTCGTATGGCCAAGGTATCGATCATGTTTTGTTCTTTTCGTCCCTGTACATCTTTCAGTAGTTTGTTAAGGGAAGCTGCGGTACTTTGTCTGTTTTGGGTATTGAGTTTATATCCAAACCGCTTGATCATATTTTCCAGAGCTGCAATCTTTTCATCATCTGGCTCATCATGAACCCGATACACAAAGGTTTTTTTCGGACTTTGTTTTCCAATAAAGGCAGCTACACTTCGGTTAGCCAATAACATAAATTCTTCAATCAATTTATTTGCATCCTTGCTTTCTTTAAAATATACTCCTTCGGGTTCGTTATGTTCGTCCAAATGGAATTTTACTTCTACTTTATCGAACGAAATGGCACCTTCATGCATGCGTTCTTTTCGAAGGATCTTTGCCAAACGATCCAATTCCAATACGGCTTCGGCTATGTTGGAATCTACTTCGTAAGTTTTTCCCGTGAGCGAAATATCTGCAGGAATGGACCTCTCGACTGCACTCGAGGAGACAGTGGATTCAATAATGTGTTGTGCTTCTTCGTAAGCAAAACGGGCATCGCTATAGGTAACGGTTCGTCCAAACCATTGGTTCACGACCTTTCCTTTATCGTTCATTTCGAAGACAGCCGAAAAGGTATATTTTTCTTCATGGGGTCGTAACGAACAAGCACCATTACTTAAAATTTCAGGCAACATAGGCACTACCCGATCTACCAGATATACGGAAGTAGCCCGTTCGTAGGCTTCATCATCCAACACAGTTCCTGGTTTTAGATAATGGGAAACATCCGCAATGTGGATTCCTATTTCGTAGTTTCCATTTTCCAGACGTTCAAACGAAAGGGCATCATCAAAATCCTTAGCATCCTTAGGATCTATGGTAAAGGTGAGTACCTCCCGCATGTCCCTTCGTTTTTTTATTTCCTGTTCTTGAATAGAAGTATCCAATTCATTGGCATAGGCTTCTACTTCTGCAGGAAATTCGTACGGCAATCCGTATTGGGCTAAAATGGCATGGATCTCTGTATGGTGGTCCCCAGGTTTTCCCAACACTTTCATCACGGTTCCAATAGGAGATTCGCTGTTCTCTTCCCATCCGTCCATACGAACCAACACTTTTTCCCCGTCCTTGGCTTTGTTTATCTTGCTTTTAGGAATAAAAATATCGGTGTACATATTGTATCCAGTACACTCCACAAAAGCAAAACGATCGGATACCGTAATGGTTCCCACAAATTCCTTTCTTTTTCGCTGTAATACTTGGGTAATTTCGCCTTCAACTTTTCCACTTCTTCTTCGTTTAAAGACATAAACTTCTACCACATCGCCATGCAAAGCACGGTTTATGTTTTTACTTTTTACAAATATGTCATCTTCCATTCCTTCTACGATCACGTAGCCTTGTCCCCGACTGGTTAAATCGAGGGTTCCGGTATGGTAATTCATAGATGGGGTTAGGATGTATTTTCCTCTTTCTATTTCTTGAAGGGTTCCTTTACCCTGAAGTTTTTTTAGTGTTTTTATAATATGATTCCTTCCACTGGCATCGCTTACACCTAGTTTGGCTGCGATCTGTTTGTAGTTAAGTCCCGTGGATCGGTTTTTACGGAATATTTCTAAAATGGGTTGTGAAAGTCCTTCGGTATATTTCTTCTTACTTCTCTTTTTCCGTTTCGGCATGTTTTGTGTAATAATTTTTAAAAGTACGTTTATTCAATGAATGTACATTCAATAGATGTTAAAATTTAGTATTTTAGTACGTATGGAACAGTATAGAACCATAGCTATCTTCACCTATCCCAGCGAGTATACGGTACTCAGGCATTTGCTGCAGCAAAGTGGAATCCGCTTTGTGTTCCAGAACGAAACCACTATTGGGATCCTTCCTTTCCATTCCAACGCTATTGGAGGTATTCAACTTAAAGTTCACGAAGACGATATTCCCAATGCAAAGGAAATCATCAACGATTTAAACAACAGACCTTCCCACTTACGTATCGTTTAACAGTTTTTCCGCTTTTTCAACATTTATTAAAACATCTCTTTTCTTTTTTTTGAAATTTTAATTAAAAATAATGATGATGATGTGTTGTTGAAAAGGGGTATAACTTTTTTGGAGATTGTTTTGATTTCTATTTATGTTTTTTTTCGAATAGGTTATGAACAAAATACCCCAAGGATAAGACGCTGAATTTAAATGAATTTTCGTTTTCATTCACAGTTGTGAACAAGGGATATGAACATCCTATTTTTGATAAAAAAGCGGGAGAACCAATGTTGTTAACTGAAGGAACGCTGCGGAAAAATCAACAATAAATCAAGGCTAACTTTTTTGTTGAAATCCATTATTTTTTACATCTGAAAATCCTGAACGAATCTCCAAATATTTTTATGCATTTTACATCAACAAATATGAACAATGTTGTTAACTAAATTATCACCGTAGTTTTAAGAAAAGGTAAAGAATTGATAATATTGGTATTATAAAAATCGAGTAAATAAAACTGCATAAAGTATCTTTGTACAGAATATCTGCCGAAGTGATTAAGGAAGGCAGACAATAAAATTCGAATCATGAAAATCGCCATAGGAAACGACCACGCAGGAACCGATTATAAATTTGCCATCGCCAAGTATTTGGACTCTCAAGGTATAGCGGTAGAAAACCACGGAACCGACAGTTTTGATAGTGTAGACTATCCGGATTTTGTTCACCCAGTAGCAAAAGCAGTGGAACAAGACGATGTAGATTGGGGCATCCTTATTTGTGGAAGCGCTAATGGTGTAGCTATGACCGCCAATAAATACCAAAAAGTAAGAGCTGGTTTGTGTTGGACCAAAGAAATCGTAGAATTGATTCGCCAGCATAACAACGCCAATATTTTATGTATTCCTGCCCGGTTTACAGCCATTCCCCAAGCGGTGGAAATGGTAAAAACGTTCTTGGCAACCGATTTTGAAGGTGGCCGCCACCAAAGAAGGGTAGACAAAATAGCCTGTTCTTAATCCAATATTTTTAAATAGCAGATTGCGCTCTATGGAGATCGTGGTAAAAAAATTCGATGCACTTTCCCTTGAAGAGTTGCATGGCATCCTTCAGTTACGATCCGAAGTTTTTGTGGTAGAACAAGAATGCATCTATCAGGACGTAGATGGTAAGGACCCAAAAGCGCTACATGTCTTCGGAAAAAAATCGGGCCGCATAGCGGCCTACACAAGATGCTTTGCGCCGGGCGATTATTTCGAAGAAGCCTCCATTGGTCGGGTGGCTGTTGCAGCTTCCGAACGGAAATACGGTTATGGGTACGATATCATGAATGCTTCTATTCAAGCCATAAAAGACCACTACAACACTACGACTATAAAACTGTCTGCTCAAATGTACCTAACCCGTTTCTATGAAAATCTAGGGTTCGAAAAAATAGGGGAGGAATACCTGGAAGATGGGATTCCGCATATACAGATGTTTATTTCGGACTAAGCCTCCGGCTTTTACTAATTCAAAACGTTCGTTTACTCATTAGCTGTTTTAAAAAGGAGCAGAGTTTCATAATTTAGTTTTGAAAATGAACTAAAAATGAAAAAACTCCTTTTAGTAATTTTGATGATAGTCTCATCTCCTGTGATTGGATATTCCTTGTTTGGACAAGAGAAAAGAGAGGAACAAATTAACAAAGAGGTTTCTTTTATAGAGGGAAATTCGGGCCTTACTCTAACAAAACATGATTGGGTAGAACTTACGGGAATTGCTACCGATGGAGGAGGGGTGTTGGAAATCACGCACGATGGAGAACAGATTTACAAGGTTTTTCAAGAAATAGGCCTTTCCTATGGCCGGTTAAGAACAACCCTTTACCTAAACAATGGAATCCCCATAAAAATCGTAGAATCTGAAGAAAATTTTGAGCAGACCGAAGGTGGCATGGATTTTAAAAAATTAAACGAGGTTTTTAAGGCCACGGTGTATTTTTTTGATTGGGAAAAGGACATTAGCGAGATAAAAACAGAAGGCAAGAGGGTTATGAGCGAAGGCAACTGTTCTAATTTCGACTATGAACCCATTGTTAATCGTGCATTGGAGGCATTGTCAAAATAATTCGACTGCACCCAACCCACTTCTATGAAAATCTAGGGTTCCAAAAAAAGGGTAGGAGTGCCTGGAAGATGAAATTCCGCAGACACAAATGATAAAACCCTAGACACTTAAATTAGGATTTTAC
This sequence comes from Flavobacteriaceae bacterium, assembly GCA_028281065.1. Classification (GTDB taxonomy): domain Bacteria; phylum Bacteroidota; class Bacteroidia; order Flavobacteriales; family Flavobacteriaceae; genus Aureisphaera. The sequence goes on along the minus strand of JANQKN010000171.1, from coordinate 4,375 downwards.
AAACTTCTTAGTTAGAATTTGGTCGTTTACAGAAAACGAAATGAAATAAATTCCACTTGATAGTGCCGACACATCTATACTGGTATTTTTTGTCTGGATCAACAACCCCCCCTGCAGATTGAATATTTTGGAATCTAGAAAAGGATCATTAAAGTCTATTCTTAGTATGTCTTTTGCAGGATTTGGGAAGATTACGGGTTTATTTACGCTGAAAGTGTCTGTGCCCAAACTACAGTCTTCACTATAAAACGATTGTTCATCGATAAACCAATTTGCGGAATTGGCAAATTCAACATCATCCACCTGAATACAAAACAAATCTGGGTTGTCTATGGCAATTAGGGGATTAATAATCTGATTGTTTCCGTTTTGAATGTTCAAGAAAGTAAGACTATTGTCTAAACAATTAATATAATTTAAGTTTGGGTTTTGGGTTAGGTCCAGTTCGGTCAACAAATTAGAAGAACAATTCAAAAACGTTAAGTCAGGATTATTGCTTAAGTCTAATGAGATAATAGGATTGTTAAAACAATTCAACATCTCTAGGTCTATATTTTCAAAAAGATTTAGGCTTGTTAGTGAATTACTCCAGCAAACCAAGCTTCTAATTTTTAGGTTTTGAGTTAGATCCAACTCGGCAATGAGGTTGGAAGAACACAACAGAACCTCAAGATTGATAAAATATTCAATCCCTACCAAACTCGAAATATCCCTATATGAGACCGCCAATGCGTAAACCGCCTCAGCTTCATCCACTTGGATTTCACCATCATCGTTGGTATCTGCATCGACATCACCTATTCCGTCTCCATTAATATCTACACATTCTGTATTGACAAGGGCGTGTTTAAAGTTAGGGTCGGGGATGTTCACAATTTGAGCCTGAAGAGGTAGAAAAGCCAAAACAAAGCCGAAGATCAATAACTTACCCATAACAAACGTTTTACACCAAATGTAACCAAATAGATAAGATTTGGATGGGAACAATGTCTAGAAACTTGAAAAAGCAGGCTAATTACTTATGGCAACTTCTAGCGTGAACGACTCTTCGATTTCACATTTTTATTGAAAGGAATCCCCAATTGGATCGAAATACTTTCGTCGTCGGTATGGTCTGCCAAATCCACTCCATACTGTATTTGCTTGGGATCTTCGTATACAAAGGTGCCAAACAAACGATCCCAAATGGAGAACATATTGCCGTAATTGCTGTCTGTCCACGGCAACTCGAAATGGTGGTGGAATTTGTGCATGTTGGGGGTAACAATGAGGTAACTCAACCCTTTGTCCAAAGACAATGGCAGGGCAATGTTTGCGTGTGTCCAATAAGTGAACAGAACGCTTAAAATGCGGTAGAAAAAATAAAATGCAATGGGCATTCCCGTGATCACTACGGCAATAAGCGCAAAGGTTTCCCTAACGATAAAATCAATAGGGTGGTGTCGGGTTCCCGTAGTAGCATCTACATGCTTGTCACTGTGATGTACGATATGAAGTCGCCACAAAGTGGGAATTTTATGAAGGAAGAAATGCACGCCGTACTGTGCAATAAGATCCAGAACCAAAATAGCGATAAGGAGTTCTACCCAAACGGGGGCTTCGAACAAGTGGAGCAATCCAAACTCCGAAGTTTGAAGCCATGTAAAAACCCCTGCCGTTGCGATACCAAAAACAGCGTTTATAATCATAACAAACAACAACAGGATGAGGTTTACCTTGGCGTGTTTCCACTTTTTGTAGCGCAAATGAAAGAGGGAATAGTAGCCTTCCAATATCCAGAAGAAACCTAAAACCAAAAACACCCACCCGGCTTTCATCCAGATGGGCATGTTTTCAAAAAAATGAAGGAATTCCTGCATTTGTTTCGCGCTTGGCGCGGGTTAAATTTCGTGTTGGTTTTGCCTAAAGTTACTAAAATTCAGCAAGACCCCTAACCATTCCTTCGCAAGTGAATATTACTTAAGGATTTTTTGGTAACGGCTTTCATTGTTCAGCACCGCAACCGCCTCCAAAATTTCGGGATTGTGAGTTACCTGATAGTCATACAATCCTTCGCGATAGAAATAGCGCTTTAAAATCTCATCAGAAAGTAAGGATTTAATTTCCGCTTTTTTGGAAACAAGGTCTTTTTCCTTGGCCTTGTCTATAGATGCCATAAGGGCATTGTAACTGGATTGTATTTCTTCCATCAACTCATCGTCATCGGATCTGCGTAAGGCTTCCTCGAATTTCTTTTCCGTTTCCGTTTCGTACTCAAATCCGTTCTTTTTTAGGTATTTGATGAAATCCTGAAACAAAGCATCGTCTACCGAAAATCCGTTCCAATCGGTCATGGGGTTTTTGTAGTAGTATTCGGTTGCAAAATCGAAAATGGAATTGTCTTTTAAAAGGGCTGTGGTAATGGGGCTGAATTTGGCCGATTCCAATTCTATATCGGGTAAAATTCCTCCGCCATCATACACAGTACGCCCGCCTTTGGTTTTAAACTTATTGTACTCTTTAGGATCCAATCGGATCGGATCCCCGTTTTCATCACGGTTCCAGTAATCTAATGCTTGTATACATCGGCCGCTTGGGGTATAATACCTAGAGATGGTTACTTTTAATTGGGTTCCATAAGCCAACTTCTTTGGGCGTTGTACCAACCCTTTTCCGAAACTCCTGGCGCCTACAATTACGGCTCGATCCAAATCTTGCAATCCCCCGGAAACGATCTCACTGGCCGAAGCCGAACGCCCGTTTACCAAGACCACCAATGGGATTTCTGTATCAATGGGTGGGTTCCGGGTTTTATAGGTTTTGTTGTATTTTTCTATCACGGATTTGGTGGTCGTGATTATCTCTCCTTTTGGAACAAAAAGATTAACTACGTTAATCGCTTCGTTTAACAAACCACCGGGATTTCCCCTAACGTCCAAAATGATCTTTTTTGCACCTTGTCCTTTTAAGTCTTCCAATGCTGCTTTGGTTTCTACAGTTGTTCTGCGATTGAACTTTTGCAAAACGATATAACCTATATCACCTTCAATAAGCTTGTAATAAGGTACGGCCTTTACATCCACTTTTTCGCGGGTAAGGGTTGTGTTTAGGGTTTTTCCTTGTCTTCTATAGGTAAGCTCTACGGTGCTACCTGCAGCTCCTTTTAACAATTCCCCTGCATCATCCTCAAAGTCGGAGAGGCGGACATCGCCTATTTTTATAATTTCGTCCCCCGCTTTTAACCCCGCTTTATCGGCAGGATAATCTTTAAATGGCTCTGTGATTATAATTTTGTCATTAAGGGTGCGTACCGATGCGCCGATCCCTGTATAAGTCCCGGAATTTTTAATACGGGCATCTTCCACCGCTTGTTCGTTCCAGTAAACCGTGTAGGGATCAAGATCTTCGAGCATTCCCTTAATAGCATTGTCCATTAGGGTGGCAGGAGTATTCTCGTCTACATAATTCATGTTGAGCTCCTTAAAGAGCGTCGTAAAAATCTCCACCTGCTTGGCGATTTCAAAAAAATCGTTTTTAAAACTCGAGGAAGTGATTAATAATCCTATGGCAAGGAGTGGTATAAAAATTCTTCTCTTCATGATCATTTACTTTTTAATTCCAAAACTCTATGAGGTCGTCTATATCTTCAGAACCTTCTCGTATGTACAAGTTTTCCCACTGAAGAACACCTTCTACCAAAACAAATACCCGATAATAACCAGGAGCCAAAGCCTCCAAGTTTACAGCAACCTCACTGGAGCTTAGCTCTCCTATGGATAAGGATGCACTATTGTCGATGTCCGATTGTGTATAGGTGTTTTCTGTGTAAAGTACACTGAAGTCTTCTTCTTGATGTATTTTTTCTGCTTCGGCAGGAACTACCCAGATATCTGAGATAGTCAATCCATTTGCACCAATGTTGATTATGCCAGCAGCTATTGTAGGATAAATTCTAACAGAATTGTTTGGCACAAAAACATTTGGGTTTCCTAAGACAAACGGATTCTGGTCTGGTGTTTCACGCGCCAGCAAACCCGTTACCAAGTTGAGATCTTCTACATCGGTAATGGTGGGGCCGTCATCCGTAGCATTTTCATTTGAATTGTCGTCACTATTGTTACAAGCCACCAAAAAAACAAACGCAAAAAGCAGTACCCAAGGGTTTTTCATAGTTTCCAATTAGATTTATGACCCAAGATAATTACCTTTTCGGGTTTGGTATAATAAGTATCTGTTAATTTTTGGCCTTTTTCTTCTTTCGTCTCAAGTACCTTCTTAAAAAGAAGATAAGGATGGCCAAAAGCAGGAATAATGGCCACAAATAAAGAAGACCCAAGAAGAAAGCGGAAATCCCATCCCATCCTCCTTTTAAGGCATTTTTCATTTTCTGACCATA